>DAIOUB010000056.1:0-10026 GCA_036751735.1 Levilinea sp. | reverse complement strand
GCAGCGTAAATATCCGCCAGGCTGGTTTCCATGTATTCGTTCACCAGGATACCCCGCTCGCAGCGCAGCCCCAACTGCTGGGCAAGGGCAATACGCGGGCTAACGCCAATGGCGAACGCCGCCAATTCAGCCTTCAGGCTGCGGCCGTCCGCCAAACGCGCACCCACCACCCGACCGTTCCGGCCCACAATTTCAGCCAGTTCACTTTTCCGAAAAATCTGAATATTTTCCCGTGCGAGCAAGCTCTCAACAATTTCTGATTCAGCTTCCTCCAGGACTGAAGGCCAGTAGCGGTGACTGCGCATGACGTAATGGACTTTCATTCCGCGCGCGGCCAATCCTTCAGCAATTTCGACCGCGGTAATGCCCCCGCCGGTGACAATGGCCGTGCTGCCGCGTCTGGCATTCCCCAGCATCGCACGCGCATCCGCCAAATGATCTAGCTTGTGCACCCCGCGCAATTCAGCGCCAGGGATTTTGAGCGGGGCAGCCTGCGCGCCGGTCGCGATGAGCAGCTTGTCGTACCCTAAGAAAGTGCCGTCTTCCAGCGCAGCCTGTCTTTCCTCTGGATCCACCTTTACAACCCGTCCACGGATAAACTGCGCCCGCAGCCGGAGAAAATCCTCTTTCTGATACGGATAAAGCTGTTTCTCCTCTAATTCCCCCGTCAGGTAATACGCCAATCCAGGCCGTGAATAATAGCCGTACGGATCATCGCTGATGACAAGTATTTCTCCCTGATCATCTACTGAGCGGATGCTTTCTAATGCCGATATCGCCGCAATGCCCATCCCAATCAGCACATACCGAGTCATCATGTATGCTCCGCAAAGAGATCCGTTTGTTCAAGGCTCAGCACCCCCCGCGGGCACCGCGCCACGCACTCACCGCAGGTCAGGCACCGGCTGTTGATCACCGGCTGCCCCAGCCATGCGTGGCGGCGTACATCAATCCCAATGGGACAGTTGAAAGAACAGATCCCGCACTGCACGCAGCGCACAGAGTCAGGCACCACCTGACCGGCGGTCATCGCTTTTCTGCGCGCTCGTTCGCTGTCAAAAAGATGTTGGAACATAAGGGAATGATACACCGGTTTGTAAAAATGAGCTGAATTTTCTACAGAAAAAGGTATAAATTCCCAGAATAATCCGCTTATTCTGCTGCGTCTGCATTCCGATTGGGGTCAGAAGCATAGAATAACCATCCTCATCATCAAGAATGCCCAGGTATGTTATAATCTGAACGACCTATGGAACAAGCTGCTGCTGCCACCCCGTCCCTCCTGGGAAACCGCTACCGGCTCGTGCAAACGTTGGGCACGGGTGGTATGGCGGTGGTCTACCGCGCCCACGACACCATGCTCGAACGGCCGGTAGCCATCAAAATTCTCCGGGAAGATTTCTCCCAAACGGAGGATTTTCGGGTGCGCTTCCGCGAAGAAGCCCTGGCCGCAGCCAACCTTACCCATCCCAACATCGTCACCGTCCATGATTTCGGCTACGACAAGAACAGCCTCTACATCGTCATGGAATACGTCCCCGGAACCGAATTAAAGACGATGATCAAGCAGCGCGGCCGCTTCACCCTCGATGAAGCCATCCCGCTGATCGTACAGGCCTGCGCCGGCATTGGCTATGCGCATCGTTCCGGCCTCGTCCACTGCGATGTCAAGCCCCAAAACATGCTTGTCACCCCCGACCAGCGCCTCAAGGTCACCGATTTCGGCATCGCCCGTGCTCTCACCACCATCCAGCCGGATGAGCGCTATGATGTCGTCTGGGGCTCCCCGCAGTATTTTTCCCCCGAACAAGCCTCCGGCAGCCCGCCTTCCCCCGCCTCCGATGTCTATTCTCTGGGCGTCATCCTCTACGAGATGCTCACCGGCGAACTGCCCTTCAACTCCAACGATCCCTCCGAGCTGGCGCGCATGCATCGCGAGGTCAACCCCGTGGCTCCGCGCCGCCTCAACCGCGACATCCCGCAGCCGCTGGAACAGATCATCCTCAAAGTGCTCTCCAAAGAGCCGTCTTCCCGCTACCGCTCGGCCGATCAGTTTGGGCGCATCCTGGTCAACTTCTCGCAAACCGCCGACACCTACGCGGCCAATATCCCCGCGGCCATGTCGCACCCGGCCGCTCCCGTCCCTGCCCCTGCCGCCCCCCACGCCCACACCCCCACGCCATCCCCCCGCCCACATTCCGTTGCCGCGGCTGCGTCCGACCGCATGCCCGCCTTCGAACCTGCCGTCGTGGATCCGGCGCCCGCTGCCCCCTCTGCCGGTTGGGATTGGGTCACCATCGGCCTGGGTCTCATCGCCTTCCTCTCGGTCGGCGGTCTCATCCCCTTCTGGCTGTATGTCTGGCTCTCGCTCACATCCATGCCTCGCTAGGTGCCCTGCCTGATGCCCTCACCTCTCCTCATCTCCGCATCCCTGCTCTCTGCCGATTTTCTGCACCTGGCAGATCAAATCACCGCGTGTGAAGACGCCGGGGTAGATTGGCTGCACGTCGACGTGCTCGACGGACATTTTGCTCCCAACATCAGCATGGGCCCCTTCATTGTGGAACACTGCCGCCGTCAATCTGGCCTGCCGCTGGACGTGCACCTCATGATCGAAAAGCCAGAGCGGTACGTTCAGGCCTTTGCTGCCGCGGGCGCCGATCGCCTCTCGGTACACATCGAAGGCAATCCCAACATTCACCGCACAATTCAAGAAATTCGCGCCCTCAACGTTTCCCCCGGCATCGTCATCAACCCCGGCACCCCCGTCAGCGCCATCGCCGCCGTGCTGTCCCATGTGGATATGGTGCTGGTCATGTCCGTTAACCCCGGCTTTTCGGGCCAATCTTTCCTGCCCGAAACGTTAGATAAAGTACGTGAAATTCGTCAAATCGCCACACAAAACCAGTTGGATCTGCACATCCAGATTGACGGCGGCATCACCGCCCAAACCCTGCCTGCCGCTTATCATGCCGGCGTCACCGTGGCCGTCGCTGCCACCGCCATTTTTAAACACCCCCAGGGCATCGCTGCCGGAGTGGCCGCCCTCAGGAATTCCATCGCTTAAAACAAAAATCACGGCAATCGCCGCGATTCTTGTTGAGATAAGATCTTGTTGATCTTACGCGCTCTTTACCATCGTCCGGATGCACTTCGCGCACATCACTTTATGCGTCTTGTGCCCGTTCACCATCACCATCACCCGTTGCAGGTTAGGGCGGAAAGAGCGATTGGTCGCCCGCAAAGAGAAACTGCGATTGTGACCAAAGGTCGTTGCCTTACCACAAACTTCGCACTTAGCCATTTTTTCGATATCCTTTCCGTCAATAAGTGCCGCACTACGGTTTTCACACCGGTTGTGAAACTGCAAGCGAAAAGTATACCACAACCCGCATCTTCTATCAAGAATTGGGTTTTAACATAAAAAAGGGCGAAACATGAACGAAAGCAATAATTTACTCGGAAACATCTATATCTCCCATCGCGCGATTGCTTCCATTGCCCATCGGGCCGCGATTGAATCGTACGGCGTTGTCGGGCTGGCGGCCAAAAATTTGGCCGAAGGTCTGGCGCAGGCGCTGGTCAAAGACCCGTCCATGGGCGTGGATGTTCGCTATGAGGGCAGTGCGGTCGTCATTGATTTATACATTGTCGTTGAATACGGCACGCGCATTAAAATGGTCGCCAGCAGTGTCTCCGATTCTGTTCGCTACCAGGTTGAGCGTGCCTTGGGCCTTCAGGTTCGCGAAGTGAATGTACATATTCGCGGATTGCGCATCAGCAATCCCGATTAGAAATTTTACGTGGTAATTATAGGAGTTCTGGATGACAACTGAATTAAACCCATCAACCACATCCGCACCATCTGCCGATTCATCAAACCTGGTTTTGGATGGACAAGGGTTAAAAGATCTGCTCAGCGCTGGCCTGGCCTGGCTCAAAACCAATCAGCAAATCGTGAATGCCCTCAATGTCTTTCCCGTTCCAGACGGCGACACCGGCACCAATATGCTCCTGACCATGCAGGCCGCCTACAACGAAATTGCCAACCTCAAAGAAACACGGGTCGGCAAGGTCGGCCATGCCATTTCTCAGGGCGCCTTAATGGGCGCGCGCGGCAACTCCGGCGTCATTCTCTCACAGTTATGGCGTGGGTTTGCCCGTGAATTGGATAACCTCGAGACGATGGATGCCGAGCTCTTCGTCCGCGCCCTGGGCGAAGCCCGCAACACCGCCTATAAAGGCGTAGTCCGCCCGGTGGAAGGCACCATCCTCACCGTGGCAAAAGATGTCGCCGCCGCGGGCGAGGCCGCTTTGCTCGAAACCAAAGACCTGCACCTCATCCTTGAAAAACTGGTTCAGGCCGCGGATGCTTCCGTCCAACACACCCCCGAACTGCTCCCCATTCTCAAGCAGGCGGGTGTGGTCGATTCCGGCGGCAAAGGTTTATTCTTTATTCTCGAAGGCATGCTGCGTCATCTCAACCATCAATCTCTCGAAAGCCCGCTGATGCCGGTTCAGTCATTATCCGCAATCAATATGGACGATACCATGGAAACCATCGAGCCTGGGCAGGATTTGGAATGGGTAATTGACTTTGAACCCAAACAGCCGTTGGAACTGGAACGCTTTTACAACGCCCTCACCGACATCGGCACGTCCATCCAATTAGGCGAAGGCGACGGAATGTACCGCCTGCACATCCATGTGGCCAATGAGGCGCGCTACAAGGCTTATGAGTACGTCGAGAGCATCGGCACCATCATCAAAGGCACTTTCGAGAATCTGGTCTACCAGCTCAACCAAAAAGAAAGCGATCAACTCCCCAATTTCAACCTGGCTGCGGTCGAACCCGGCACCATCGCCGTCATCGCCGTCTCCCCTGGTGCCGGCATCTCGCGCATTTTCGCCAGCCTGGGCGTCAATGCCATCGTCGAGGGCGGGCAGACCATGAACCCCAGCACAGAAGAAATCCTGCGCTGCGTTGAAAATCTGCCCACCGATCAGGTCATCATTCTGCCCAATAATAAAAACATCGTCATGGCTGCCCAAAACGCCGCCTCCATGACCACCAAAAAGGTGCGGGTCATCCATTCCGTCAGCGTCCCGCAGGGCCTTAGCGCCATGCTGCGCTGCATGCCCGACGGCCATCTGGATAAAGTCGCCGAGGATATGAAATCAGCCCTCCAGGATGTAGAATCCGGCGAGGTCACCACCGCCACCCGCTCTGTGGAAATTAACGGCATCGAGGTGCGCGAAGGAGAGGTCATCGCCCTCCTGAACGGCAAACTGGTACTGTCCTCCCAAAACCTCTCCGAGGCCATCTTTGGGCTGCTGGAAAAAGCCAATACTGCCGATCGAGAACGCATCACTCTGTTCTACGGCGCAGATATTGCCAAAGACGAGGTCAACCGCATCGCTGACCAGATCCGCCAGCAATACCCGGCCCACGAAATCGAAATTCATGAGGGCCGCCAGCCCCATTATCAATTCATCATCGCCGTCGAGTAGACCGGTACCGCGTATGCCATCGATTTGCATCGTCACAGACAGCACTGCCCAATATTCTCAGATGAACGCCGCCACCCGCGGGTTCGTTCATCAAATCTCTTTGCCTGTCAGTTATGCGGGCCGTACCTACGCCAACAGTGATGAGCTGCGCGCCGCTAATTTGCCAGCCTCAGTCCTGGCACACCCGCATCCCCAGCTGGTCATCCCCACAGTCGAACAGATCCGCGATCTGCTGGTCAGTCTAGCCACCCGTTTTGACAAGATTCTGTGCATCCTCCATTCCAGCCAGCTCACCCCCCTGGTCGCCAACGCCCAGGAGGCCGTCCGTCTGCTGCACAGCGGCTCCAATTATCAGGTGATCGATTCTTGTGCGGTCTCTGTTGGGCTGGGGCTTCTGGTGGAAACGGCTGCAGAAATTGTCCTCCAGGGTGAATCCCTGACCGCCGTGGAACACGCCATCCGCAGCCAGATACCCCACATTTACACCGTCCTGTGCACCCCTGGCTCCTCCTATCTGCATAAAAACCAGTTCATTGACCAGGGGCAGGGTTTTGTCACCGAAATGATCGGCCTGTACCCCATCTTCACCCTCGAAGAAGGCAAGCTCACCCCGATGGAAAAGGTCAAAAGTGTGCGCCACGCTGAGAATTATTTCCTAGAATTTCTAGATGAGTACGATCAGCTCAAGCACGTTGCCGTCCTGCAGACCGCCGCGCCAGCTTCACCGGAGATCCACGCGATTAAGGAACATGCGCATGAAATGTTCCCTAAAACGCCCTTCACCACCCACGCCATCAACCTTTCCACGGCCGCCATCTTCGGACCGCGCACTTTTGGCCTCTTTGTCGCCGAAAAGCCGCTCGGCGCATCCCGGTTCAACTAATTTGGGTTCACATCACCTTATTCATTCGGCGGCGCGCAGTCGCCGAATGTTTTTTCGGATGAATTCACTGGTTTAGATCACTTTGCGGTAAAATAAACCCATGCCATCACCGATCGAGAAATTGCAAAAATTCTTCAAGCTGGAAGCCGAGCGCGGGTATGATAACCGCGCTGTTGTGGGCGGCCTGGATAAAATTGTGCCTGCCTGGGATACAGAAGCCCAAACCCTCAATTATCCCGAATCGTTAATCGAAACGGTCCGCACCAGACTGTTAAACTACCCCAACCTGGAAAGCGAAGAACGCAGCCAATCTCTGGCGGACCTGTTAACCCTGTTGAAAGAATTTCAAAGCGAACATCCCCAGCTGGCCGCCTCTCAGGCTCAGCCAACGGCGCCGCGGAAGCCCATACCCCCCGCGCGCCCCAAACCCGCCCGGCCAGCCGATTCAGGCTCCGCGGATGATCTGCTCCCTGCGCCGCCCCCCGCCGCCGATCTTCGCCAGCGGCCCACCCGTCCAGTTCCGCCCAAAGCCGAACCGGTTCAGGGTTTGGATGCCCCCCTCACCGTCATCAGCGGTATCGGCACGCGCTACGCGCAGTCTCTGCGCTCCCTGGGGCTGGAAACCCTCAACGACCTGCTGTATTTCTTCCCTCGCCGTTACGATGACTATTCGCAGTTTAAGCCCATCAACCGCCTGGAATACGGCGACGAACTCACCGTTCTGGGAACCATCCAGAGCATCGTCGTGCGCCCCATCCGCGGCGGTCAGTCCCAATTGACCGAAGCGGTCATCACCGACGGCACAGGCTTTTTGCGGGTCACCTGGTTCAACAGTCCCTACATCGCCAACAAACTCAAATCCGGCGATCAAATTGTCCTCTCTGGCAAAGTGGATATGTACCTGGGCCGCAAGGTCATGAACAATCCCGATTGGGAGAGCCTCGAACAGGAACACCTCCACACCAACCGCATTGTGCCGGTCTATCCGCTCACCGCCCAGGTTACTCAGAAAAACCTCCGCCGCATCCTGCACCAAACGGTCACCTTCTGGGCGTCTCGCCTCACCGATCACCTCCCCGCCTCAGTGCGCACAGAAACGCACCTGCCCGATCTGTCCACCGCCATTCGCAACGCCCATTTCCCCGATTCGATGGACAGTCTCACGGCCGCCCGCCGCCGTCTGGCCTTTGATGAAATCTTCCTGCTCCAGCTCGGCGTTCAGCGCCAAAAGCAAAGCTGGCAGTCTCTCACCGCTCAGGTGTTCGAGCCTCCCGCGGGCTGGTTGGATGAACAGATTCAACGCCTGCCTTATGAGTTGACCAACGCCCAGCGCAAGGCCCTGTCCGAACTGGAAAGCGACTTGCGCTCCGGCCGCCCCATGAACCGCCTGCTTCAGGGCGATGTCGGCTCCGGCAAAACCGTTGTGGCCGCCCTGGCCGCCGCCATTGTGCTTCAGGCGGGTGCGCAGGTGGCCTTCATGGCCCCCACCAGCATCCTCGCCGAACAGCATTTCCGCAGCCTCACCCGCCTCTTAAGCGCCGAGGATGGTTCCAACCTCTTGCGCCCCGCCGAAATTGCCCTGCTGGTGGGCGACACCTCCGAAGCCGAAAAAGCCGCCATCCGCTCCGGCCTTGCAGAGGGTTCCATTCGCCTGGTGATCGGCACCCACGCCCTCATCGAAGACCCCATCACCTTCCAACGCCTGCAAATGGCCGTGATTGATGAGCAGCACCGTTTTGGTGTTTCTCAGCGCGCCGCCTTGCGCGGCAAGGGCGAAAACCCTCACCTGCTGGTCATGACCGCCACGCCCATCCCTCGCTCGCTGGCCCTCACCCTTTACGGCGATCTGGACCTGGCCGTCATGGATGAAATGCCCGTCGGCCGCCTGCCCATCGAGACCCACGTCCTCCACCCGCTGGAACGCGAGCGCGCCTACCATCTCCTGCGCACGCAGATCGAGCAGGGCCGCCAGGCGTTTATCATTTACCCCCTGGTGGAAAAAGGCGAGCGCGAAGATGACAGCAAAGCCGCTGTAGAAGAGCATCAACGCCTGCAGCGCGAAGTCTTCCCGCATCTGAAATTGGGCCTGCTCCACGGGCGCATGCGCCCGGATGAGAAAGAACAGGTCATGGCGCGCTTCCGCGACGGAGAATATCACATCCTGGTATCCACCTCTGTCGTCGAAGTCGGCGTGGATGTCCCCAACGCCACTGTCATGCTCATCGAAGGCGCCAACCGCTTTGGCCTGGCGCAGCTGCACCAGTTCCGCGGGCGTGTGGGCCGTGGGCCAGATCAATCCTACTGCCTGCTCATTCCCGAATCCGAAAACGCGGTCGAAAATGAGCGCCTGGTTGCCATGGAACAAAGCAGCGACGGTTTCGTCCTGGCCGAACGCGACCTGGAACAGCGCGGCCCCGGTGATTTCCTCGGCTCACGCCAATCCGGCTTCATGGAGCTCAAGATGGCCAGCCTCACCGATGTCCGCCTGATCGAAATTGCCCGCGAGCAGGCCCAGAAGCTCTTTGCGATTGATCCAGAACTCCAACAACCCGAACACGCCAACCTCAGCCGGGTTTTTGACCGCTTCTGGGCGGCGACGAAAGGGGAATTAAGCTAATGGTACGCGCTGTTTTCCCGGGGACCTTTGACCCCATCCATTACGGTCACATGGATATCGCCCGCCGTGCGTCCCGCCTCTTTGACGAACTCATCGTGGCCGTTTATAACAAGCCGCTCAAGAATTCGCTCTTCTCCCCAGAAGAACGGCTTGAATTAACACGGCAGACTTTTGCAAATGACGCTAAAATAGTGGTAACCGGTTATTCCGGCCTGACGGTGAAATTTTGTCAGGAAGTCAATGCCCAGGTGATCGTTCGCGGTTTACGCGTATTCTCCGATTTCGAATACGAATTCCGCATGGCTCTGGCCAACCATCATTTGGAAGCGGATGTCGAAGTTGTGGCGCTCATTACCAGCGAGGAGCATACCTTTATCTCCTCCACCACCGTGCGCGAGGTGGCCTCATTGGGTGGGGATGTTTCCTTCATGGTTCCGCCCCTCGTCGCCGATGCGCTCTACGCCCGCTTTCGCGAATTAGGCAACGACCAACAAATTGTTCCTTTGACCTCTCTACGGGATTGAAAGATGGGTCAGCGGGTGTCAACCTTGCAACCTGAGGTCTACACACAGATGGAGGGATAAAATGGATATTCTGCATTTGGTGGACCGCCTGGAAGAGCTTTTCAACGAAAGTCGCTCCATTCCGTTTACCCACAGCGTCATCATCGATGAAGACCGCATGTTGGACATCATCGACCAGATGAAGACCTCCATCCCTGAGGAGATCAAACGCGCCCAACAGCTCACCGCACAGCGCGACCGTGTTCTCGCGCAGGCCACCGAAGAAGCCAACCGCACTCTGACGCTGGCCCGTGAAAAAGGCGAACAAATCATTGACCAGACGTCCATCGTCCAGGCTGCTCAGGCGCGCGCCGAACAGATTCTGGCCCAGGCCCAGGCCGAAGCCGAAAACACCCGCCAGCAGGCCGATGAATACGTCGTCAACAGCCTCATGGCCCTGGAAGGCGAGCTGGACCGCACCCTGAATCAGGTGCGCAACGGCATCCGCAAGG
>DAIOUB010000055.1:15098-17503 GCA_036751735.1 Levilinea sp. | reverse complement strand
TTCGCGAAGGCGGTCTGACCGTCGGCGCTGGCGTGATCACCAAAATTCTGGACTAAGCAAGAGGAGAGCCAGCCGGGTTAACTGGCTGCGTGAAACGGTATGGCATCTAAAAAGAAAGATATCCGCCCGGTGATCACCTTTGCGTGCATGGACTGCAAAGAGCGCAACTACACTTCGCAGAAGAACCGCCGTAATGACCCCGGCCGCATGGAACTGAAAAAATACTGTCCTCGCTGCCGCAAACACACTGCGCACCGCGAGACAAAGTAAGGATTGAGAGCGCTGGAAACCCGCCGGACAACCAGCGGGTTTCCAGCCTCGCATAGGCCAGTAGCTCAATTGGCAGAGCGCCTGTCTCCAAAACAGGAGGTTGTGGGTTCAATTCCTGCCTGGCCTGCCTCATCCAAGGCGACGCCGTCTTAATGGCGGCGTTTTAGCCGTAAAGATAAGGAGTACTGCGTGACGGACAAAACCGAGAAAAAAGAGGCAAAACCGAATTTCTTCGAGCGCATGGGCAACAGCATCAAGCGCTGGTGGCGCGAAACTGTCGGCGAGCTGCGAAAAGTGACCTGGCCCACCCGCCAGGAGACTTTCCGTCTGACCAAGATCGTTTTGATGGTTTTGGCTGTGATGAGCCTGGCTTTGGGCCTGCTCGATTTTCTGCTCGCGCAGCTCATGGTTTTGATTTTGGCCTAGCCTGGGTGAACTGCCGGGCGTGGACAGCTTTATAAGGAAAAAACGATGGATGCGTTAAACGAGAATTTTCAGGACGACGAAAGCCAGGAAACCCTGCCGGTAAATGCGGCGGGGGATGATGCGCTTCCGGTCCCTGGCGCTTCCAAGGATGAACAGGCTGTCGAAGAAGGCACGGACCGCGCCTGGTATGTAATTCACTGCTATTCGGGGTATGAAAACAAGGTTCGGCATAACCTGGAGCAGCGAATTGAAACCATGAACATGAAAGACATGATCTTTGACGTGGTCATTCCGACCCAGGAAGAGATCGAAGTCAAAGATGGTAAGCGCCGTGTGGTCGAGCGCCATGTTTTCCCTGGGTACGTTCTGGTGAACATGATTATGACGGAAGAGTCCTGGTACGTGGTTCGCAACACGCCAGGCGTTACCGGTTTTGTGGGCATGGGCACCGCGCCCACCGCCCTGCGGCCCGAAGAAGTCAATCAAATTCTGAAGCGCATGGAAGCCGAAGCCCCCGTGGTCAAGGTGACCTTTAAGGTTGGCGAGCGCGTGCGCATCATTGACGGGCCGTTCAACGACTTCCGCGGCACGGTTTCGGAAATTGACATGGGGCGCACCAAGGTGCGCGTGATGGTCAATTTCTTTGGCCGTGAAACCCCTGTGGAGCTGGATTTCTTACAGGTGGAAAAAGCTTAGTGAACGGGCCTGCGCCCAGCGCGGGCTTAGATATTCGTGGGAGGGCGCCCACCCTAATCGCCCGTTATAACCACAAAGGAGTAAAGCTGTGGCAAAGAAACTGAAAGCGATTGTACGTTTACAGCTGCCTGGCGGAAAAGCGACGCCAGCGCCCCCGGTTGGTCCTGCCCTGGCTGGGCACGGCATCAACATTATGGCGTTTGTGAAAGAATACAACGCCCGGACGGCGAACCGGGCCGGGGAAATCGTCCCGGCGGAAATCACGGTGTTCACCGATGGTTCCTTCAACTTCATTCTGAAGTCGCCCCCGGCTGGCTTCCTGTTGAAGCGGGCCGCTGGTGTGGATAAGGGCTCTGCCACGTCGAACCGCACCAAGGTTGGCAAAGTGACCCGCGCGCAAGTTCGCGAGATCGCTGAGCTGAAGATGAAAGACCTCAACGCGGTTGATTTGGAAGGCGCCATGCGCCAGATCGAAGGAACGGCCCGCAGCCTTGGGCTGCAGGTGGTCGACTGACACCCCGTGGGAGGGCCTGCTGACAGGCCCGTTTGAACCACAAAGGAGTTCGCATGTCTAAGCACGGTAAGAAGTATACGGCTGCAAGCGCGCTGGTGAATCCGGCGCAGTATTACGCCCCCCGCGAAGCCCTGGAATTGGTCCAGAAGGCCAGCTACACCTCGTTTGACGCCACGGTGGAAGTCCATATGCGCATGGGTTTGGACCCGCGCCAGGCCGACCAGCAGGTGCGCGATGTGGTGGTGCTGCCCCACGGGTTGGGCAAGACGGTGCGCGTTTTGGTCTTCGCCCAGGGCGAAGGCGTTCAGTTCGCCCAGGAAGGCGGCGCGGATTTCATCGCCGACACCGACGAATGGATCAACAAGATTCAGGGCGGTTGGACCGATTTCGATGTGGCCATCTCCACCCCGGATATGATGGGTAAAGCCGGCCGCCTGGGTCGTGTGTTGGGCCCCCGCGGTTTGATGCCGAACCCCAAAGCCGGTACGGTGGTGCAGGC
>DAIOUB010000055.1:11564-14998 GCA_036751735.1 Levilinea sp. | reverse complement strand
GGAAGGAAGGAGGTGAATTCAAGTTGGCCTTCTCAAAGAAGCAAAAAACAGCAATGGTTTCGCAGTACACCGAATGGTTCAACCAGAGTCAAGCGGTCTTCATGCTTTCGTTTTCGAAGATGTCGATGAAAGAAATCGACGCTTTGCGCGCCAAAGCGCGGGAAGCGGGCGGTGAGGCTCATGTGGTCAAGAACCGGCTGGTCGAAATGGCCCTGCGTGAACGAGGTGTGAGTTTTGACAAACCCCTCGAAGGCACGACCCTGATGGGCTTTGCGTTCCAGGATGTACCGGCCCTGGCAAAAGTGTTCTCGGATGCGGCAAAAGCGGATGCGTTTGAAGTCAAGGGCGGTATTTTGGGCGCTCGGGCGATTTCCGCCGCGGATGTGAAGGCACTGGCGGATATGCCGCCGCTGCCGGTGGTGCGCGCTCAGCTGCTGGGTACTCTGTTGGCCCCGGCGAGCAAACTGGTGCGTACGCTGGCCGAACCTGCGCGTCAGGTTGCGGCAGTCGTCAAGGCATATTCCGAAAAGGAAGCTGCCCCGGCCGTGTAACCGGCTGGTAATGGAAAACCAAGTGGGTTGGCCTGTGGGCCTCCCGACCTTTTTGAAAACGAACAAACATACGTAAGGAGTATTTGAAATGGCTGATATCGCGAAGCTGGTTGATGAACTGAGCACCCTCACCGTTTTGGAAGCTGCTGAACTGGTGAAGGCTCTGGAAGAGAAGTGGGGCGTTTCCGCCGCCGCTCCTGTGGCTATGGCTGCCATGCCCGCCGCCGCTGCCGCTGCTGCCGAACCCGTCGAAGAAAAGACCGAGTTCGATGTCGTCCTCAAGGACGCTGGCCCCAAGAAGATCGAGACCATCAAGGTCATCCGCCAACTGACCAACCTGGGTCTGGTGGAAGCCAAGACCATGGCCGAAACCGCTGGCACCAAGGTTCTGTCTGGCGTGGGCAAAGAAGTTGCCAACGATGCCAAGAGCAAGCTGGAAGCCGCTGGCGCCGTGGTCGCGGTCGAGTAATTCTCTACGACCTGCACAACAAAAACAGGCCCTCCTGCAAAGGAGAGGCCTGTTTTTTGTTTGTGGTGACGTGAAAGGGAAAGGTGCAGCCGCAGTGAGGGGGGTACGATCAGGCGAACTGGCTTTTGACCTGACGGATGACCATGACCACCTTGCCCATGATGCGCAGCCGTTCGGGGTTGTTGATGTAGATGGGCGACATGGTGGGGTTGGCAGGCTGCAGCCGGACGCGGTCGTTTTCTTTGAAGAAGTACTTCAGGGTGGTTTCGTCGTTGTCATCCAACCACACGGCCACCATCTCACCGTTGGCGGCTTGATTGGCCTGGCGCAGCACGACGATGTCGCCGTCGTTGATCATGGCGTCAATCATCGAGTCGCCTTCCACTTCCAGGGCGAAAAGCTCGCTGATGTTCTCACGGGCGGGCAGCAGGCTGCGGGCAATTTCCACGCCGCTTTCTGGGTCGTAATAGGCCAGGTCAGAGGACGGCACGGGGATGGGCTTACCGGCTACGATGCGCCCCAGCAGCGGAACCGAGAAGAAGTCGCTGGCGGCCTGGGCAGCCTTTCGGGCCACGCGCTTGACCTCTCCCGTGAAGGAGGGGTACATGGGCCGCAGGATGCGGATGCTGCGCGAGACGTGTTGGTTGCGCTCGATGTATTTGTGTTGTTCCAAGTTTTTAAGGTAATAATCCACCAGAGAGGTGGAGGTGACCCCAATGCTGTCGCCGATTTCTCGGATGGAAGGGGAGTACCCATTTTTATCCTGGAAGGAGGTGAGGAACTCCATGATCTTGCGGTGCCGCTCACCCAAACCTGCGCTTTTTCGTGCCATAGCCCTCTCCTTTCAGAGGAACCTCGATCATTTGTACTATTTATTATATTACACGAACATCCGTTCTGTGTCAAGACTCAATTTTTAAGAATTCACCACCTAACAAAATTCTTAAGAGGTTTTATTTGACGACTGCCTCAAAGCCCTGTATAGTAAATAGATAAGCTCTTGCGGAGGATTTTGTCGGATGTCGAAAGGTGTTGTGCTGGTCATCGAAGATAATGTGGACAACCTGGATCTGGTGCGCTTCTTGTTGGAAGAAGGCGGATTCGAGGTGCTCACCGCTATGGACGGGCGCGAGGGTCTGAATACTGCGCGGGAAAAGCTGCCGGATTTGATCTTGTTGGATCTGGCCATTCCAGAAATTGACGGTTGGGATGTGGCCCAGTCGCTGAAAAAAGACCCGGCCACGGCGGGCATCTTTGTGGTGGCCATGACCGCCCACATTTTGCCGGGAGACCGTAAACGCGCCTTGGAAGCGGGCTGCGATGCGTATATTTCTAAGCCGCTGGACGTGCCGAGCTTTGCCGAGACGATCGCGGGGTACATCCGTTCGAAACCCGCGGCGGCCTGAGGCGCACATCCATTGATCCATACGAAAAAATCGCCGTACGCGGCGATTTTTTATTTCTCTTAAAAAGGATGCCCAGGGTCAGCGTTTGCCCAGGGTCTGAACAAAAAGGGTCACGGCATCGCCCTCGTCGCGGGCGTACACATCCCGCCGCAGGAAGTACATCCAGGCTACCACCGCCAGATCGCCCACCGAAGACCCCACGTTGATGCTCAGGTAGAGGGAAGCCCCCAGCATCCACGCGCCGGGGCCCAACAGCAGGGCAGCCAGCCCCGGCAGCGAAAGCAGCACCACGGGGGCCAGCGCCACCAGGGCGTAGGCGCGGCGGGCAAAATACCAGTTGGGTGCTGAGGCGAAGGCGTAGCTGCCGCGGAAGCCGAAGCGCGGCTTTTCACGGCTGAACAGGTAGAAGAACACGCCGTGGATCAGCTCGTGAACCACCACCATGACCGCCAGCAGGCCGATCAGAACGGCGGTGAAGACCAGCACGTTATCCACCACGAACATTTGCGCGCCGGCTTGCGGGCGCAGCCAGCGAATCAGCGACAGGCAGATGATTTGCGTCAGGGCGATCAGGATTAAACCGAGCACGTTCAGGCCAATCTGCAAGGCCCAATTTTTCTTCATGTCCAGGCGGCCGGCGGATTTGAAACCGGCGGGGAGATGGGGCACGGCGAGCATGGTTTGATTATAGCATAGGCCCATCTGTGCGCTGCGCGGGCGTTTGCCGTTAAAATAGGGGTAAGCGTTTTTTATTTTCTTTGAAGGAGCGGCTATGCACGCCAGACGCGCGTTAATGTATATGCCCGGGCACGACCGGCGCAAAATTGAGAAAGCCATTGCCCTGCAGGTGGATACCATCTGCATGGATATTGAAGACGGCGTGGCGGCCAACCGTAAGGCCGACGCCCGTCAGGGGATTGCCGCGGCCCTGGCCGAACTGGATTTTGGGCGCAGCGAAAAGCTGGTGCGCATCAATCCGGTGCAGTCTGGGCTGGCCGAGGACGATTT
>DAIOUB010000055.1:0-11464 GCA_036751735.1 Levilinea sp. | reverse complement strand
TGGATGCAGGCCACGCGCACTCCGGCGGCCTGGGAGGTGTTTTACGCGCGCGGGGCGGTGGTGCTGCACGCGGCGGCTTACGGCCTGCAGAGCATTGATATGGTCAAGATTGATTTCAACGATACCGAGGGGCTGCGCCAGGAAGCCCGCATGGGCGCGGAGATGGGCTACACCGGCAAGCAGATCATTCATCCCAACCAGTGGCCGCTGACAGCAGAGGCCTTTACCCCCAGCCCGGCACAAATTGAAGAGGCCCAGCGCCTGCTGGATTCGTTTGATCAGGAAAGCGGCCAGGGCCGCGGGGCCTACGCTGTGGACGGGCGCATGGTGGATATGCCGCTGATCCGCGCGGCCCGCAATGTGATTGAACGGGCCAACGCGGCGGGCTAGGGTAAACCGCAGGGGGGAACGCTTAGGGCGCAGCCGGTGGGGGGTTGGTGGGCCAGGGCGTCAGCGTGGCGCCGCCTTCCAAGGGGTTCGGCAGCAGGATGGGCGTGAGGCTGGGGGTCAGGGTGGCTCCCGGCTGCAAACTGGCCGTGGGCGCGGCGGTGACAGGCCCCGGCGCACCCGGCGGGGGCGTCAGGCTTTGCTCCCACAGAGCCGGCGTGGGGCTGGGGACACCGCTGCGCTGCTGCCACCACAGGGCGCCCAGGATGGCCACGGCGATGAGGGCGGAGACCAATACCAGCACCATGCAGCCCAGCACCAGCGGCTTAAAGCTGATCTTGCGCGGCGGCGGTGGGGGCGCTTCGGCCACGACCAGGGTGATGTTGTCGTGCCCGCCGCGGGCGTTGGCCAGCGACACCAGGGTGTCGGCCGCGCTTTGCAGGGGCTGCCGCCGTAAAATATCCTCAATTTCTTCGCGTTCCACCAGGTCCGTCAGGCCGTCGCTGCACAGCAGCAGGCGGTCTTTGGGCTGAAGGAGCAGGCCCTGGTTGGCCAGCGCGGTCTTGTCATTCTCATTGCCGTTCAGGCGCAGGCGGTGATCCAGCCGCGGCGGGTTGGGGGAACCCAGGTAGCGGCGGATGACGTGCGAATTGGGGTGCCCTTTGACCTGATCAGGACGGATAAAGCCGCCTTCCAGGGCTTCTTGAATCCAGGTGTGGTCGGTGCTGAGCTGACGCAGGACCCCACCGCGCAGCAGGTAAATGCGCGAATCGCCTACGGTGCCGGTGTACAGGCGTTTGCCCTGCACCCATGCCAGGGCGCAGGTGGCCCCCATGCCGTGATAGGTGGGGCTGCTTTCGGCCAGCTCGCGGATGCGCTCGCTGCTTTCCACAATGGCTTCATCCAAAATCGCCAGGGGGTCTGCGCCGTCGCTGTCGGCGGCCACTTCGCTGATGATCTCCACCGCCAGTTCGGCAGCCACTTCGCCCGCCTGGTGGCCGCCAATGCCGTCGCACAGCACCGCCAGCAGCACCGGTTCCTCGCCAGCCTGAAAAGCCGAAACGGCGTAGCGGTCTTCGTTGATTTTGCCGGTCATCCCTGGGTGGGTGGCGGCGGCGGTGGTCAGATGGGCGTGCTCGGTGCGGATCATTCGAGGGTGTCCTGGTAAGGTTGAGTTTGGATCTTGCGGGCGCGCCCCGGGCGGCTGAGCTGGAAGCGGAAAGACACCCGTCCAAAATGGATCAAATCGCCGTGTTCCAGCCGGGCGCCCAGGGAGGAAACCGGGGCGTAATTCAGCCAGGTGCCGGCCACCGAGCCGGCATCTGCCAGGCGGTAACCTTCGCTGGTGGTGATCAGCCGCGCGTGCAGGGGGCTGACGCTGGGCGAATCGATCACCTGAATGGCCTGGGCAGGGTCAGAGCCAAAGGTGATTTCGGGCTGGGTGAGGGGGATGATGCTGCCGCTCAGGGGATTGCCGTCCTCGCCCAGGCGCTGCAAATAGGCTTTGGCCGGGGTGGGGATGAGCGTGCGCGGCATGGAAGGCGCGCCCACGGAGGTGTAGGCCGAAGGGGCTTCCTGGGGGATGCGCACCACCTGGGTGAGCGGGTCGCGGGTGGGCTGGCGCTTTTTGGGCAGGCGCGGCAGGGCGCGCAGAATGCGGCGTGCGCTGAGGGCGAACACCACCCCCAGCACCAGTACAGCCGCGCCGACCGCCAGGCCGGTCTGCAGGCCGCGGTCGGTCATCAGGCGCAGCATCAGGCCGCTGGGCTTGGCCGGCACAACCACTTCCACAGGGATGTTGATGCTGGCGCGGCGCAGGCCGATTTCGTCCTCCACCTCCACCTTCAGCTGGTGGGTGCCGCTTTCGGTGTAGGCGGTCAGCGGCCAGCGAAAAACATCAAAGGGGGGCTGGGTGTTTTCAGCAGCCACCGCCCCGTCCACGTACAAACGCGACAGGCGCAGCTCGCGCGGGCGTCCGTCGGGGAATTCCACCAGAATACGCACTTCCACGCTGGGCGGTCCCAGGATGGGGGCTTCGGTGCGCGACACCTGCACCCACTGCTGTTCCAGGCGCACCGGCGGGGCCAGGAACATGGGGTTAGGCGGCTGAAGCTGGAGATCAAAGGGGGTTTCGGGGCTGGCGGCCTGCAGTTGGTCCTGCTGAATCTCAATTTGCAGGCGGGCGGTGCCGCTTTGCTGTATCGCCGAGCGGTAGTGCCCCTGATACAGATAGCGCTGCGACCACAGATAGGTTTCCAGGTTGGGCAGCGGTTCGGAACCGGTGAAAACGAAAAACTCTCCGCCGGTGCGTCCGGCCATTTCCAAGAGCACGTCCGCGGCGGGCGTGCCGGCGGCGTTGGGCGGGGCCACCATCCACACGTAAATGCGCACGCCCATTTGGGCCGCGCGGTTGGTGAGGTTGGGCAGGGCCTGTTGGAGAGCGGCGTTGGGCGGCGTGGTGACGTAGAGGATGGCCCGCTTCATGAGGGGCACGGGGTTGGGGTCCGAGGCCAGGTCTAAGGCCTGGGTCAGGCTGACCAGGGCAGCCTGGGCGTTGAGCAGGTCGGGGTTGTAGGCCCCCAGGGCCGCGGCAAAGGCGGCGGGATCTTTCTCACGGATGACCTGCAGGCCGGTGTTGGTGGCCAGGCTGTAATCGTTGGGGGCCTCGCTGCCCAGGTTGGTGACCCACACCTGCAAGGCGCCTTGAATCTGTTCATAATGGCTCACCCCCGCCACCTGGGTGGCCATCAGCGGGGCGGGATTGACAGCCACGATGAACTGCAGGCCTGGCTCCAGACGGTCGAGGGCGGTCAGCGGTTGGGGCTGGCCGTTCTCCAGCACACGCAGCTGACCAGGCTGCAGATCGGGCAGAAATTGGCCCGAGGCGGTATAGGCCTCGAAAGTGAATTCGATCTCAGGAAAAGCCTGCGTGTTGGGCGGCAGCAAAACAATCCGGCCCGCTTGCTGTGCGCTGGCGGGCTGCGGGTGGGTCAAGATCACGCTTAGCGCCAGCAGCGCCAGGCCAATCGTATGAACGATACGCCGGTGGGATTCTGGCCTCATGCAGTCTATTTTACCGACTTTTTGAGGTTTATGCATCCTTTTTCGGCCATGCAGCGTATAGCGATTACTCCCCTGGGCGGATGTTCTGCATGGGGGATGATGTATAATGATCATGGAAAGATTTTTGCTCAAATTTTCTGCTTCCGGCTGGAAAGGGTCGGGAAAAATGAATCTCCTTTTGGATCCAAATGTCGCGTATTTGCTGCTGGTGGCTGGCTCTGTGCTGGCGCTGCTGGCGCTGCTTTCGCCAGGTACAGGCGTTCTGGAGGCGGCCGCTCTGGTCATTTTGGTGCTGGCGGGGTACAGCCTGGCCAGTCTGCCGATCAATATCTGGGCGCTGCTGCTCCTGGTGGGGGCGCTGTATCCCTTTTGGCTGGCGGTGCGGCGTAAGAAACAGGTTCCCTATCTGCTGCTGGCCATGGCAGCCCTGGTGGTGGGCTCGGTGTTCATATTCCGCGGGGCCGACGGCAGCCTCTCGGCCGTCCATCCGGCCCTGGCCGGGGTGGTTTCGGTGCTGGTGGTGCTGCTGCTGTGGTTTGTGGCGCGGCGCGGGTTAGAGGCGGTGGGCATTCAGCCGGCGCATTCTCTGGATCCGCTGATCGGCATGGAAGCCGAAGTGCGCGCCGCCTTCAAAGGGGATGGGGCGGTTTATGTGCGCGGTGAAGAATGGACTGCGCGCTGCCCGGTGATGGTGAAGAGCGGGGCGCGGGTGCGTGTAGTGGGTCGTGAGGGTTTGGTCTTGTTGGTGACGCCCGTCGAGGCAGACCCGAATTAATCCGGCGGGCGCCCTGCGGCGTTCCGCCAGTGTACATACTCAACAAGGAGGAGATAAATGGAAGGTGCGACATCCGTATTGTGCCTGATCGGTGTGGTCGGCTTGGTGTTTGTGGTGTTTTTGTCCACAGCGCTGCGCATTGTTCCCGAATACCAGCGCCTGGTAGTCTTCCGTCTGGGACGCTGCGTGGGTGCGCGCGGGCCGGGTTTGATCATCCTGATCCCCTTCATTGATCGGGCGGTCAAGGTGGACCTGCGCGAGCAGGTGCGCGAGATTCCGGCGCAGACCTCCATCACCGCCGATAATGCGCCCATCTCGATTGACTTCCTGTGGTACTACAAGGTCTTTGACCCCATGAACACCGTGCTGCAAGTGGGCAACTTCGAACTGGCAGCTCAGGGTATCGCCACCACTACGCTGCGCGCGGTCATCGGCGGCATCATGCTGGACGGTGTCCTTTCGGAACGCGAAAAGATCAACCTGGCCCTGCGCACCCGCCTGGATGAAGTCACCGAGCGCTGGGGTGTGAAAGTGACCAACGTTGAAATCCGCGAGATCATCCCTCCGCGCGATGTGCAGGACGCGATGAACCGCCAGCTTTCGGCGGAACGCAACCGCCGCGCCGTGGTGACCGAATCCACTGGTACGCGCGAAGCGGCTGTCAACGTCGCCGAAGGTCAGCGCCAGGCGGCCATTTTGCAGGCCGAAGGTGAGAAGCAGGCCCAACTGCTGCGCGCCGAAGGCTACTCGGCGGCTCTGGAGCGCATCTTCTCGGTGGCGGGCAAGATTGACCACCAGACGATCACCCTGCAGTACTTTGAGACCTTGAAGACCATGTCGGCCAACCCGGCCACCAAGTTCGTCTTCCCGTTGGAATTCACCTCCATGCTGAGCGATTTCATCCGCACGCGCGAAGAAAAGAAATCAGCCTAGCTGGCTTGAGGAATAAGAGACTCTTCCGGTGCAGACAGATTGGTCTGCACCGGATTTTTAAGCCGCAGGCGTTAAAAAAGCGTTTAGAATGGGAAATATGAACCCCGATTCCGCCCCTTTCACGATTCAACCCGCGAGCCTGTTTGATTTGAATGATCTGCGCCGCCTGGAATCGCTGTGCTTTGAGGCGGACGCCTGGCCGATCCTGGACCTGATGGGGGTGCTGACGCTGCCGGGGATTGTGCGCCTGAAGGCTGTCATCGCCGGGCGGATGGTGGGTTTTGCGGCTGGGGATAAGCGCGATCCGCTGGGCATCGGCTGGATCACCACCCTGGGGGTAGACCCCGAATACCGCCGCCAGGGGGTGGGGCGCGGACTGCTGGAGGCCTGCGAAGCGCAGATGGGACTGCCGCGGGTGCGCTTGACCCTGCGGCGCAGCAATCTGGATGCGTACCGCCTGTACCAGACGGCGGGCTACAGCCGGTATGAAGTCTGGCCGCAGTATTACAGTGGGGGGGAAGACGGCATTGTGATGCAGAAGGTGCTGGGAGAACCGAAAAATTCAGAAATTGGGTAATTGACAAAATAGAATATCTGTTCTATAATGTGATCAATTAGAACAAATATTCAGTTTTACCCTGCCTGAAAGGAGAATTGTCATGAATCTCACCGGTACCCGCTCTGGTCGTTTTTCGCCCTCCCAGCTGTTTCGGAATGTTTCGGTCAACCCATCCGTGGTGTTTGGGATGATCATCCTCACAGCCCTGGGCGCGTTCGAAATGTTCAACTATTCCACCACCGATTACGCCCTGCGCGATCTGCTGGGCAATCTGAAGTTCGCCGGGATTCATTGGGCGACCATCCTGGCGGTGGCCTTTTGCGGCATTGACTTTGCCGGGATCGCGCGCCTGTTTACCCCCGAACAAGGCAACGAAGAGCCTAAGGAAGTCTGGTATCTGTTCGGTGCCTGGCTGCTGGCCGCCACCATGAACGCGATTCTCACCTGGTGGGGCGTTTCCATGGCGATTGCCACCCACAATGTGCAGAGCGCCGCGGTGCTGGATTCAAAACTGATCACCAATGTGGTACCTGCCTTCGTGGCCATCATGGTGTGGGTGATCCGCATCCTCATCATCGGCACGATTTCGGTCGCCGGAGACCGCCTGGTCTGGGGGGCGCAGCGCCGCGGGGTCAGCCGCCGGGCACCCGCCAGCCTGCCCGCCACCAGCCGCACGGTCTCGACGCCCCTGGGCACCAGCACCCCCATGCCGCGTCCCACCTTCTCCCGCGCGGTGGAAGCCGCAGCCTCGGCCCGCCCTGAACCCACCTACCACAGCGTTTCGGCCAGCTCACGGGCAGTTCCCCGCCCCACTGAGAATAACAGTGGGTCATCCGCACCGCGGCGTTTCTAAAGCGCTTCTGCAGCGCAGGGTAAAATCATAAAAATAGCCTCCCCCGCGTTTGGGGGAGGCTTTGATTTTAAGCGGTGGGGGTTGGCGGCCCGCCGAGCGGCAGCCACACGCAGAAGGTGGTGCCCTGGCCTTCGCGGGAGCTGACCTCAATGCGCCCGCCGTGACTGCGCGTGATCCAGTTGGCGATGGACAGCCCCAGGCCAAAGCCTGTGCCGGAGCCGCGTGTGCGCGATTTTTCGGCGCGGTAGAAGCGTTCGAAGATGTGCGGCAGATCCGCGGCAGGGATGCCAGGGCCCGTATCCGTCACCAGGATTTGGGCCATTTGGTCAGATTTGCGCAGGGAGAGGACGATCTCGCCGCCGTTGGGGGTGTATTGGATGGCATTGCCGCCTAGGTTCAACAGCACTTGCTTGATGCGGTCAAAATCCGCGATGATTTCCACCTGGTCAATCTCGGCAATGCGCAGGTTTACGCGGTCCCCGGCGATGGTGCGCATCTGCTGGAAGACTTCCAGCAAGATAGTATCCAGCGAGACGGGCATGAGGTTCAGCGGCAGCCGCCCCGATTCCGCCTGGGCCAGGATCAGCAGATCCCCCACCAAACGGGTGAGGCGGTCCACTTCCGATTCAATGCCGGTGAGCGATTCCTCATCCAGTTCTTTCATGCGGCGCATCAAGCCGACGTTGCCGCGGATGACGGTGAGAGGTGTGCGCAGCTCGTGGGAGACATCCGCCAGGAAGCGGCGCTGGCTGGTGAAGAGTTTTTCCAGGCGTTCCAGCACCTGATTAAAAGAGGTGATCAGGTCGCCGACTTCATCATCCCCCACGCCCGTCATGGGGATGCGGCGCTGCAGATCGTCGGCGCGGGTGATCTGTGCGGCCACGCGCGTGACGGTGGCCAGGGGCGCCAACGTTTGCCCGATGACCAGCCAGGCCGAAAGCCCCGAAAAGATCACCCCCAAGGCCAGCAGCAAGACCAGGATGAGGGACAGGGTGGAGAGGATCATATCCACCAGGGTGATGTTCTGGCCAATTTGCAGCACGCCCACCGGGCCGCGGATGGTTTTGAGGGGGATAGAGAGCACCCGCAGGCTCTTGCCAGACTGGCGGATGGTTTGATAGCGGGGTTCATCCGCCCAGCGCCCGGCGTTATCCAGCGGGTCGCGCTGGGTGGGAGGCAGGGCCAGCAGCAGTTTGCGGTCGGTGCTCCACACCTGAAATTCGACCGTCTCGGTGGTGCGCAGGTCAATCAGACCGCGCGGGTCGAAGGTGCTGGCGGTGTTCATCCGCAGGCGGGAGATGATGGCGGTGGAGTTTTGAGCCAGGGTGCGGTCCACCTGGTCGAGCAGAATCACGTTCACCAGGCCGTACACCAGGGCTGAAACCAGCAGCATGGTGCCCCCCAGCAGACTGGTGTACAGCAGGGTCAGGCGTAAACGCAGCGACATTATGCCGTCTCGCGCATGACATACCCCACACCGCGCACGGTGTAGATCAGCCGCGACTCCTTTTCCCCTTCCAGCTTCTGGCGCAGGTAGCGGATGTACACATCCAAAACGTTGCTTTCGCCGCCAAAGTCGTAACCCCACACGCGGTCAAAGATCATCTCACGGGTGAGCACCTGGCGGGGGTGGCGCATGAACAGCTCCAGCAGGTCGTATTCCTTAGCGGTGAGCGAAATGATGCGCCCGTTGCGTTCGGCCTGGCGGGTGGAGGTATCCAGATTGAGATCCATGAAGTTCAGCACGGGCGTGCGGTCTTGCTGGGTGCGGCGCAGCAGGGCGCGGATGCGGGCGGTCAGCTCATCCAACTGGAAGGGCTTGACCACATAGTCATCGGCGCCGGCGTCCAGTCCCTGCACACGGTCGTGAAGGGTGTCTTTGGCGGTCAGCATCAGCACGGGCACGTTGCTGAGGGCGCGCAGGCGCTGACAAACCTCCAGCCCGTCCATGCCGGGCAGCATCCAATCCAGAATGACCAGATCGGGCTGCCGGTCTCGCGCCAGGGCCAGGCCGCTCTCGCCGTCGAGAGCCGCGTCTACCTGATACCCCTCATAGGCCAGCGAGCGGCGCAGCAGCTTCACAATGGCTTCATCATCTTCAATGATCAAAACTTTCTCATTCATAATGCCTCCCAACCGAAAAAACGTTCCAGGTTGTCGGAACTGAATCATGCAAGCTTATCCTTTAATTTTAGCCGCTTTTTCAAAAAAGCAATCCGGATTCGGGAATTTGATCTGAGTTTGCGCTATAATGACCCGCATGGCAACTTCTTTACTGCAGCCGCCCGTGTGGATAGACCGCTACGCCGCCCTGGAGCGTTTGGCCGGCCAACTGCTGCGCGAGACGCAGGTGGCGGTGGATACGGAATCAAACTCGTTGTACGCCTATCAAGAACAGGTGTGCCTGATTCAAATTTCTACCGCTGAGAAAGATTATCTGATTGATCCTCTGGCAATTGACAGCCTGGACCCTCTGGCGGGGGTGTTTTCGCGCGCGGAGATTGAAAAGATCTTCCACGCGGCCGAATATGACGTCATCTGCCTGAAGCGCGATTTTGGCTTTGAGATTCATCACCTGTTTGACACCATGCACGCCAGCCGCATTCTGGGGCGGGAAAACGTGGGGCTGGCCGGCATTTTGGAACAGGAATTTCAGATTGAGCTGAATAAGCAGTACCAGCGCGCCAACTGGGGCCGCCGCCCGCTGCCGCCGGAGATGCTGGCGTATGCCCGCCTGGACAGCCACTATCTGATTGACCTGCGCGCCCGTTTGGAAGCCGAACTGCATCAGCGCGGGCGCTGGGAGCTGGCCCAGGAGGATTTTTGCCGCCTGGAGAACACCGAGGTGCCCCCGCAGGAAAACGGCAACGCTGTGTGGCGCATCCCCGGCGCGCACGACCTGAACGCCACCCAGCTGGCGGTGCTGAAATCTTTAGTGCAGTACCGCGATCAGCAGGCGCGGATGGCCAATTTGCCCGTGTTTAAGGTGCTGAGCAACCAGGTGCTGTATGAAATTGCCCGCAGCCTGCCGCAGACGCGGCCTGCGTTGGAGAGCCTGGGCATGCTCAACGGCCGCCTGCTGCAGCGGCACGGTGACCCGCTGCTGCAAGCCGTGCAGCGCGGCCTGCGCGAACCCCCCCTGACCCGCGCGCACACCCAGCGCCCCAGCGACGCCTATTTGACGCGCCTGGACGCCCTGCGCAGTTGGCGCAAGCAGACCGCGGAATCGCTGGAAGTGCCTTCGGATGTGGTGCTGCCGCGCGATGTGCTGGAAAGCATTGCCCAGAGCTGCCCGGCCACCCTGGAGGAGCTGCGCGGCCAGATGAACACTATCCCCTGGCGCTACCAGAACTTTGGAAGCGAGATCCTTCGCATCATTCGCCCCTAGGAGGCTGTCATGAAGCTGCATATCTTGGGCGCAGCCCATACGGTGACTGGATCGGAATATCTGATTGAGGTGAACGGACACCGCCTGCTGTTGGAATGCGGCCTGTTTCAGGGCCGGCGCAGCGACACGTACGAAAAGAACCTGAATTTTGGCTACAACCCCAAAACTGTGGATGCGATGATCCTTTCGCACGCCCACATTGACCACAGCGGCAATTTGCCCAACCTGGTGAAGAACGGCTTCAACGCGCCCATTTACGCCACGCCCGCCACGGTGGAACTGGCGGATATCATGCTGCAGGATTCGGCGCATGTGCAGGAGATGGACGTTGCCTTTGTGAACAAAAAACGCAGCCAGCGCCGCGAACCCCTGGTGGAGCCGCTGTATACCGTGCAGGACGCCATTGACGTGCGCCCGCTGTTTGTGAAGAAGAATTACGACGAGACCTTCACCCCCATCCCCGGCGTGCGCGCGAAGTTGGTGGACGCCGGCCATATCCTGGGCTCGGCCAGTGTGTGTTTGGACGTGGAGGAAAACGGGCGCAGCTACCGCTTCTGGTTCTCCGGTGATATTGGCCGTTACCATTTGCCCCTGCTGAAAGACCCCACCCTGCCCCAGGACGTGGACTACTTATTGATGGAGAGCACCTATGGGGATAAGGTGCACGGCGACCCCGACGCTGCCTTCCGCGAATTTCGCGATGTGGTCAAGCGCACGGTGGCGCGCGGCGGCAAGGTGATCGTTCCGGCCTTTGCGGTGGGGCGCACCCAGGAACTGGTGTACGCGCTCAACCGCCTGATCACCAGCGGCGAGCTGCCTGCCATCCCCGTGTTCGTAGACAGCCCCCTGGCTGTTCGGGCTACCGATGTGTTCAAAGAGTTTGCGGATGATTTTGATGAAGAAACCCGCAGCTTTGTGCTCAGCGGCAAGCACCCTGCCCTGACTTTTAAAACTCTCACCTATATCCAGTCGGTGGATGAATCCAAAGCGCTGAATGAGCGCAGCGACCCGATGGTGATCATTTCGGCTTCGGGCATGGCGGAAGCCGGCCGGATTCTGCACCATTTGCGCAACAACATCGAAAACCCGCGCAACACCATCGCGATTGTCTCCTGGCAGGCCCCCGACACCCTCGGCCGCCGCCTGGCGGACCGCGAGCCGCATGTGCGCATCTTTGGCGAAAAATTCACCCGCCGCGCCGAAGTGGCCACCATCGGCGGCCTTTCGGCCCACGCCGACCAGACCCTGCTGATGCGCTATGCCCAGGCCAGCAATGGGCGCCTGAAAAAACTGGTGGTGGTGCACGGCGAGCCGCGCTCTTCAGGCGTGCTGATTGAAAAGCTGCGGCCGGCCCTGCCGGAGACGGAAATCATTTACCCAATTCAGGACGAGATTGTGGATATTTAAGCCGGTCTCAGGTATAATGAACCCGCTTGGAGAGGTGCCGGAGTGGCCGATCGGGGCGGTCTCGAAAACCGTTGTGGCGCTCGTCGTCACCGTGGGTTC
>DAIOUB010000054.1:10545-17515 GCA_036751735.1 Levilinea sp. | reverse complement strand
TGCTGCTCCACATCCAGCGACAGGCGGCAGTCGGTGTTGAGGAAGATGTTCACCAACCCCAAAGGCAGCAGCAGCTCGGTGTGGGTTTGCCCGCTGTCGGTGCTGCTGACCCGCACGCGCAACTGCTCCGGCGCGGGCGGCGCTTCCTGCTCGCGCATGCGCGCGTACTTGGCCTCCTGCACCTCAGCCAGGCGCGCCGCGGCCTCTTCCACCGTCAGGCGGCCTTCTTCCAACTGCTGAAAAATTTGCAGGCGCATGTCCACCAGCGCCCAGCGCGAACCGCCCACCTTTTGCTGCAAGGCGTAATACATGGCCGCCGACGCCAGGCCCAAAAACCCCGCCGCAAACCAGAGTAAATGCGGGTCCAAATTATCCAGGATCAGCCCCGCCAACAGCGGTCCCACCGCCGAAGGCAGCACCCAACTGAATCCGTAGGTGGCCATGTAGCGCCCGCGCATGTCCTCCGGCGCCAGATTGGTGACAATCGCCTGCGAAACCGGGCTGACCAGCATTTCGCCGATGGTGATGACCACCATCGCCGCCAAAAAGAGGGGGAAGCTGGCCACAAAGCCGTACAGGCTGAAGCCCACCGCGTACAGCAGGGTGCCCGCCACCATCACCATCAGCGGCCGGAAAGGGGTAATGCGGCGGGTGATGGGGAACTGGAACAGCACCACCATCGCGGCGTTCAGCGCCAGGATGTAACCAAACATCTGTTCATTGGTGCCGTGCACATCCCGCAGAAAGACCGCCAGGCTGGTGTTCATCTGCATATACATCAATACGCTTAACATCGAAGCCAGCATGAACCAGGTGAAGGCCGAATCGCGCAGAACGGTGAAGTATCCCTTGAAGGTCTGCCCCAGGCTTTCCTGCGGCTCTCCCGGCGCAGGGGCCGCGCGCGTTTCACGGATGGCCACCCACACAAAGCCTGCCGTCAACAGGCTGGTGATGGTGTCAATGATGAACAGAAGCAGATAAGAGCGCGAAGCCAGAATCCCGCCCAGCAGCGGGCCGATCACCACCGCCAGGTTGAAGACCACCCGCAAAATGCCAAAGCCCTGGGCGCGTTTATGCTCCGGCAGCAAATCCGCCACCATCGCGCTATGCGCCGGCCCGCCCACATCCGAAAGCAGACCCACCACCCCGGCCACCACCAAAAAGGTGGTGAACTCGTTGACCAGACCCATTCCCAGGGCGGAGAGGGCGCTCATCACCAATGCAAAAATGATGATGCCCTTGCGCCCGATGCGGTCGGTCAGCGCCCCGCCTAACAGGCTGCTGAACAGGCCGGTGATGGAGAAGACCAAAAAAATCACCCCCACCTGGGTCATGCCCACGTCAAATTTTTGGGTGATATACAGCGAAAAGAAGGGGAACAGCAGCGCCCCGCCCAGACGGTCAATGAAACTGCCGAACACCAGCACCCAGAATTGTCGCGGGTACTCTTCATATACGCCGCGCAGCCGCGCGATCTGCCCGGCCAGCCCGCGGGTGGGCGCGGAAGAGGGGGTGGGGGAAGGTTGGGGGTTTGACATGCTAGGCCTCAAACGATAAGCAGGATTTGGTTATGATTGATCGTATCACAGCGCCCACCGCACGGGTTAAAAAACTGGTCAAGTGGCCGATGAAAACCCGCCGGGCGACGGGGAGCTGCCGACCTTTCCCCTCTGCGCAGAATGCTCGGCCTGCCGGGCTGCATTTTGGCAAAAAAGGTCTATACTTAAAGGGAGCCTCATTTCCCCATCCCGTTTGCAGAACCGCTTGACCGAAAGAGACCCGCCATGAACTGCTTCCGCCTGACCGTCATCCTGTGGGAAAACCCCCTGCCCGATTCGCAGCACAGCGACCGGCGCGCGCTGCGCGAAGCCTGCATTCTGGACTGCGTATCCGCCGAGGAAGCCCAGGCCGTCTTCACGCAGATTTGCGCCGCCTTCCCACCCATCACCGACGCCGATCAACACCCCCTGGCGGTGGAGGCCTTGGTCAGCCAGGGGCCGCGCACCACCGGCCGCCCCGAAACCAGCGCCGCCCTCTTTGCCGGCCCTCTGTGGGATTTCACCGTCGGCCAATTTGAGCACATTGCCCGGCAGGCTCGCCACATGGCCGCCCTGCCGCCCGGCCCGCTGACCCCCTGCTAACCCTTCCATCACGGTGCGCAATGACTTCTCCCCCCTCGTTTTTTGATGTCTTGCGCAGTTACGGCCTGGACCGCCCAGAGGTCCTGGATCAACGCCTGCTGCATATGGGCGAGCGCGATTGGAAGGCCTTCAGCGACGCCCTGGACGCCTACTTTAAAGCCCAGCCCGCCCCCCACGCCGACCCCCGCCCGCGCACCCCGCTGACCTTCTGCCTGCCCAGCCTGCCCCCGCAGGAGCTGGCCCAAACCGCGTCCCATCTCTTGATCGCCGACCGTCTGTATCTGGACGACCCCTTGTATGACTACGCCGCCTTTCTCAGCGGGCCGGAGTTCGACGACCCCGGCCTTCAGCCTGGGGCGCAAATGACCGCCGCCTACCGCGCCGGATACCCCATCTGCCTGCAAAACCTGCGCGCCGTCCTGCAGTATTACCATCAGGCCCGCGAGCTGATCGCCGAAGGCCGCCTGGTGCCCTACAAGCTCACCCAAATGCCCGATGGGGCCTGGCCGTTCATTTCGGTGTACACGCGCCAGACCCTGCTGGACGCGCGCGCCATGCGCATCGCCGGGTACGGCAGCCCTATCACGCTGGCTGTTCAAGGCCTGGGGCAAATCCTCACCCAAAACCGCTTGGCGCGGGCGGTCTCGCGCCGCCTGGGCAAGCCCGCCCCACCTGCGCCTCAGCCCCGCCCCGCGGTCCATTTTGATGAAATCACCGCCGCCAGCGCCCGGCTGGATGCGCGTTTGCAGCGCTATTTCACCTACCAGCCCCTGTGGGTCTCGCTGGCGGCCTTTGCCATCGCCGGCGGCCTGCAAGGGCTGAGCACAGATTTCTTCTCGCCCGATTACGCCTACATGTTCCGCAAAGCCCTGGACGCCGCCCGCCAGGTGAACAAGAAGCTGCCCCAGGATCGGCGTTTTCTGATCCCGGCCGGATTCAGCCTGAACGGCCTGCGCCTGCCGGCCCTGCTGAACCTGCCGGTGGAACGCGTGTTGGATACCATCACCCACGAACCGCACGCCTTTCAGGCCTTCCGCGCCCAGATCAACCAGAAACTGCTGGAAATTTCCGCGCCCGCCGGCAGCCCAGAGCGCGAACAGCAAATTTTGGCCCTCCAGCACAGCGTGGAACACGACGTGGCCCAGATCAGCCTGACCTATCAGGAAATCAGCACCTCCTACCGTCAAAGGTTCTCCACAAACCTGGCCCTCGGCTCGGCGTCCGTGCTGGTGGCCGGGCTGACCACCCTGGGCAGCAACCTGGACGCGCTGTCCATCGCGGGTGGGGTCTTTTCCGGCCTGTCCCTTTCGGCCAGCCTGAAAGAATTTGCCAAAGAATGGCTGGATTACCAGCGCGACCTGCTCAAATTGAAAGCCAACGACAACTATTTCGTCTGGCGGCTCACCCCACCCCCTCGCTGAAAGGCGGCCCCCCGATGCCCTTCCCCCTGCAAACCCCGCGCCTCATCCTGCGCCCCTTTACCCAGGCAGACCTGACGGCTTTTGTGGCCTACCGCTCCGACCCCCAAACCGCCCGCTACCAAAGCTGGGAGGCGCCCTACCCCGAAGAAAAAGCGCGGAAATTCATCGAAACCCTGCTGCGCAGCCAGCCCGGAACCCCAGGGGAATGGTATCAGCTGGCGGTGGTGCGCCAGGACAGCGGCGAGATGATCGGCGACTGCGCCTTTCACATTCTGGCCGAAGATTCCAGCCAGGCGGAGATCGGCTACACCCTTTCGCCCCGGCAGCGCCGCCGCGGCTTTGCCACCGAAGCGGTGGCCGGGCTGCTGCGCTACCTGTTTGAGGAATGCCGCCTGCACCGCGTGCGCGCCGTGTGCGACGCCGAAAACCCCGCCTCGGCCCGCGTGCTGGAGCGCATTGGGATGCGCCGCGAGGCCTTCTTCAAAGAAAACATCTGGTTCAAGGGCGCCTGGGGTTCCGAATGGGTCTACGCCATCCTGGAAAGCGAATGGAAACGGCTGCAAACCGCCCCCGCCCCGCGCTTTTTGTACCCGGCCGAATGGATGCTGTTCGTCCCCGACCGCCTGGCCGCCGCCGAATGGTACGCGCGTCTGCTCAGCACCACCGTGCAGTACCTGCCGGAGGACCATCATTACATTGTGGAAGCCGGGGGGATCCGCATCACCTTCCATTTGGCCGATGAAAAAATGCCCGCTGGAAAAGCCGGGCAGACGCTCTACTGGCAGGTCAGCCAGTTTGACGCCGCCCTGGGGCGCGCCCTGGCCTGCGGGGCGGTGCTGTACCGCGGCCCGCTGGAGCGCACCGACAACCTCAGCATGGCCCAGGTGAGCGACCCCTTTGGCAATCTGATCGGCATCCTCGGCCCCCGCCTCACCGATCCGGGGATATTTGATCATCCCAAATCAGGATGAATGTGAATAGCTTTTGCGCCCGCTCTTGGGTACAGTGGTAGCATTGGAAAGCTTTTTTTGCGCCCGCCCCCTTCTTAAGGAGACCCGCCCATGCGATTGTACGCCGATTCTTCCAAATGCTGCGGATGCAGCGCCTGTTTGGTGGCTTGTTCGCTGAACCTGTTTGAAGAAAACAACCCCAAAAAAGCAGCCCTGCGGGTGGTGCCCCATTTCCCCGAACCCGGCAATTATGAGCTGAAAGTCTGCACCCAGTGCGGCGAATGTGCCCAGGTGTGCCCCACCGGCGCCATCCAGCGCAATGAGCGCGGAGCCTATTTCGTCGAAGCCGCCCTGTGCGACTTGTGCGGCGCGTGTGAGACGGTCTGCCCCGAAGGCGTCATGTTCGTGGTACCAGAAATGTCCGAACATTCCTGGAAATGCGACCTGTGCGGCGACTGCGTGTTGGTTTGCGGCATGAATGTGCTGTGGATCGCTGAACCCTCCACCCAGGCAGCCTAAAGGAGCAGACCATGAACGGATATGGCGGCAGTATCTTACGTGTCAACCTCACCGAGGGCAAAATCACCCGTCTGCCCACCCCGGCGGATGTCATCCGCGATTACATCGGCGGGCGCGGTTTTGGGGCGTACTTCCTTTATCATGAAGTGCCCGCCCACGCGGACCCCCTGGGCCCCGAAAACAAGCTGATCATCTCCACCGGGCCGCTCTCCGGCCTGATGATCCCCGGCGCGGGGAAATGCGACTTCTCCACCAAATCACCCCTCACCGGCGGGTACGCGGGCTCATCCCTGGGCGGCCTGTTCACGGCTGAGATGAAATACGCCGGGATTGACTCGATCATCCTGGAGGGCATCAGCCCCAAACCGGTGTACCTCTTCATTGACGACCGCAAAGCGGAACTGCGCGACGCCTCGGAATATTGGGGCAAAGGCAGCATCACCGTGGAGCGCATGTTCAAAGAGCAGCTGGGCGAAGCATTCCAGGTGGCCGTCATCGGCCCCGGCGGCGAGAACCTGGTGTCTTACGCCAGCATCAACCACGATTACGGCCGCGAGGCCGGGCGCGGCGGCGTGGGCGCGGTGATGGGCTCCAAGCGTCTCAAAGCCATCGTCCTGCACGGCACCCAGTCGGTGCAGGTGGCCGATCTGGCGGGCTACCGCAAGGCGGGTATGGCCCTGTTCAAAGCCTGCAAGGATTCCGACGGCCTGAAGCCCTGGCAGGATTACGGCACCACCATCGTCACCAGTTGGTGCGACGAAGTCGGCGCCCTGCCCACGCGCAATTTCAGCGCGGGTTCCTTCGAAGGCGGCCCCACCCTGTATGGGCCGGTGATGCGCGAACAGATCGTCATCACCGACAAAGGCTGCTTTGGCTGCCCTTCGCCCTGCGGCAAATACAGCCGCATGAAGCGCTACGGCAGCACGGTGGAAGGCCCCGAATACGAAACCATCGGCATGTTGGGTTCCAACCTGGGCATCGCCGACATTCAAGATGTGGCCCAGGCCAATTTACTGTGCGACGAGCTGGGCATTGACACCATCTCCGCCGGCAGCGCCATCGGCTGGGCGATGGAATGTTTTGAAAAGGGCATCCTCACCCTGGAAGATACCGGCGGCCTGGAACTGCGCTTTGGCAACGTGCCCGCTGTCTTTGAACTGCTGGAAGCCATCGCCAAACGCCAGGGCCTGGGCGCGCTGCTGTCGCAGGGCGTCAAAGCCGCCGCCAAACAGGTGGGCCAGGGCAGTGAAAAGTTCGCCATCCATGTCAAAGGCATGGAACAGTCGGCTTACGCCACCCACAACGCCACCGCCATGCTGCTGGCCTACATGACCTGCGACGTGGGCGCGCACCACAACCGTTCCTGGGCCATCACCTACGACCTGCAGGTGGGCCGCGAACGCGTGGTCCCCGAAAAAGTGGCCCGCATCATCTGGCTGCAGGACTTCCGCCCCATGTTCGACGTCTTTGGCACCTGCCGCCTGCAGTGGGTGGAATTGGGCATTGACCGCGAGCTGTACGTCCCCGCCCTGGCCGCCGTCACCGGCGTACAGCGTTCCTGGGAAGAGCTGGAAAAAGTGGGCGCGCGCATCTGGAACCTCAACCGTATGTTCTGGATCCGCGAGAACGAGGGCTTTGGGCGCGAATGGGATCTGCCCGCCCCGCGCTTCTATGAAGAGGCTCCCAAAACCGGCGTCACCGCCGGGCAAATTACCCGCCTGGAAGATGTGCATAAGCTCCTGGATATGTACTACGAACAGCGCGGATGGTCTTCCAACGGTATTCCCACCCCCGCCACCCTGGAAAAGTTGGGGCTGGCGGAGCTTGCGCAGACCTTGTGATCACCCTGCGGCCTTTGGGCGGGCTGAAGGCCCTGGTGAACGATCAAAAAGAACTGCACCTGGAGGCCGCGGGCTGTTCGGTGCGCGAGGCGCTGCTG
>DAIOUB010000054.1:8306-10445 GCA_036751735.1 Levilinea sp. | reverse complement strand
CGCGCCTGAACGCGCCCCCCAACCCGGCCAAGCTCCTGTATAATCAATTCATCCAGCGGTAGGCCCATGCTGGCCCGATTGGGGAAATGCGCATGTCCACTCCGTCCGACCGCCGTACCCATACCGTCGTCTGCCTGGGAGACAGCATCACCCTGGGGCAAATCAGCGTCTCGTACATCTGGCCGCTGCGCGACCGCTTTGCCGGCTATCCGGTGCGCTTCATCAACGCCGGGATCAACAACGATCTGGCCTACAACCTGCTCACCCGCCTCAACCCCGTCATCCGCGAACGGCCCGATACCATCCTGGTTCTGGCCGGCACTAACGATGTGCTTTCCTCGCTTTCGGTGCTGAAGACCCTGGCCAATTTCGCCGTCAAGGGCATCCCCCGCTGGCCCAATCTATCCTGGTACATCCGCAACATGCGCCTGATTCTCAGCCGCCTGAAAGCCAGCACGCGCGCCGCCCTGGCGGTGGCCACGCTGCCGGTGCTGGGCGAAGACCTGGATTCGCTCCCCAATCAGCGCGTGCGCCAATATAACCAGGCCCTGGCGGAACTGACGGATGAAATGAACATCCCCTTGCTGCCCGTGTACGAGCGCATGGCCGCCGTGCTGCGGGAAGACCCGCGCCCCAAGCGCGCCTACACCCATTCCATCCGCCTGACCGCCGAAGTCATCCTGCGCTGCAACATCCTGGGTGAGCCCTTTGACCGGCTGGCGGAGCAAAACGGCTTTGCCCTGCTGACCGACTCGGTGCATTTAAACAGCCGCGGGGCCGCCATCGTCGCCGATGAGATGGAAGCCTTCCTGCGCCGCACACTGCCGCCCGAACCGCCCCACAGCGGCCTGCCGGAGGTGATCCTGCCCATCAAGATCCCCTTCCTGCCGCCCCGCCCTCCCGATTAGCCCGACCTCAAGGACCCGCCACATGTCCAGCCAAAATTGGGCCGTCAGCCCGCTGCCTTTCCTCCCCGGCCAGGAACTCTGCCAGCAGTACTATCAGCAGGCCGTGCTGTCCATCCTCCAACGGGGTTTTCCCGGCCTGCCGCACACCGCCGCCCTGGTGGGCTACGGCTCCGACGTCCTCGGCTACGACACCCCCCTCTCACGCGACCACATGTGGGGGCCGCGCCTGGTGCTCTTTTTGCCGGAAGACGCCTCCGAAAGCCTGCGCGCCCAGCTCCGCGAAGCCCTGCGCCGCGAGCTGCCTACCCAGTTTTACGGCTACCCCACCCATTTTTCCGACCCCGACGGCGAAGGCGTACGCATCCCCACCCCCATCGAAACCGGGCCGGTGGATCCCCTCATCGCCCTCACCAGCCTGACGGCCTTCACCCAGCAGGAACTGGGCATCACCCCCCAGCAGGCGTTGACCTCTGCCGACTGGCTGACCTTCGCCGAGCAGCGCCTGTTAGGGGTGACCGCCGGGCGCGTCTATCACGACGATTTGGGCCTGGAAGCCCTGCGCCACCGGCTGGCCTATTACCCTGACCCCGTGTGGCGTTACCTGCTGGCCTGCCAGTGGATGCGCCTCAGTCAGGAAGAGCCTTTTGTGGGCCGCACCCACAGCGTGGGCGACGAGCTGGGTTCGCGCCTAATCACCGCGCGCCTGTGCCAGGATGTCATGCGCCTGGCCTTCCTGCTGGAACGCCGCTACGCCCCCTACAGCAAATGGTTTGGCACCGCCTTCCAGCGGTTGGATCTGGCTGCGCAGCTTTCCCCCTGCCTGCAAGGTGCGTTGGAGGCCAACGACTTCCCCCAGCGCGAAGCCCAATTATGCGGCGCGTATGAAACCCTGGCGCGCGCCCACAACGCCCTCGGCCTGACCCCCGCCCTGGATCCCTCCTGCTCCCTTTTCCACCAACGCCCCTTCCGCGTGCTGCACGCCGAACGCTTCGCCGCGGCCGTGCAGGAGACCATCAGCGACCCCTGGCTGCGGGCTTTGCCGCTCTACGGCGGCCTGAACCAATCCTGCACCACCACCGACATTCTCGAATCTCCGGCGGCCTGGCGCCGCCTGCAAGAACTGTACGGCGAATAACCGCCGCCGCCATCGTATTCTGTACTGTAGGGAGGATGGTATGAAACGACCTGTGCTGGCTGTATTCCTGCTGAGCCTGTGTCTGCTGGCCGCCTG
>DAIOUB010000054.1:0-8206 GCA_036751735.1 Levilinea sp. | reverse complement strand
CCCTGGGGGCGGTCGCGGATATCGCCTACGCGCCGGATGGGGCCGTGCTGGCCGCCGCCGGGCGCAGCGGGGTGATGCTGTATCAGGCCGACACCCTCACCCCCCTGCGGGCGCTGCTGCCCGCAGCCCCCTATAACGCCCTGGCCTTCAGCCCCGACGGCCGCCGCCTGGCCGCCGCCCAGGGGGACCGCACCGTGCGGGTTTGGGATCTGGCCGCAGGCGACACCGCCCTGCTGCTGCCGGAGGCGGGGTACAGCGTGTACTTCTCGCCCGACGGCAAGATGCTGGCGGCCGCGTCCGATGAGACGGGCTCTTCCGATTGGAACGCGCCCACCAAAACCACCCTGAATCTGTTCGACGCCCAAACCGGCAAGCTGCTCAAGACCCTCACGGCCAGCGCTCCTTTTGACAGTTGGAGCAACACCATGCCGGAGACCATCGGCGTGTTTTTCAGCGCCAACGGTCAGCGCGTTCAAGCTGCCAGCAATCTGGGGGATGTGCACATCTGGGATGTCGTCAGCGGTAAACGGCTGAATTCTTCCATCAGCAGCACCACCCGCGACCGTCTGAGCAGCGGGCGCTGTTCCGTGGAAAGCAGCTACGGCAGCACCTTCCTGCTGGCCTGCTTCATCTCTTACCTCGACCCGCCCTGCACCGAAGATAACCCCAACTGCAATCCGGTGGGCAAGCTGCGCTATGAAATCGGCACCTGGGATACCAGCCAGATCAAACGCCTGTCCAATCAAATCATTTACGATGCGCCCGACACCTTCGATAATCTGGTGTACAACGCCGCCCGCAAAGAAATGGGCTGGCTGCAAAGCGGGCAAATCCATTTTTGGAACCTGGCCAGCCCGACCCCCAAAACCCCCATCCACAGCCTGTCGCCCTGCCCAGAATGCACGTACCTGCACATGGCCCTCAACCCCGCCAGCGGCGGGAACACCCTGGCTGTGGCCTACGGCGGCACGCTGGAGGTGTGGGACGTGCCCAGCGGCCAACGGCTGAGCGCGCTGGAAAATGACACCCGCCAGGTCTTCACGGCGGCCCTCGGTCAGCGCGGCGGCCTGCCCTACCTGGCCGCGGGGCTTTCGGACGGCAGCCTGGGGCTGTATCCCCTGGGGGCAGGTGCCGACCCTATCGCCGCGCCCACCCCCGCCGCAGCCCGCGCCGCCCATCCCAAAGTAGTGCGCCGCCTGGCCTTCGCTGCGGACGGACAAAGCCTGTTCAGCGCGGATGAGGACGGCGGCGTTCAGCGCTCTTCCCTGAGCGACCTGAGCCTGCTGCGCACTTACCCGTCGCAGAACGACGCCTTTGCCCTGGCCCAAACCGGCGGCAGCCCGCAGGTGGTGGTGGTCGCTTCCGGCGCTTACAGTCAGGGTGCGGAGTTTCGCCTGCTCAGCCAGGAAAACGGCCAGACCCTGCGCAGCATCGCCAGCCCCTACGGCCGGTTGGAGACCAGCCTGGACGGGCGCTGGCTGGCCGTGGGGTTAGATCAGCCCACCCTGTGGGATCTGAGCACGGGCAGCCTGCTGCGCCAGTTCAGCCCACCCCAGCCGGGGACGCTGAATTATTTCGCGGTTAACGCAGACGCCAGCCTGCTGGCCGCCAGTCAGGATCAGGCCTTCATCGTGTGGAACGTCAACACCCAGCAGAGTTTCAGCATCCCCACCGACGGCCCCACCGCCACGCGCCTGGTCTTCAGCCCCACCGGCTGTCTGCTGGCGGCCGGGGATGCGGGCGGCAATATCCGCCTGATTGATTTGAAATCGCAAAGCGTGGTATCTCAATGGCAGGCGCACCTCAGCCAACTGCGTGATTTGCAGTTCAGCACAGATGGACGCCTGCTGCTCAGCCTGGGCAGCGAGGGCGTCGCCCGCGTGTGGGGCCAGCCCGGCGCGCATTTGCTGCCCGCGGGTTCGGCCCCGACCAGCCCCGCCTGTCAGCTCTCTGGCCCGCCGCTCACCTCCACCCCCGTCACGCCCACCCTCTCGCCCACGCCCGCCCCCGCCACACCCACCCCCACCCAGGTGACGTTTTACCGCACCCTTGCGCTGACGGACCCGCGCACCACCGGCGCGGATGTGCTGCAATTGCAGCAGCGGCTGCAAGCCCTGGGGTACAGCGAGGTGGGCATTCCCGACGGCATCTTTGGCGAAAAAACAGACCAGGCCGTGCGCAATTTTCAGCAGCGCAACAACCTGGTCGTGGACGGCGTGGTGGGGCCGCTGACCTGGAAAGCCCTGTTCAGCAGCTCGGCGGTGCCGAAATAAGGCTGTGAACCTCCAACGGCGCGCCTTTCTGCGGGTCGAGAACCAGCGCCAGGGCCTCCTGGGGGCAGTGGCTGACGCACACGCCGCAGCCCATACAGGCGGCGGCGTCCACCTGGGCGGTGCCCGCCGCGGCGGAGACAGCCCCAAAGGGGCACACCGCTTCGCATTCCCCGCAGCCGGCGCACAGATCGTCATCCACCTGGGCGCGGTAGCCCGAAGCGATCAGCATGGGCGTGCCGCTGCGCTGGGCCTGCATGGCCCCGCAGCAGCACGAACAGCAGTTGCAGATGGCGTAAAAGCGCCCCAGGAGGGCTTCTTTGAAAAAGGCGTGGTGCACATGCCCGCGGCGTTCTTCCGCTTCCAAAACCGCCAGGGCTTCGGCGCTGCTCACCCGCCGCGAACGCTGGGGATGGTGTTCGACCACCATGCTGACGAAAGGCTCCCCCACGACCAGGCACACATCCAAAGGCAGGCAGGGGTTTTCGCGCGCCGCGCGGCAGGGGCAGTCCAACAGGGCCAGATGGTCTGGCATCTCCAGGATCAGATCGCGGGCGTGCTGAAAGGGGATCACCTGTTCCGGCAGGGCGGCCGCAATCGGCTCGCGCACCGTCACCCATTCGCGGGCGGCCTGCAGAGGGATGACCTTGCCGTGGTAGCCCTCGGCCCAGGCCAGGCCGCCTTTGGAAATCCCCTCCGGGGCGGCTTGGGGCGGGAACCAGCGCCGCCACAGCGCCCGCAGCCGCAGCCACAATTTGGCCGGTTGGCGCGCCCCCAGCCCGTTGCCAATGTAGGCGTAGGGGAAGCGCATATAAAACCACCCGTGCAGCCATTCGGTCACGGGGTAATTCTTTTTGGCTTTGGCTCTGCGAAAAAACTCCAGGGTCGAAGGCCGCATCCAAGGGGACATGGCGTTTCCTCCGTTCGGCGGGGTCTGCTTTCATTGTAACGAGAAAACTCCCCCCCGGCAAGCACAGTCAAAAAAGGAGAATCCATCCGATGGCCGCTCAATCCATACAAACCCTGGTGATTGCAGAGCACGTGCGGCTGTGCTACCCCCCGGAAGAAGCCGCCTATGCGGAACTGGCCGCCGAGACCCTGCGCCAATCCCTGCCGCTGGTCGAATCCCTGTGGGGTCTCCAGCCCCCGCGCCAGGTTCGCGTGTACCTGCATGCCAATTGGCTGCGCGCCTTGCTGCACGGCGCACCGCTGGATGGAAAGCTGGCGGTGCTGCTGACGCTGCCCTTTCGGTACGTCTTCCTCAACCGCCTGTGGAAGCTGGCCGGGGGTTGGACGCAGCGCTTTCCAATGGTCAGTCTGGTCACGGTCAAATCGCCGCCCCACCTGCGCCAATCCGATACGAGCCTGGGGCAAAAGCTGTTTGTCAGAATCGAGGATGAGGCCGATAAATTCCGCGTGGTACTTTCCCACGAGCTGACCCACGCTTACAGTCTGCACCTGCGGCTGCCGGTGTGGCTGAGCGAGGGCATGGCCATGCTCACCTCCGACCGCCTGCTGGGCATGCAGACGGTTCTGCCCGAAACCCTGGAGTTCACCCAGCGCGCCGCCCAGCGCCAACACCAGCGTTTTGAGGCGCGCATTTCCCTCCGCCGGCCGGAGCATATCTTGGAAATGTACGCCCGCGGCTACTGGATCACCCGCTATCTGCTGGAACAGCAGCCGGATGCGCTGCGCTCGGTTTTGGCCAAACCCATGAACCCGGCGGATCTGGAAAACCAGTTAGCCAGGGCCTTGGGATGGCCGCGCGGCCAGTTCTGGTGGCACATCAACGCCGCCGTGCTGCGCGCCTACCCGCCCGCCGCCCCCGAAGCTTAAAACCAAAGCGCGGCTGCCGCCAAAAACCAGCCTGCCGCGCTTTTTGAGTCTGCGTCCTGCGGACGCCGCGCTCAGCCTTCGTGCGGGGCCAAATGCTCGGCCCCCGGCAGTTTGCCGACCAATTGCCCAGGGTGGTGAATCAACACCGGCAAATGTTCCGGGCAAATCCAAAACTGCTCATCCCGATAAGTCAGCCCCAGCAAGGGGATTTCCTGGCTGCTGCGTTCGCACACCAAACACTTCTTTTGATTTTGATCCATGAAAGCCTCCGTATTGTCAGTATAGGGGCTTTGCTGTGCGGCCTGTTTGTGCCAGCGCAAAGAAACCCGACTAATTTTACCTTAAACTGACAATATATGGCTCGTCTGCCGCTCATCCAAAGGAGAACTTCCATGAAATCGCTCTGGAAACCCGTTTTGTTCGTCTCCGCTCTGTTCCTGCTGGTCTTTTTGGCCGCCTGCGCCGCTCAGGCCCCCGCCCCCGAACCCACCGGCGCGGCCCAGGCCCAGGCCGAGGGTGTGGACCTGGTCAAGGGCAAACAGGTGCAGGAATATTACCTGGATTCCTGCTCCGGCTGCCACGCCCCCGACCGGCGCGGCGCCACAGGCCCGGCGCTGCTGCCCGGCCGCCTGACCGAGAAGGACGCCTATTATTTTGATGTCATCAAAGAAGGCAAGCCCGGCACGATCATGCCCCCCTGGAAGACCCAGCTTTCCGACGCTGAAATCACCTCGCTGGTGGCCTTCATCCGCTCCGAAGCCGCCGCCTCGGCCTCAGAATGGACCGAGAAAGACATCTGGGGCAGCCTGACGGTCATCACCGCCGAGGACAAACTGCCCAGCGAGCCGGTCAAGCCCATGAACCTGGATAACCTGCTGCTGGTCACCGAGCGCGAGAATCAGGGCATCGCCGTGATCAACGGGGATACCCACGAGCTGCTGGGCACCATCCCGGCCTCTTACCGCGCTCACGGCTACAGCTTCCACCCCACCCAGGATCGCTGGGCCTACAACATGGGCCGCGACGGCTGGGTGTTTAAGATTGACCTGTACAGCCTGAAGCCCGTGCGCAAGATTCGCATCGGCCTGGATGCGCGCGCCCTGGCCATCTCGGACGACGGCAAATATCTCATCGCCGGTAACTATATGCCCGCCAGCCTGGTGATCCTCAACGCCGACACCCTGGAGCTGGTGAAGTATTACTCCACCCACACCACCGACAATGAAGGCAAAGAAATTGACTCGCGTGTGGCCACCATCATGGACACCGCCCCCGACCTGGTCGGGCCGTATTTCCTGGTGGCGCTCAAAGAGGCCGGGCAGGTGTGGCGCATTGACTGGTCGAAGCCCGATTTCCCCCTGGTCAAGCTGGAAAAAGTCGGCCACATCCTGCACGACGGTTTCCTCTCGCTGGACAACCGCACCTTTTATCTGGCCGCGCAGACCGACAACTGGATGGCCGCCATTGATGTGGACAGCATGAAGCTGATCAAGAACATCGAAACCGGCGTCATCCCCCACCCGGGTTCCGGCGCCGCCTGGGAAGCCGACGGCCACTCCTACGCCGCTACCACCCACGCGGGGGAAGGCAAAGTCACCATCTGGGACACGGATACCAATGAGATCGTGGCCGCGGTGGAGACCTCCGGCGCGGGCCTGTTCCTGCGCGTGCAGGAAAATTCACCCTACATCTGGGCCGACTCGGTGTTCTCCAAAGAGCCCAACAAAATCACTGTGATCGAAAAGACCGCCCCCTTCAAAGTGGTCAAGGTCATCAGCGAAGGCAAGCGCACCTTGCACCCGGAGTTCACCGCGGACGGCAAATTTGTCTACATCGCCGACTGGGACGGGGACATCGTGCGCGTGTACAACGCCGAGACCTTTGAAAAGGTGGCTGAGATCACCGGCATTCACACCCCCACCGGCATTTTCAACAGCCACCGCCGCGCCGAAACCATCGGCCACTAACCCTAAACCACCTCAGCCCACCGGCTGAAAGAACACTGGAGGAAAAATGCAAGCGACTGAAATCTTAATGTCCGAACACCGCGTCATCGAACGCGTCATCGCCGCCCTGGAAAGCGCCGCCAACCAGCTGGACGAAGGCCAACCCGTTCGCCCCGGCTTCTTCCTGGACGCCGCCGCCTTCATTCAAGGCTTTGCCGACGGCTGCCACCACCGTAAAGAAGAAGGCGTGCTCTTCAAAATGTTGGGCGACCACGGGCTGCCCGCCCAGGGTGGGCCGGTGGGGGTGATGCTGGCCGAACACGCCCAGGCGCGCCAGATCACCGCGGCCCTGCGCAGCGCCGCCCAAAGCCTGGAGGCCGGAGATACCAGCGCGCGGCCGGAGGTAACTCACAACGCCCGCGCCTATGCCGCCCTGCTGCGCCAGCACATCCTCAAAGAGGATACCATCCTCTTCCCGGCGGCCGACCGCGTCATCCCCACCGGGCTGCACGCTGCCGTGCTGGACGGCTTTGAGCACGTTGAACATGAGGAAACCGGCGAAGGCGTGCACGAAAAATTCCTGGCGCTGGCCGAATCGCTGGAAGTGGAAGCCGGTTTAGGGTAAGATGGAAGTAGGATGATGTACGATTCTTTCAGCAGCGATTACGACCGCTTTGTCTCTTGGCCGGGGCGGCTGGCCTTTGAGCTGCCCTTCCTGGAGCAGTTCCTCTCCGGCCTGCCCCAGCCGGTGCGGGTGATGGACGCCGCCGCCGGAACGGGCATGCACACCCTGGCCCTGGCCCAGCGCGGCTATGCCGCTGCCGGCGCCGACCTGAGCACGGGCATGGTGGCCCGCGCCCGCGAAAACACGGCCCAGGCCGGGCTGTCGGTGCGCTTTGAGGCCGCCGGTTTTGGCGAGCTAGCCGCGGCCTTTGGTCCCCACAGCTTCGACGCCCTGCTCTGCCTGGGAAATTCCCTGCCGCACCTGCTCACCCCGCAGTCCCTGGCCGCGGCCCTGGCCGATTTTGCCGCCGTGCTGCGCCCCGGCGGGCGGCTGCTGATCCAAAACCGCAATTTTGACGCCGTGCTGGCCCGCCGTGAACGCTTTATGGAACCGCAGGCCCACCGCGAAGGCGAGGCGGAATGGATCTTCCAGCGCTTTTATGATTACGACCCCGACGGGCTGATCACCTTCAACATCCTCACCCTGCACCGCCCAACCCCGGATGCCCCCTGGCAGCAGGCCGTCACCACCACCCGCCTGGCCCCGCAGCTGGAATCCGAGCTCAGCGCCGCCTTACGCAGCGCCGGGTTCGACCACATCCGCAGCTTCGGCAGCATGGACGGCTCCGCCTTTGACCCCGCCGCCAGCGGCAATTTGATCCTCAGCGCTGTGCGCGCCTGACCCCCCCACACACAACACCGCCCCCCGGTTGACGGGGGGCGGTGTGATTCATGCCAAACCCTAGGCCGCCTGCTTTTCCACCACCACCCACACCGTGCCGCGGCCTTTTTGAACGCGCACCTGCGCCCCGGGCAGGGCAAACAGCGCCGCCATTTTGCGGGCGTTGAGAATGCGGCTGCGCATGCCCGCCAGCTTTTCGGCCACCGCGATCAGCTTGACCCCAAAGGTGTCAATATCCGGCTCTTCCACCACCAGCCGCCCCCCGGGGCGCAGCACGCGGAAGAGCTCCTTTGCCGTCTGCGCCTGGTCAATCACATGGTGCAGAGCGTCCACCATGAGGATGCGGTCAAAATGATCCTGCGCAAAGGGCAGCCCTTCGGCCAAAGCCTGCGCGGCCTGAAGCCCCGGCTTAGCCTGAGCCTGCTTCAGCATGGCCGGTGAGGCGTCCGTCACCACCACCGCCGCGCCCGCGCCCGTCAGCGACTGGGCGATGCGCCCCGTGCCCCCGGCGGCGTCCAACACGCGCAGGCCCCGCAGGTCGCCCAGCAAATCTTGCAGCCCGGCCTGGATGCCGCTGCGAATGAAGCGCTCGTACACCGGAGCCAGGTGATTAAAATGGTCAAATCCGCCCATAGCGCATCTCCTTTGAGTGGATTGTAACATCCCCGCCGCGATCCAACCCTAACAACATGCCGAGGGAGTGGCGAAAAAAAGGGCTAAAATAAAGGGATGAACCAATGCCCTAAATG
>DAIOUB010000053.1:0-17766 GCA_036751735.1 Levilinea sp. | reverse complement strand
AGCAGCGCCGAAAGGCCGTCCACCACCAGCGTGGCGTAGGCGATAAAGGCCACCGACACGAAGGGCAGCAGCGCGCACAGTACCATGGTCATATACAGGAACTGCAAAGCGAACGTAAAGACCATATAGCCGCCGACCGACAGCAAAAACAACACGACAAACCCGCCAAAATTGGCCTTGAGCACGCGCCCCCATTCGCCCACCGCGAAAGCCGCGCCGAAACGGTCTTTGGCCGCCAAATGGGCGTTGGCCGCCGGCAGGATAAAGTACAGCGCGGCCTGAAAGATCAGCATCCCCAGCAGCACCACGGCCATCAGGATCGGGAAAAAGGCACCCAACACCGAGAACGCGGCCAGGATGTCGCTTTCGCGCCCCGCGGAGGCGGCGATGAGGGTGATCATGAACAGCGCGTACAGAGTGAACATCCCCGCCCACAGCACCAGCAGGGGCAGGCTGTACACCAGGTTCGCGCCCCACAGGCGCAGCCCATCCTTCAGCAACTGGCCCCAGTCATCCCATTCCGGCATCTCCAACTGCCCATCCCCCTGAAGAACGCGCTTCATCACGCGGAAGGAATAGCCGCGCAGGGCCAGATAGGGCACAAAGGGGATGATAAAGGCGCTGAAAGTGACCAGGCAGGCGATCAGAAATTTGCTGCCGCGAAATGGAAACGTCAGCGCCTGGCTTAACCCGCGGGTTGAGAACGGCTGCATGTCACCCTCCTGTTGATCAGTCTATATCAATGGTTGGAAAAAGCGCAGTTACTGCGCCAGGAACGCATCGAAAGCGTTCAGCAAAGCCTCAAGATCGTGCATCTGCAGCTCACCCCCGTGAGCCACGCGCAAGGTGCGGTCGCGCAGCATGCCCACGCCCTGCCCCACGCGCAGGCCGCGCGGCTGCAAGTAGCGGTTGAGGGCGGATCCATCCAACCCCAGGCGGTTCTGCAGGCAGCTCACCAACGGAGACTGCGCCGCGGCGGGGGCCAGCAGAGGCATCCCGCGGCCTTCGGCCCACTCGCGCAGGCGTTGTGCCAGGGCGGCGTGCCGCGCCCAGCGCAGGGTCAGCCCCTCGGCTTGCATGCGGTCTAGCTGCACATCCAGGGCGTAAAGCAGGCCCAGCGGCGGGCAATCCTGGGTTTGGTCGCGCAGGCGCTGGCGTTCCAGGGTCAGCAGGTCAAAATACCAGCCCCGCCCGGCCACCTGCGCCGCCCGCTCCAAAGCCCGCGCCGAAACGCTGAAAATGCCCAGTCCCGGCGGCGCATTCAGGGCGTGCTGTGAGACCCCCAGCACAAAATCCGCTCCCCAGGCGTCCATCTCCACCGGCAGCCCACCCAGCGAAGAGGAGGCGTCCACCAGGATGAGGGTGTCGGGGCTGGCCTGGCGCACTGCCTCGGCCAATTCGGCCACGGGGTTGAGCGTGCCAGTGGCAGTTTCGTGGTGGGTCAGGGCCACCGCCTGAAAAGGCTGGGCTTGCAGGGTCGCCGCCAGCTTCTCCGCGGAGATAGCCTCGCCCCAATCCACCTCCAGGCGTTCCACCGTGCGCCCGCAGCCCGCCGCCACGCGCGCCCAGCGTTCACCCGCCGGGCCGCCCACCCCCACCAACAGACCCCCATCCACCAGGTTGCGCACGGCGGCTTCCATCAGCCCGCTGGCGCTGCTGCCCAAGAAGTACACCGGCCGCGCCGTGCCCAGCAGCGGCTGCATGCGTTCGGCCAGGCTTTGCAGCAGCGCGTCCAATTCACCGCCAGGGCACGGCAAAGCCGGGCGCGCCTGGGCGGCCAACACTTCGGGGGCAATATCGCCCGATCCGGGGGCAAAACTGGGGCTCATCAGAGGGGTGGGAAACACAAAACGGGCCATGTCCAGGGGGATGACATGGCCCGCGCAGAAGGTTGAATTAGCGAATGATGAAAGACAGGATCACCAGCACGGCGATGAACGAGCCAGCCAGGATGGCGATGCGCTTGAGGTCGCTGATCACATACCCATAATCGGGGTTGAACTCCGTCGTCAGGGACGAGCGCGGAGCAACGGGGGCGCTGGGGGCAGCCGCAACCGGAGCGGCAACTTCACTGCGAGAAACCTGGCGTTTGGTCTTCTTGGACATACAAACTCTCCTTACAATGATTTTCGCGCTGCCGCCCTTATTCTTGCAGCGCCGCGCTGACCACAATGCGCTGGTCGTCCACCATATAAGGGTAGCAGGATATCAATGTTACCACAGGTTCGCGAGTCTGGGCCATAACTTCTACTCGAGTCGGCTCCACAATTTGGGTTTGCTGCACGATATAGGTGTAGGTGCGCTGGCTGGTGAACAGAATCACCTCATCGCCCGGGTTCAAACGATCCAGATGGCGGAAAATTTCGCCGAACACGTCGTTATGCGCCGAAAGCACCACATTCCCATCCTGACCGGGGTTGGGGGTTCCGGCGCTCTGACCCACACCCTTCTTCAATTGATCAAAGCCGTCCCCCTGCACCACCGGGTGATCCACGCCAATGGCGGGGATCTGAATGCGCACGGCCTGCTGAGGGCCGGCGGTGGGCGCGGGCAAATTGGCCAGGGACTGCACCAGGGGCCGCAGATGTTCGGGGATTTCCGCATCGTTGGGCTGCACACCCCCCGGCGCGTTGGGCGGGGTGTGGCCGGAGGGCAGCACCACCGCCATGATCAAGGGGGTGGGCGTCAGGGTGGGCTGAATCAGCGCCGAAGCCACTTCCTGATTCAAGCTGCGCAGGGAGTTCATGCCGTTGAGCAGCACAAATACCAGCCCCAGCGCCGCGGCAACTTCCACCCCCAACAGCAGCCGGTCTACCCAGGTGCGGGGTTGGCGCGTGCGCCGCGCTGTGGGGGCCGTGCTGCTGCGGCGCGGTTGCTCCCAATCGTCCTCCCCCTCCTCATCCGCCGCCATGCCCCCGCTGCGCAGGCGCTCCAGGGGCACAGCCGCGGGCTGCGGCTCCACCATCACCACGCGCCCGGTCGCGCGGTAGCGTTCCAGGCGCGTCTGACGTTCTGCACGCCGCTTTTCAATCAGCAGTTGGCGCAGTTCTTCTACAGTCAGGTCTTCAGGGGTTCGTTTACGGGCCACAGACTCCGCTCGCTTTTTGAATACACACGATACGATAGGATTATACACCAGATTTCAACACTTCCCGCGGGGCGCACATGCGGGCGAGAACCGCTATAATACATAACAGCCCTATGATGGGCAGCAGGATGTATGCCAAACCCGAAACGCCGTTCCTCCCTTCTTCCCTGGCTGCGCCGCCCCGCCGTACCCCCGGCGGAGGATGCCGCTCGCCCGCCGGAGCTGCCCGCTGCGGACGCGGCGGAGGAAGTGCGCGCGCTGCGAGCCGAGGTGGCCGCCCTGCGTGCCGAACGCGACGCCCTGCGCGCCCAGCTGCAAGCCCTACAACCTGCCCCGCTGCCGGATGAACCCGGCCCGCGTCCCACACCGCGCTGGGCAGCCTGGGTGCGCCGCCATGCCCGCGCGCTGGCGGTGAGTCTGGGGCTGGCGCTCAGCTTGGCTGTCCCCGTGTGGCTCATCCTGCGCGAACGCTGGCTGCAGGAGAGCATTCGCGACATGCTCTATCGCGAGTGGAACGCCGTTCCTTTCTTCAGCACCCTGGCGCTGCCCTCCTATTTCCTGATTGTATTCGCCTGTCTTTTGGCGGCGCTTTTCATTTATCTGCGCTGGGTTCCGCGCGACCGCGACGCCTATCTGCCCGACCCGGCCCCAAGCGTGGAGCCGCTGCCGCCCCTTTCGCCGCTCGAACGGTGGATCTGCCGCGGGCTGCAAATTGCGGCGGTGCTGCTGGCCATGTTCAGCTTTGGGCGCGCCGCCCTGCGCCAGACCTACCCTGGGGCCGAGCTGCTGCTGGCGCTGCTGCTGTACCTGCTGGGGCGGCTGCTGATGGAATTCCCCTGGGTGCGCCTGCGCGCCGCCCTGGGGCGCATGCCCGCCTGGCCCTGGCTGTTCACCCTGGTGATCGTTGCCCTGACCCTCTTCCTGCGCGCCCTCACCTGGAGCCAAAGCGCCGCGGCCTGGGGGCTGGGGGCCTTCCTGGCCCTGACTTTGGCAGCCCTGTGGCCGCAGCGCGCCCGCGTGCCCGCCGCCGCGTGGCTGGTCCTGCTGGCGCTGGTGCTGTATTCGCTGCAAATCCTCTCCTGGCAGTTTGCCGCCATCGGCGACGAGCACAGTTTTTACACCTACGCCCGCTCTCAACTGGAAGAATTCACCTTCAGCACGCACGTGTCGCGCTTCTTCTCCGGTCAGGCGGTGTACGGCAGCCACCCCTATTTCTCCTCCCTGATTCAGGCCGCTTTCATGGGCATCCTGGGCAAAGACGCCTTTGGGTGGCGCTTCAGCAACATCTTTTTGATCTCCATCGCCGCTGCCCTGTTTTATGCCTTCTTCCGGCGCTTCACCCACCCGCGCACAGCCTTGCTGACGGCTTTTTGGATGGCCTGCTCGCAATATTTGATGGCCTTCAGCAAGATCGGCTACAACAATTTGCAGGCCTTGTTCCTGATGGGGGTGGTGCTGGCGCTGACCGCCGAGGCGGCCTGCACCCGCCGCCGTATGGCCTACAGCCTGTTGGGAACCGCCCTGGGCTTTTGTTTTTACGTCTATCCGGCCGCCCTATACGTGCTGCCCCTGCCGGTGGTCTTTCTGCTGTTTTATGACTTCCCCCGCGACCGGCAGGCCTGGGGGCGCTGGTGGCTGATGGCCACCCCCCTGTTCCTGCTGCTGGCGCCGCTGCTTTTCCAGCCCGGCTATTGGGCCGAAAAAATCCCCGGCACCTTCCTGAACAAGCCGGAGTTGGCGAACAACGGGGGCTCGTTGGGGCAGCATTTCCTCAGCAACCTGCTCTATTCGGCCCTGGGCTATCTGTACATTCCCAATGAGTCGCATTTCGTGGTTTCATCGTATATGGACCCGCTCAGCGGGATCCTGGTGACTTTGGGCTTCTTTGAGCTGCTGCGCCAGGTAGGCCGCCAACGCTTCGCCCGCGCTGGGCTGGCCTGTTTTGCCCTGCTGCTGATCCTGGTGGGCACCACCCACGACCGTGAATTCCCCGCCAACACGCGCATGTTCATGCTGCTGCCGTTTTGGGCCTGGATGGCGGCCAGCGCGCTGGACGGGTGCATGCGGCGCTGGGCCAACGCCTGGCCGGGCAAGGCCGGGCTGCAGCGCGCGGTTTTGGGGGCGGTGCTGTTGGGGCTGACGGCCCTCAATCTGTATCAGGGTTACGGCCTGTCGCGCCTGCGCACGGTGGGCATCCCCGAAATCGAGGTGCTGTTTGTGCGCCTGCTGCAGCGCGACCACGCCCTCTTTGCCGACGCCAACAAGACCTACCTGTTCCTGACCGAAGAGGACTGGGGTATTGACGGCATCCGCGTGCTGCGCGATATCTACCGCTTGCCGCCTTCTCAGGAGCAGTTGGATCGGGCGGTGGTGACGGAACCCAAATTCTCCCCCGAACTGGCCGCGCGCATCCGCCAGCCGGATGTGCTGGTGATCTTCGAGCCGTGGATGGACGAGAATCTGCTGGTGGCCTTGGAAGGTGAGATGGTGCGCCTGGGGAAATACAACTGTCCGGTGCAGGACGCGGTGTGGACCCCGCCGCGCTTTGACCTGTGGACTTCGCGCGAGTGGGTGGCGCTTTGCCCGCGCGATGGGGATTGGACGGCGCGCCCCTGAGGGCGCGTGCTATAATGCCCTTATGTGCGCCGCCCCGTCCGCCCGTGTGATCACCCGCCGCTGCCTGGCGGTTTGCCTGGCGGCCGGTTCGCTGCTGCTGGCGGTGAGCTGCGCCTGGCTGTCGCTCCCCCAGGCCGCCCCCACCCCCTCGGTCAGCCCGCCGCCCCCGCCCACGGCTTCGGCCACGGTGCAGCCCAGCCCGGTGCTTTCCCCCACCTTTGGCCTGAACCCCAACCTGCCCGTCTGGCAGGATTACCCCGCCCCGCGCCAAACGCCGGTTCTGCCCATCCCGCCGCCGGAAGCCCCGCTGGAGCTGGGGGATGAGGTGCGCGTGCTGGCGCTGATGGGCACGGATCAGGACGCGCCCTTTGTGGGGCGCACAGACGCCATGCTGCTGATTCTGTACCACCCGCGTTTTGGGCGCGCCAGCGTGGTGGCCCTGCCCGCGGATCTGATGGGCTATCTGCCCGGCCACACCATGCAGCGCATCCAAACTGCTTACGGCCTGGGCGGCCTGGATCTGCTGCGGCAGACCCTGCGCTATAACTTCGGCCTGCCGGTGGATGATTTTGCCCTGGTGAACGCCGACCTGTTCAGCGATTACGTGGATGAAGAAGGCGGTTTAGAAATCACCGTGCTGCGCGATTATCCTGAAGCCTGCGGCGGCATCCGCGCCGGCCCGGTGCGCATGGACGGGCAAAAGCTGCGGTGCTACGTCAGCTTCCGGGAGGGCAGCGACGAAATAGACCGCAATATCCGCCAACTGCAGGTGTTTGAGCTGATTTTCATGCGCATGGCGCAGGGCGGGGCCTTGAGCCGCCTGGATGAGATCAGTCAGCGCTATCAAGAGGTGCTGGCGACCAATTTGACCCCGGCCGACCTGGTGGAAAACATCCCCCTGGCGCTGCGTGCGGCGGATGTGGGGCGATTGGGGCTGTACACCCTGGCGCGGGCCGACATCTCCGCCTGGAGCCTGCCGGGGCAGGGCGGGGCGATGGTGTTTTTGCCCAACCGCGAACGGATTCGCCCGGTGCTGCAGCAGGCCGCGGACTTCCTGAACGACCCCGGCCCGGTCACCGACCGCGTGTTGACCTTGCAGTCCGAGCTGACCCGTTCCCCCACCGCCACCATCACCCTGACCCCCACGCTGACGCCCACGCGCACGCCCACCCGCACGCGCACCATCACCCCCACCCGCACCATCACGCGCACGCGCACCATCACCCTGACGCGCACCATCACGCGCACGCGCACGATCACCCTCACGCGCACCGTTACCCCCACGCGCACGGCCACGCGCACCGGCACCATCACGCGCACCCCCACCATCTCGACCACGCCCACCATCTCGGCCACGCCGACCATCTCCACCACACCCACCATCTCGGCCACGCCTACGATCACGCCGACCCCCACCATCACGCTGACCCCCACCCTCACCCTCACGCCCTCGCCCACGCTGACGTTCACCATCCCGCCGCCCTAGGGCCGCACTCATCCCCAAGATTTCATCTGCTTTTAAACGTTTTATGATACACTACACGCAAGGATCGGCGTTTTCTTGTAGAAAGCGCCGCTTTCGAGGTGGGATGCGGGCGAAACGCAGTTTGCAGGTTGGGAGGAGTTTTGCCACGATCATGAGGCGCTGGCTGCTGGGCAGTATTATCGGTGTCCTTTTGTTGGGGAGCTTTCTGGCCTCTCCCATGACCTGGGCGCGCGCCCAAGACAGTTCCACCCCCACCCCGACCCCCACCGACGGCCCCATTCGCCAAACCATCCTGAATATTGATGTCGACCGCTACACCTGGTGGCTGCTGCGCTGGGACAACAACCGCGTCGCCTGCACGGTAGTGGTGGAACACCCCGATGCGCCCACCGGCGTGGAAGTGCTCAACGCCTGCGGATTGGACATTTACGAAGACTGGGAAGAAAGCGCCCCCTGCGACCAATCGCTGGGGGATAAAAGCTCCTGCCCGGGGGTGTATCTGCACCGGGTGAATCAGGAACGGGTGCAAAAAGAGGTCAAGATTGAGCTGCCCGCCCCCGAAGTGTGGGTGTCTTTGGAGGGCTGCCAGCCTGAACCCCCCGATAACCGCTGTTCCAGCATCCCCAGCCTGGTGATCAGCGCCAAAGAACCCCTGCCCAACGAAAGCATCATGCGTATTCAAGGCGCGTTTGGCTCCGAGCCGTTCTCGTGCACGGGTGAAACCTGCGTGCTGCCTATGCGCCCCACCGGCCCCAAAGGCGAGACGGTGCAGTTTTGGGCCGATTCCAGTTTTGGCGATTCCAGCCAGCGTTACACCGCCCTGGTGCGCGTGCTGCCCTGGGGCGATTTTATGTCCCCCGAAGGCCGCAGAAGCGACCCGCGCCTGTATTACGTGGATGTGCTCTCCTCTCAATGGCGCGGACAGCGCCCGGCCTCCTGCTCGGACATCTGGCAGGCCCTGCCCGACGTGGGCGGGCTGCCCGCCTGGCTTTCCAGCCCGCAGAGCGCAGATGAGCTGCGTTCGTCCATCTCCTATTACTACCTGGCCGGTATTTTGATCCAAAACGGCGCGGTGGACGCGGGCATGTGCCCCAACGACGGCCTGCAGAAAGACGGCGTGGCCAACGCCTGCGGGGTGCAGGTGGCCATGCCGGAGGTGCTGGAGTGGCAGAACCGCTTTGACGCTGAAATCATGCAGGTTTCGCAGGATACCGGCGTCCCGGCGCAGCTGGTGAAAAATATCTTCTCGCGCGAAAGCCAGCTTTGGCCGGGCCTGTACAAGACCTTCCGCGAGGCAGGTTTGGGCCAGCTGACCTCCAACGGGGCCGACACGGTGCTTTTATGGAATTCCAGCTTTTTTGACCAGTTCTGCCCGCTGGTGCTCAGCCGCGACGCCTGCCAGCATGGCTTCCTGAAGCTGGGTGAGCAGGAACAGAACATCCTGCGCGGCGCGCTGGTGCAAAAGGTGAACGCGGCCTGCGCCGACTGCCCTGAGGGGATTGACATGACCCAGGCCAATTTCAGCGTGGGCGTGTTTGCCGAAGGGCTGCTGGCCAACTGCGAGCAGGTGGCGCGCATCGTGCGCAACGTCACCGAGCGCGAGCCGGGCCAGGTCTCCAGCTACACCGACCTGTGGCGCTTCACCCTGGTGAATTACAACGCCGGAGCGGGCTGTTTGGCGGAGGCCGTGCAGACCACCTACGACAACGAAGACCCGCTGGAATGGCGTTATGTTTCGAAGAATCTGGAACCCGCCTGCCGCGGATCGGTGAAATACGTGGCGGATATCGTCCAGGTGCCGGGGGCAGCCCCCACGCCCACCCCCTGGCTGGCGGTCAACATCACCCCCACCCCCGATACGCCCTATATAGACGGGGATTGGACAGATGAAGACAGCTGGGACGACGAAGACTACGAGGATTGGGAAGACGAGGATTGGGAGGATTGGGAAGACGAAGATTGGGAGTAACAGGGCAGCTCAGCCCTGACCCGTTAACGGCCTTACGACCAGATGCCCGCGATCGCAGCCCCGCAGCGCGGGCATTTTCCTTGGGGGGTCACCGCGTTTTCCAGCACAGAAAAGCCGCGCCGCTGCACCAGGGGCAGAGCGCACTGGGGGCAGTAGGTGTTTTCCAACGACCCCACCCGCCCCGGGCGGTTGCCGGCGTACACATAGCGCAAACCGGCCTCCTGACCAATTTCCGCGGCCTGCTGCAGCAGGGCCGCCGAGGTCGGCTCGGCCTGGGTGTGGTGATAATCGGGGTGGAAGGCGGTCACATGCCAGGGGATATCGGCCGACAGCGCGCGCAAGGTACGGGCCGCCTCCCACAGCTCTTCCGGACTGTCGTTGAAGCCGGGGATCACCAGAGTGACCACCTCAACCCACAGGCCCATGCCGTGCGCCTGGGCGATGCTGTCTAAAACCGCCTGCAGTTTGCCGCCCATCTCGCGGTAGCGGCGCTCCTGCATACTCTTCAGATCAATTTTGTAGGCGTCCAGATAGGGGCGCAGATAAGCCAGCACTTCGGGGGTGGCGTGCCCGTTGGAGACGTAGGCCGTGCGCAGACCGGCGGCTTTGGCCTCGCGGAAGACGGCCGCGGCCCATTCGCTGGTGATGAGCGGCTCGTTGTACGAGGAGATCAGGGCTGCGGCCCCGGCGCGCACAGCCGTCCGCACCAGTTCCTGGGGCGAGGTGCGCTGCAGAAGCGCAGGCGGCACCCCGTTCAGCGGGTCGCAGTATTCCTGGCTGATCTGCCAGTTCTGGCAAAAATCGCAGTGAAAGTCGCAGCCCAACATGCCAAAGGTCAGGGCGGTGCGCCCCGGCAGCAGGTGGTTGAAGGGCTTTTTCTCAATGGGGTCCACATGCAGGGCGGCTACATAGCCGTAAGGCACGCGCAGCCGCCCCTGGCGGTGAAAGCGCACCTGGCAAATGCCCCGCCGCCCCTCGGCCAGGGTGCAGCGGTGGGCGCAGGCCGTGCAGCGCAGGCGGCCGTCCTCCAGCCGCTCCAGCAGCTCGCCGTCGGCGGTCATCTCATCCAGAAGTGCCTGCCATTCGTTCATGCGCACCTCCTTAAGCTGATTATACCCAGGCCGTCAAGCGCGCGGCGCAAAGCGCGGGTTGTGCAGCACCCCCACCCATTGAAACCATACCGGTTCGGGCAGCGGATTGCGCCGCAGGGTCATGCCCAGGCGGCGCATCACCGCCCGCGAGGCGGGGTTATCGTCGCTAGTGGTGGCCACCACCCGCGCCAGATGCATGCCCTCAAAGGCGTAGTGCACCAGGGCGCGCGCGGCTTCCAGGGCGTAGCCCTGCCGCTGCCAGCGGGGATGGACGGCGTAAAACAGGCCCACTTCGGGGGTCATGGCCCCCGGCGCGGCCCCGCCCAGGCCAATTTGCCCAAACGGCCCCAGGCTGGGCACCAGACCGCACACCCCAATGATCTCCCCGCTGGATTTGAGGACGGCGGCGCGGTCGTTGTAGGGCGGCTGGAACAACTGGCCCAGCTCGCGGTAGCCGCGCACCGTCCATTCCAGCCAGCGCCGCCGCTCGCGCAGACCGCGCAGTTCCTGGGCGCCGCCGTCCGTGAAACCCAGGGCTTCGTCTAAAATTTGGCTGACGGCCAGTAAATCACCGCGCCGCAGGGGGCGAATCCACAGCCGTTCGGTCTCTAAAAGGGGCATTTCGGTGTTTGTCATCCGGTTTTTACCTCAAAATCGGGGGGCTGCGCGCATATTTCGCGGATCATCCGCTTGATTCTCGTCGTTAAATCTTGTACAATTCCCATATATATTCGGAACAATGTACGATCAATCTATTGGTAAGGCCCCCGGGAACTTAACCGCAACCATCATCCGACATTCACCAGCATGGGAGGTTCGAAATGGACGTCATCAAAGTAAAGGCCAACTCCCGCACAGCAGCCGTTGCAGGGGCAATCGCTGGAGTGATCCGCGAACACCACCGCGCGGAGGTGCAAGCCATTGGCGCCGGCGCGGTCAATCAGGCTGTTAAAGCTCTGGTACTTGCCAAAGGATACCTGAGCGAAGATGGGATCTCCGTGGTCTGCATCCCAGAATTTGTTGATGTGGAAATTGATGAGAAAGTCCGAACGGCGGTGAAGCTGGTCATCGAGCCGAGATAAGCCGTTCCCTCGGCCTCAACCCAAGCAGGCAGCCTTAAACCCCGGAACTCCACCGGGGTTTAATCGCTTGCCTCCGAGACTTCATCCGGCGCAAACATGACCACCTCTTTACCGGTGAGCTTCTCTTCCACTTTGCGCACCACCAAATCCAAATGGCGGGGATGGGCCACGTAGTCCAGGTCGTCGGCCGGAACCGTCAGCACGGGGCACAGGACGAAATTGGAAATCCAGGTTTCGTACAGGTCGTTGAGCTGCGCCAGATAGCCGGGGGCGATGGTGCGTTCATAATCGCGGTCGCGGCGGGCGATGCGCTGCAGCAGGGTGGGAACGGAAGCGCGCAGGTAAATCACCAGGTCGGGCGGCGGCAGGAAACCCGCCAGGGTTTGATAGAGGGTGTGATAGGTGTGGTAATCCCGCTCGCTTAAGTGCCCCTGCATAAACAGGTTGCGGGCGAACACCTCGGCGTCTTCGTAAATGCTGCGGTCCTGAATCACCGAGCCGCTGTGGCGCAGCAGGTCCTGATGAATGCGCAGGCGGTGGGTGAGGAAGAAGATCTGCGAATGGAAGCCCCAGGTGGTCATGGCCTGATAAAAATCGGCCAGGTAGGGGTTTTCGGTCACCGGCTCAAAAAACGGCTCCCAGCCCAGGCGTTGGCTGACCAACGTGACCAGGGTGGACTTGCCCACGCCAATGTTCCCAGCGACGGCGATGAATTTGTTCATAGATCCTCCTGCGGTGAGGGCTTAGGGGTTCAGTTCAGCCTGCATGAGCATGGGGTCAATCAGCTCCTGAAAACTGCGCAGGGGCTGGTTTCCCACAATGCGGATGCCGTTAACAAAGAACGTGGGCGTGCCTTCAATGCCCAGGGTGATGCCGTCGCGAAAATCTGCGGCCACTTCGGCGCGGAATTTCTGCGTATCCATGCAGGATTGAAACTTGCCGGTGTCGAGGCCCAGCTCGGCGGCCAGGGTGTTAAAGGTGGCCGTCTCCAGGCTTTCCTGGGCAAACAGGCGGTCGTGATACTCCCAATACTGGCCCTGATCACCGGCGCAGTTGGCGGCTTCGGCAGCGGGGGCGGCGTTGGGATGAATGCCCAGCAGCGGGAAATCACGGTACACCAGGCGAATTTTGCTGGGGTAGGCTTTTTCCAACTGCGGCCAAACGTTCTGTTCCCAATGGCGGCAGTAGGGGCATTCGTAATCGCTGAAGACGAGGAGGATGATGGGGGCGTCGGCCGGGCCGCGCGAGGGGTCGTCGTCCAAGAGGGCGGCGGCCAATGCGCTTTGGGGGACCGCCGGGCCGCGGTTCCACAGCAGATAGCCGCCCAACAACCCCAGCCCAAAGGCCAGCGCCAGCAGCAGACCGCGCCGCAGCAGGGGGGTCAGATGGGCAGCCACGCTTGGCTCGCGCGGCGGTTCTGGCAGGGTGGTTGGGGTGGGTTCTTCCATCAGCGCGATTATAACACTTCCGCACCCCAGGGGCGCAGCAGCTTTTAAAAAGCCCTGCCCCTCCTAAGCGAGGGGCAGGAACTTGCCGATTGTTTGAAAAACTAAGGAGGATCAGGCCTTCTGCGGGGCGCCCACAGGGCAAACATCCGCGCAAGCACCGCAGTCCTGGCACTTGGAGGCGTCAATCTTGTAAGTGCCGTCCGATTCGAAAATGGCGCCTTCGGGGCATTCCGCTTCACAAGCGCCGCACGCGATACATTCATCCGTAATAATATAAGTCATGGCAAACATCCTTTCCCGTGTGGGTCGGTTATTTTTTATTTACTGTGTGAAGGATAGCACAATCTGAGCATTTTTGTCAACATTGCTCCGGCGGTCATCTGTCATCAGATTCGCTTCAAAATGTCATAACTGCCGGGCGCCGCTCAAAAAACTCCCCCCCTCCGGACGGGCCAGAGGAGGGGAGCATGGGGTTCATTCCAGGCCTGCGATTAGATCCAGCCGCGCAGCTGCATGGCTTTCACCACGCGCGCAATCGAGACCATGTAGGCCGCATCGCGCATGTAGACCTTTTCCTTCAGAGCCATGTCCAAAACGCCCTGGAAGGCCACGGTCATCTTCTCATCGAGCTTGGTCAGCACTTCTTCCTTGCTCCAGTAGAAGTTCATGTCGTTCTGCACGCCTTCAAAGTAAGACACCGTCACGCCGCCCGCGTTGCACAGGAAATCGGGAACCATGAAGATGCCGCGTTCCTTGATGACTTCGTCGGCTTCGGGGGTGGTGGGGCCGTTGGCGCCTTCAGCGATGATGCGAACTTTGCTGCTGATCTTCTTGACGGTGTCAGCGTTGACCTGGCCTTCGAGGGCCGCGGGGATGAGCACGTCCACTTCCTTGCTGATCCAGGCGTCGCCGTCTTCGATGACGTAGCCGGCCGCTTTGGCTTTGGCTTTGTCAATCGTGCCGTACTGGTCGGTGATGCTCATCAGGAAGCGCGGATCCACACCGTCCATCTTGGTGAAGGTGTAGGAGACTTTGTCTTCGCGATCCCAGCAGGAAACGCAGACCACTTTGCCCTTGAGCATTTCCACAAAGCCGATGGCGGCGTACTGAGACACGTTGCCGAAGCCCTGCAGGGCCGCGGTGCACTTGCTGGAGTCCATGCCCAGGTGCTTCATGGCTTCGCGCACGGTGAAGATCACGCCGAAACCGGTGGCTTCGGTGCGGCCCAAGGAGCCGCCGCCGCCCACAGGCTTGCCGGTGATCACGCCGGGGGTGTAATCGCCCTGGAGTTTGGAGAATTCATCCATCATCCAGCCCATCATCTGCGGGGTGGTTCCAACGTCGGGGGCGGGCACGTCTTTGCGTGGGCCGATGTTCTTCCACATCTGCTGCACCCAGCCGCGCACCAACCGTTCCTTCTCGCCGGTGGACATGGTGGCGGGATCAACCACCACACCGCCCTTACCGCCGCCCAGGGGGATATCAACCACGGCGCATTTCCAGGTCATCCAGGTGGCCAGGGCGCGCACGGTGTCAATGGTTTCCGAGGGGTGGAAGCGGATGCCGCCCTTGTTGGGGCCGCGGGCGTCGTTGTGCTGAACGCGGAAGCCCTGGAAAACCTTAATGGTGCCGTCATCCATGCGCACGGGAATGCGAAAATGGAATTCGCGCAGCGGCCACCGCAGGATTTCACGAACCTGCGGATCGAGCTTGAGGAGGTCGGCCACATGGTCGAACTGGCGCTGCGCCATTTCAAACGCATTGGTTGTTCCTGCCATAGAAAATTCTCCTATCGTTAGGATCTAAATGAATTGTGGGACTGAGGTTGTGCGCCGGGCGAGTCTGGAAAACAATAAGCGGACACGTTCGTAGTGTGCCCGCCTCTACCAGGGTTGTTTCGTCCTATCGTACACTGCTTTCCTCCGCCCGCCGGTTTACTGTGTTAAAGGTAACAAATTTGAGGGTGCGGGTCAATATGATGAAAGTCGCCTGTTCGCGTGATGACCTTCTTCAACCCGGAGGAAGGATGGCTGTAAACAGCTTTTTTAGCCGAAACGCCCTTGAACATAATCCTGAGTGCGCGAGTCTTTGGGATTCACGAACAGTTTTTCCCCCTCCTGTATCTCCACCAATTCGCCCGCCAGGAAGAAAGCGGCGGTATCGGCGATGCGCGCGGCCTGCTGGGTGCTGTGCGGGGCCAGGACGATGGTCAGCTCACTGCGCAGCTCGCGCAGGGTGGTTTCGATCTTAAACGTGGACACGGGGTCGAGAGCCGAGGTGGGCTCATCCAGCAAGATCACCTCCGGCTGCAGCGCCAGCACCCGCGCAATGCACAGGCGCTGCTGCTGACCGCCGCTCAGGGCGTGGGCCGGGTCGTGCAGACGGTCGCTGACCTCATCCCACAAGACCACCTGGCGCAGGGCGCGTTCCACAGCCTCATCCAGGCGGGCCTTGCGCCGTTCACCGGCGATTTCCAACCCATAGGTGATGTTTTGATAGATGGTCAGCGGCAAAGGCACCGGCCGCGAAAACACCATGCCCACCCGCCGCCGCAGCTCAGTCACGTTGGTGTGCGCGGCCAACACATCTTCGCCGTTCAGCAGCACCCGCCCCGAGAGCGCGGTCACGTCCGCCAGATCGTTCAGGCGGTTGATGCAGCGCAGCAAGGTGGATTTTCCCCCACCGGCCGGGCCAAACAGCACGGTGATCTGATTGGCCGGAATGCGCAGGCTGACATCCTTCAGGCTTTCGGTGCCGTCGGAGTAGTTCAGGCTGAGGTGTTCAATGACAATTTTGTCCATGCGCTCACCAATGCCGCCGGGCGCGCGCCCGCGAACGGATGAAATTGGCGATCAGGTTCATGCCCAGCACAAAGGTCAGCAGCACCAGCACCGTGCCGTATTGAATCTGGATGGGCATCCCCGGAATCTGGGTGGAGATGACAAACAGATGATAGGGCAGGGCCATGGTGGGGTCGAGGGGCGAATTGGGCAAATTGGGCAGGAAAAAGGCCGCGCCGGTGAACAGGATGGGGGCGGTTTCGCCCGCGGCCCGCTCCAGGCCCAGGATGATGCCGGTGATGATCCCCGGCAGGCCCTGGGGCAGCACAATGCGCCAGATGGTCTCCCATTTGCTGGCCCCCATCGAAATGCTCACCACCCGAAAACTGGTGGGCACCGAGCGCAGCGCCTCTTCGGTGGTGCTGATGATCACCGGCAGGGTCATGATCGAAAGGGTCAGCGAGGCGGCCAGGATGCTGGTGCCGAATTTCAGAAAGAGCACAAACAGCCCCAGCCCAAACAGGCCGTACACCACCGAGGGAATGCCGGACAGGTTGATCATGGCGATGCGGATGGTGCGGGTCAGGCCGTTATCCGGTGCGTACTCGGCCAGGTACACCGCCGCGGCGATCCCTGGCGGGACGGAAAAGAGGGCCGTGCCCAGGGTCAAATACAGCGTGCCCAAAATGGCCGGAAGGATGCCTCCGCTGCGCATGCCGTCGCGCGGAAAACCGCTGAGGAATTCCCAGCTGACGGCTGGCAGGCCAGCGATCAAAATGTAGATAAACAGGGCGATGATGGGGATCACCGTCAGCACGGCGATGCCCGCCAAAGCGGCATAGCCCACTTTTTGAGTCTGGCGTGCGGTCAGGAAGGGTTTTGGCAGGTTCAATCCCAACTCCTCAGGAGAGCAGGCGCTCCACGCGCTGGGTGCGGCGGTTGCTGACCATGAAAGCGGTGACGTTGATGATCAGGGAAAGGGCAAACAGGACGATGCCGATGAGAAACAGCACCTGGTAATGCTGACTGCCGGTGGCCACTTCGCCCATCTCAGAGGCGATGGTGGCGGTCATGGTGCGCACCGGCCCAAACAGGGCTCCCAGCCCGCCGGGCAGCACCGGCGCGTTGCCGGTCACCATCATCACGGCCATGGTTTCGCCGATGACGCGTCCAATGCCCAACATGACCGCGGTAAGCACGCCCGAACGCGCCGCCGGAAGGGTGACGCCCCAAATCACCTGCCAGGGGGTGGCCCCCACGGCCAGGGCCGCCTCGCGGTAGGAGCGCGGCACGCCGTACAGGGCGTCTTCGGCGATGGACACAATGGTGGGGATGGCCGCCCAGCCCAACAGCAGGGCGCCGGTGAAGGCCGTCAGCCCGGTGGGCAGATCAAAGGCTTTGCGGATGAAGGGCGAAAGCACCAGAATGCCCACAAACCCCAGCACCACCGAGGGCAACCCCGCCAGCAGCTCCACCAGCGGCTTGAGGGTCTCTTTGACCCACTTGGGGGCCACTTCCGAGAGGAAGATGGCGGTTCCCAGCCCCAAGGGCACGGCGAAGAGGGCCGCGCCCAGGGTGACAGTGAGCGAGCCGAAAATCAACGGCCACAGGCTGTAATAGCCTTCGATGGGATACCAGAATTTGCCCGCCAGGCTGGAAAGCGGCACATGCGTCAGGGCGGGCAAGCCTTCCTTGAGCAGGAACAGGCTGATGAGCGCCACGTAGAAGATACTCAAATAGCCCGCCACGCGGATCAGCAGGGTGATGATCCATTCTGTGCGGCGGGCCGGAGGGCGGGCGGATTCCAGGGAGGGGTTGGGAGAGGTCACGGCGTCACCTGCTTTACCGGCACAAAGCCAAGATCACCCACAATCTGCTGGGCCTCAGCCGAAAAGATCCAGTCCAGATAGGTCTTGAGCGTGCCCTGGGGAGCGCTGCGAGTGTACATGTACAGGTCGCGGGCGATGGGGTAGGAGCCGTCGTTGACGGTGGCCACCGAGGGACGCACATACGGCGAGCCGACGCTGCGCGCCACAGCGACCATTTTAACATGGTCGGTGACGTACCCCAAACCGTCGTAGCCGATGGCGTTGGGGTTGTCGCTGACTTCGGCGATGATGCCTTCGGAGGAGGGCAGCAGCAGGGTCTGCGGCGAAAAAATGCTCTTGTCTTCAGAATTGCCCAGACGCACGACCTCTTCCAGGAA
>DAIOUB010000052.1:15053-17882 GCA_036751735.1 Levilinea sp. | reverse complement strand
CGCAGCGCCGAAGGTGGAAGAGGGCATGGCGGCGCGCCCGCCGCAGGTGGTGCCGCGGGAGCGTGTGGATGGAGCGGATCTGTTGGCACAGGGCATTCAGCAGGTGAAAAGCGGCAATATCCGCCAGGGATACGCGGTTTTGCGCAAGGTGTTGGAGCAGCAGCCGGACAACGCGGATGCGTGGCTGTGGCTGGGGTGGGCGGCTGCCCGCCAGGGGGATCGGGCCACCGCGCAGCGCTGCTTCCTGCGGGCGGCACAGTTGGGGCACGCCGCGGCCGAGCAAGCCCTGGCCTGGCTGGAACGACAGGCTTAATCAACGCGTACATAAAAACCGCCGCAGATCACCGCGGCGGTTTGTTCTTTAAGAAATTAGAATATATAAGAATATTATAATAAATATTGACCGAATTACCCCTATTATGATATAATCCGGCCAGATTTCATACATCAACTGCATTTCGGTTCGCCGAAATGAAATTGTGCAAAAAGGAGCAGCGCTTCCATGTCCGTTCTGGAGATTCGCAATTTACATGTCAGCATCGAAGGTAAAGAAATCCTCAAGGGATTGGATTTAACTGTAAAATCCGGCGAGGTGCACGCCATCATGGGCCCCAACGGCACGGGGAAATCCACGCTTTCGTACACGATCATGGGCCACCCGGCTTATGAGGTGACCGACGGCGAGATTTTGTTTAACGGCCAGAACATTTTGGAAATGGAAACGGATGAGCGCTCGCGGTTGGGGCTTTTCCTGGCCTTCCAGTATCCGGTGGCGATCCCAGGGGTGACGCTGGCGAACTTCCTGCGCACCGCCCTGAACGCGCGCCGCAAGGCGGTCAACCCGGAAGATAAGGGCATGCCCATTCCCGAATTCCGCAAGATGCTCAAAGAAAAGATGGACATGCTGCGCATGGATCACGCCTTTGCTGGCCGTTACTTAAACGACGGCTTTTCGGGCGGTGAGAAGAAACGCGCCGAGATTTTGCAGATGGCGACCTTGAAGCCGGAAATCGCGGTGTTGGATGAGACCGACTCGGGGCTGGATATTGACGCGCTGCGAATTGTATCCGAAGGTGTGAACACGCTGCGCGGCAAAGACCTGGGGGTGATGGTGATCACCCATTACCAGCGCATCCTGAATTACATTCAGCCGGATTTTGTGCACGTGATGTTGGGCGGGCGCATTGTGGAATCGGGCGGCCCGGAACTGGCCCTGAGCCTGGAAGAACACGGCTACGATTGGGTGCGCGAAAAATACGAAGGCGAAGCGGTTAACGGCTAATTTACTGGTATGTGACCTGACTGCCTGGAGGCGATGATGAGTTCAAACCCGCAAGCCGAATATTTAGAAAAGCTGGGTGAGTATAAATACGGGTTCAGCAACCCGGACACCTCGGTGTTTAACACCGGCAGAGGCCTGAACGCGGAAGTTGTGGCGCAGATTTCGGCCATGAAGGGCGAGCCGCAGTGGATGTTGGATTTCCGCCTGAAGGCCCTGGCCCATTTTCAGGCGCGCCCCATTCCCACCTGGGGGCCGGATTTGTCCAACCTGAACCTGGACGATTTGATCTATTACGTGAAACCCTCGGACAAAGAAGGCCGTTCCTGGGACGATGTGCCGGATGATATCAAGCGAACTTTCGACCGCCTGGGCATCCCCGAAGCCGAGCAGCACTTCTTGGCTGGGCTGGGGGCGCAGTATGAGTCGGAGATGGTGTATCACCGCGTGCAGGAGCACCTGGAAAAAGCGGGCGTGATCTTTGTCAGCATTGAGGACGGCCTGCGCCAGTATCCTGACCTGTTCCGTGAACACTTTGGCACGATTATCCCCATTGAGGATAACAAATTTGCGGCCTTGAACAGCGCGGTGTGGTCGGGCGGGTCGTTCGTATACGTGCCCAAGGGTGTGAAGGTGGACTTGCCGCTGCAGGCCTATTTTCGCCTGAACGTGGCCAACATCGGGCAGTTTGAGCGCACCCTGATCATCGCGGATGAGGGCGCGCAGCTGCACTATGTGGAAGGCTGCACGGCCCCGCAGTACACCACCGATTCGTTCCACAGCGGTGTGATTGAAATTGTGGTCAAGAAGGGCGCGCGGGTGCGCTATTCGACCATTCAGAACTGGTCGAACAACGTGTACAACCTGGTGACTCAGCGGGCGATCGTCCACGAAGAAGGCACGATGGAATGGGTGGACGCCAACCTGGGCTCGAAAGTGACGATGAAATACCCCTCCTGTTATCTGGTGGGACGCGGCGCGCACGGGGAAATTCTCTCGATGGCCTTTGCTGGGCCGGGTCAGCAGCAGGATGCGGGCGGCAAGATGGTGCATTTGGCCCCCGATACGAGCAGCAAGATCACCTCGAAATCCATCAGCCGCGGCGGCGGACGTTCTTCGTACCGCGGGCTGCTGAAAGTTCACCGCGACGCGGTCAACTCGCGCTCGAATGTGGTCTGCGATGCGCTGCTGCTGGATCCTCAGTCGCGCTCAGACACCTACCCGTATATTGAGATTGATCAAGAACGGGTCAACATTGGGCACGAAGCCTCGGTGTCGAAGGTGGGTGAGGAACAGCTCTTTTACCTGATGAGCCGCGGATTGAGCGAAGAAGAAGCGACTACGATGGTGGTTTCTGGTTTTATTGAACCGCTGGTCAAGGAACTGCCCATGGAATATGCCGTGGAAATGAACCGCCTGATCCAGCTCCAAATGGAAGGCTCCATCGGTTGAGGAAGGACAGCGAACACTATGGCAGACACCCCTAAAATTGTTCGAGGCGTGCGCCGCACCGCGGCCGCCCAAGATTTTGTTTTTACCGAAAAAGACCT
>DAIOUB010000052.1:5481-14953 GCA_036751735.1 Levilinea sp. | reverse complement strand
GGCGGCTCGCAGGTGACGCTGGACCCGGCGGTGGCCGCGCAGGGTGTGGTTTTCACCGATCTGCGCACAGCTCAGGCACAGCATCCTGAACTGTTGGAAAAAGTTATCGGCAAGGTCGTGCGCCCAGGCGAAGGCAAATTCGCGGCGATGGCCGCGGCGCTGGCGCAGAACGGCCTGCTGCTGTACGTGCCGCGCGGTGTGCGCGTGGAACAGCCGCTGCACAGCCTGCTGTGGGGCGCGGGCGAAGGCCTGGCGCATTTCTCACATCTGTTGGTGCACCTGGAAGAAGGCGCGGCGGTGACGTATGTGCACGAGGCGGCTTCTCCGGAGGGCAGCCTGCAGGCGGCCCTGCACGCCGGCATTGTGGAGCTGTATGTGGGGCCGGGCGCTGCGCTGACCTTTGTGGAGCTGCAATCCTGGGGCGAGAATATCTATAACTTCAGCCACGAACGCGCCCGGGTGGACCGCGACGGCACGCTGGACTGGGTTTTCGGCGCGGTGGGCAGCCACCTGACCAAGAATTTCTCCGACCTGGAACTGGCCGGGCCGGGGAGCGTGGGCAAGATGTCGGGCTTTTACTTCACCGACCACGACCAGCATCTGGATCACGACACCCAGCAGAACCATCTAGCTCCGCATACCACCAGCGACCTGCTCTTCAAGGGCGCGCTGCTGGATCACAGCCGCTCGGTGTGGCAAGGCATGATTTATGTGGCCCCGGGAGCGGCCAAGACGGACGGGTATCAGGCGAACCGCAATCTGGTGCTGAGCGAGCACGCCCGCGCCGATTCGATCCCTGGGCTGGAAATTCTGGCGGACGACGTGCGCTGCACGCACGGCGCTACGGTGGGGCGTCTGGATGAAGAACCCGTGTTTTACCTGCTCAGCCGTGGTATCCCCCGGCGGATGGCTGAACGGCTGATTGTGGAAGGCTTTTTTGACCCGATCATGCAGCGGATTCCTTTTGAGGGTGTGCGCGCCCGATTCCAGGCGGCCATTCAAAAGAAGATGCAGGCGATGGGTGATTGACCTTTGATTTTTGCCCGGGCTGCGGCCGTGCGGCCGCGGCCTGGGTATGATACAATGTTCCGTTAAATCTGAACGGCGGAGAAATTAAATGGCACCGGTTCCTTTCATGCGCCCCCCTGATTCTGAATATGTGTTTGATGTGGGTGATATTGTTGAGGTGTTTTGCGACCACGAGAAGGGCGGCCAGCGTATTCGCGGGTGGCTCAAGGGCATTGTGGTGCAGGTGGACGCCAAAATGGTGGCTGTGCAGTTCCGCAGCAACGTGTATTTGACCGACGGCTGGATGGTGCCGGATCATATTTTGTGGTATCCGGTGAATTCCACCAATATTCGCCTGCCCCGCAAACCCGCCAAACCCAATCTGCCGCGGGCGGAGTAATTTCTTTTCTCACATTTGAGTTATGAGTCGAGGATCTCGGTGAACCCATCCACCCCCTTTGATTTGCAGCGCATTCGCTCCGATTTCCCAACCCTTCAGCGCCAGATTCACAACGGCGTGCCGTTGATCTACCTGGATTCCACGGCAACGGCCCAAAAACCGCAGATGGTGCTGACGGCGATGGATGAGTACTACCGCCGTTCCAACGCCAACATCCACCGCGGAGTGCACACCCTGGCGGAAGAAGCCACGGCGGCCTATGAGGGCGCGCGCCAGCGGATCGCCCAGTTCATTGGGGCGCGCACCGCGCGGGAAGTGATCTTTGTGCGCAACACCACCGAGGCGATCAACCTGGTGGCGATGACCTGGGGGCGGACACAGCTTCAGGCGGGCGATCTGGTGATTTTGACCGAGATGGAGCACCATTCCAACCTGGTTCCGTGGCAGATGTTGGCGGCGGAGCGCGGTTTGCGCCTGGAATTCATCCCGGTGACGGACGACGGCCTGCTGGATCTGGCGGTGTACCAGCAGCTGCTGGAGCAAGGCCCCAAACTGGTGGCCTTCACGCACATGTCCAACGTCTTGGGGACGATTAACCCGGCCAAAGAGATGATCGCCGCGGCGCATCAGGCGGGGGCCTTGACCCTGGTGGACGGGGCGCAGAGTGTGCCGCATTTGCCGGTGGATGTGCGCGACCTGGACGCGGACTTTTTGGCCTTCTCGGCGCATAAGATGGTCGGCCCAACCGGCATCGGTGCGCTGTACGGCAAAGAAGCCCTGCTGAACGCCATGCCGCCGTTCATGGGCGGCGGAGACATGATTAAGAAGGTGACGCTGCGCACGTTCGCGGCCAACACCCTGCCGCATAAATTTGAGGCGGGGACGCCCGCGATTGCCGAGGGCATCGGCTTTGGGGCGGCGGTGGATTACCTCAAAACCGTGGGCATGCAGGCGGTGGAAGAACACGAGCAAACCATCATCCGCTACGCCCTGGAGCGCTTTGCTGAGATCAGCGGGGTGACGGTGATTGGCCCGGCGGCGGAACACAAGGGGGCGGTACTGTCCTTTACTATGCAGGAAGCGCATCCTCACGACGTGGCTCAATTATTAGACCGCGAAGGCATTGCCGTGCGGGCGGGACATCACTGCGCCATGCCCTTGCACGACCGCTTTAAGCTCCCGGCCACCACACGCGCCAGTTTTTACCTGTATAACACGATCGAAGAAGTGGACCGCCTGGCAGAAGGGGTGGAGAAGGTCAAGCGCATGTTTGCGTAGGGGCAAAGGAGTTGGTTATGGACGACATGTACCGCGAAATCATCATCGAACGCTATAAAGACCCCCATTACCGCGGGACCCTCGATCCGCATGATTACACCTTTGAGGACGAAAACCCCCTGTGCGGCGACCAGATTCGGGTGGATGTGCGCGTAGATGACGCCGGTATCATCACTGAGGCGGCTTTCAGCGGGCACGGCTGCGCCATTTCTCAGGCATCGGCGGATCTTTTGATCGAGTCCATCCTGGGGAAAAACGTGGAAGAAGTGAAGCAGATGACCAAGCAGGACATTTTGGACCTGCTGGGGATCGAATTGGGGCCGGTGCGCCTGAAATGTGCGCTGCTTTCGCTGAAGGTGGTGAAGGCGGGGTTGTACGGCCTGGGTGAAGCCAGCGACGCTCTGGTGGACGACGACGAGGAGTTTTAAGCATGGCGGACGAACACGAAGCGGAGTACACGTTCTACGGCGTGGCGGATGTGGACGAGCTGCCCAATGGGGAGCGGCTGTATCTGGAAATTGACGAGAAGCCGGTGGTGGTGTTTAACATCGCGGGTTACTTTTACGCGATTTCAGATGTATGCACACACGATATGGGCCCGCTGGGGGACGGCGAGGTGGAAGGACATGAGATTGTCTGTCCGCGGCACGGGGCGCGCTTTGACGTGCGCACCGGCGAGGCCAAGAAACTTCCGGCGGTGGAGGGCATCGCAGCCTATCCGGTGCGGGTGGTTGAGGGCGAGATCCAGATCGGAATTCGCCGCAGTTAGCTTGTTTATTCCGGCAGGGGGCAATTTCTGCGCTGACGGGCAGAATCGATAAAAAGTTTGTACAAACCCTATAACGATTATCGCGATCAAGCGTATAATCGTAGGTATGAAGCCCAAATCCCAACTTCGCTTTGATCAAATTGCCCCTGACGCCGACGTGGTCACCGGTGAAGGACGCAGCTTGCGGCTTTCCGAATTGTGGCAAGCCCGTCCTATTGTGCTCGCATTCATCCGTCATTTTGGCTGCCCGCAGTGCAAGACCCTTTTGGACAACTTATCTCAACTGCGCCCGATGATGGAAGAAAATAACCTGGGGCTGGTGGTGGTGACCCAGGGCACGCAGGAAGAGACCGCCGCTTTTTGCGCGGAGCGCATCCCCGGCACGTTGTGCCTGGCGGATCCCACGCGGGGCCTGTACCAGGCCTATGGGGTGGGGCGCGGCGGACTGCGCGAGACCTTCCTTTCGGCTGATGTGTGGCGGGCGAACGCGCGCGCTGCCAAAAAGGGCTTTAAGGTGGAACTGCCGCCCAAGGGGCAAGACGCCATGCTGATGTCGGCGCTGTTTGTGATTGGGCCGGATGGGCGCATCCGCCTGCCGTACTACTACGACCATATTGCCGACCACCCGCCAGTGGAGGTGCTGCTGAGCGGCTTCCTGGGCATGCGCTGGGATCAGCCGTTCAACGGCGCTATCCATTCGGAAGGAGGCGCACATGGCGACTAAGGCTTCGAACCCTTCGGCAGATCTGCCGGTTTTTCTGTCCTTTAAAGAAGTGTGGCGCAACCGCGGGCGCTTTTTGCTGTTCAGCCTGGTGATCGCCTTGATTACTCTGCTGGTGCTGTTCATCGCGGCTTTGGGCGAAGGATTGGGCAACGGCAACCGAGAATATCTCTCGAAGCTGGATGCGCAGCTGCTGGTGTATTCGGAAAAGTCGGATTTTCTGATCGCCGCCAGCCGCGTGGACCCGGCGCTGAGCACTTCCATCCGGCGCGTGCCAGGAGTGGAGAACGCCGGCCCGTTGGGAACCTCTTCGGTCAACCTGGTATCCCGTGAAAGCGGCCAGACTTTGAAGATCTCGCTGATTGGAGCCGAGCCTGGGCGCCCGGGTCTGCCGCCGGTGATCAGCGGGCAGCCGCTGCGCGCCAGTAAAGCCAACGAGATGATCATTGATTCCAATGTGGCGGAGCGCTCGGACATCAAGGTGGGCGACACGGTGGTGGTGCAGTCCACGCAGGGCACCGAGACGGAAGAATACCGCCTGCGGGTGATTGGGCTGACCGACAGCCGCCAGTATTCGCTGGCGCCCACGGCGTTTGTGCCTTTCCAGACCTGGGATAAGGTGCGGCCTAAATCGCAGGCGGAGGTGAACAGCAACAACCCCACCGCCAACGTGATTGTGGTGCGGGTGAGCAACCCGGCGGAGATGGAAGTGGTGGAGGCGCGGATTTTTGAAAATATCCAGAATGTGGAAACTGCCACGATTGAAAAGGCCATTCAGAATGTGCCCGGGTACAGCGCTCAGCAAAGCACCATTCAGACTCAAGGCGTGTTCACCCTGTTTATCGGTTTGCTAGTGATCGGCGGCTTCTTCCAAATTCAGGTGCTGCAGAAAGTGCCGCAGATTGGGGTGCTGAAGGCGATTGGCGCGCCCAACCCGGTGATCGCGGCGGCTTCGGTGCTGCAAATTTTGATCGTGACGGCTTTGGGCGTGGCCATCGGCGGGCTGCTGACCTTCCTGTTCTCTTTGAGCTTTCCGCCCACGGTTCCGATTGTGTTCAACGGTCAGCGCACGCTGCTGGCTTTAGGGCTGCTGCTGCTGATTGGCCCTGTCGGCGGGCTGGTTTCGATCCGCTACGCAGTTCGCATCGAGCCTTTGAAGGCTTTGGGCTTATCCAGTTAGAGGAAAACAAGCATGGACGCGCAAATTATGGAAGCAGCAACAGCATACGAGATCAAGCCCAGGCAAGCAGTGGCACTGGAGACCAGGCGGGTAGCCAAAACCTATCCCAGTGATCTGGGGCTGATCCGCGCTGTGGATGACGTTTCGTTTGAGGTACGGCAAGGCGAGTTTGTGGCCCTGGTTGGGCCGAGCGGTTCTGGCAAAACCACCATGCTGGCCATGTTGGCGGCGCTGCTTTCGCCCAGCTCGGGGCAGCTGCTCTTGGATGGGGTGGATCTGGCGCAGATGTCGGACATGGAACGGGTACGGCTGCGGCGGGAGAAGATCGGTTTCACCTTTCAGGCCAACAACCTGGTGCCGTACCTGACCGCGCTGGAGAATGTGGAGCTGATGCTGCGCCTCAACGGACGGCTGGACAAGGCCGGGCGGGTACGCTCTCAGGAGCTTTTGGCGCGGTTGGGGCTGGGTGAACGCATGGCCAATTTGCCTTCGCAGATGTCCGGCGGGCAGCAGCAGCGCGTGGCGATTGCACGGGCGCTGATCCACAACCCCAGTCTGGTGCTGGCGGATGAGCCTACGGCCAGCCTGGATACGGAGCGGGCGTATCAGGTGGTGGAAACCTTTGCCAATTTGATTCACGAGAACAACCGGGCGGGGATCATGGTGACGCACGACCTGCGCATGGTGACCTTCACCGACCGCGTGCTGCAAATGCGCGACGGTCAGCTGGTGAAGCAGTATGTGACCCGCGAAGAAATTGAGGGGTTGGCAGGCGGGCGTATGGAACATTAGGATCTATTCTTGTCTGGTATTACCAAAGGGACGGCAGCCGCTGTCCCTTTTTTAGTTCCTTTGCCGTTTTTCCATTTTAAAATTCAGTTGACTTTTACGATCAAGTTCTATACAATCATCATGCACCTGAGGGGGGTGAAGGTGATATTTTCCAGAATCATTGGAACTTAAAATGCAATTGATTGGAGGATGACCAGGGAAGTACCTATCCCCCTCATTATTCTATTCATTCCCTCGTTTTATTCTGTCGCGGACAGAGTAAGAAACCCCCCCAACCCAACAGGAGATAGTGTCATGAAGAGAAACGCTGGATGGATTACTTTGTTGTTGTTGGTCACACTCTTATCTGGCATTCTGAGCGGCTGCCAGCAGGAGAAAGTGGTCAAAATCGGCCTGAACGCGCAGTTGACCGGCCCGGATTCCTATGTGGGACAGGCGGCCCAACTGGCGCTCCAGGACCGCGTGGATGAAATCAATGCCAACGGCGGGATTAAGGGCTACAAGGTGCAGATGGTGGTGTACGACAGCCGTTCCGAAGTGACGGATGCGGTGGCGGTGGCCAAGCGGTTAATGGAGCAGGACCGCGTGGCAGCCATCATTGGGCCGGAATGGTCGGGCGCAGCCATCCCGATTGCGGAAATTGCCAACACCAACAAGGTGCCGGTGGTGGCGACCACGGCTTCCAACATCAACGTGACCGTGACGGAAGACGGCAAGCTGAATCCGTACATGTTCCGCGTGTGCTTCATTGACCCGTATCAGGGCTACGCTCTGGCTGATTTCGCCTACAAAGAATTGGGAATGCGCAAGGCCGCCTTTATTTACGACGTGTCGGCTCCCTATTCGGTGGGCATTATGAATTTCTTTGAAGAGCACTTTGTGGAACTGGGCGGGGTGATGGCCACCAAGGAAGGCTACATGGCCAACGACACCGAGTTCCGCGCACAGCTGGCCAAGGTGCAGGATTCTGGGGCGGACCTGCTGGTGGTGCCGACGGGAACCTACCGCGATATCGCGCTGATCGCCCAGCAGGCAGCGGCGTTGGGCCTGAAGATCCAATTCCTGGGCGGCGACGGCTGGGTGGCGGATGAACTCTTGACCATGGCCGGTAAGGAGCTGGAAGGCGCGTACCTGAGCAGCGGTATTTCTTCGGATGCGCCGGAATTTGCGGATTTCAACGCGGCCTTCGAAGCCAAGCACAAAACCGCGGCGAATGTGTACGCTTACTATGCTTTGGACGCGCTGTATTCGATTGAATATGCTGTGGGTGTGGCCATTGATAAGACCGGCAAGCCCGATCCGGTAGCGGTGCGGGATGCGCTGGAGACGATGAAGGATGTGCCGGTGTTCACGGGTAAGATGACGATGGAATCCGACACGCATAACCCCCACAATAAGCCCATCCTGCTGATGCGCATTACCGACAGCAAATGGGAAATTGTGAAGATCTTTACGCCGGGCGAGTAATTTCGTAATTCGATGGGATTTGGGGCGGGCTGTCCACCGGGCAGCCCGCCCTTTTGATTTAAGCAGGAATTTCATCCACGGCGATTTCGCGGCCCAACTGCTGGGAGCGGTAAATGCCGTCGGAGATGCGCTGGGTGTTGAGGGCGATCTCGGCGGTGGGGATGGGCGGCACCTCGCCGCGCAGAACGGCGATGAAATGCTGCTGAGGGCCGTCGTAGGCCGTGCCCTGCTGGCGCACGGTGTGCTGGCGGTAGAGGAAGGCGTCCAGGTCGGCGGCGGCAGAGAGGGAAAGATCGCCAAGGGATTGGAAGAGGCCGAAGGGTTCCAGACGCAGACCGCCGCGCGAACCGAGGATGAAGGATCCGCCGAAGGTGTCGAGGTGCGCAGCCCAGGCTTCGATGATGTGCAGGGTGAGGCCGCTTTGCAGGCGCACAAAGCCAGAGGCAAATTCCTCCACGTCGTAGCCGCTGGCGCGCTGGCGGGCGGCGTCCATCTCGGTTTCCTGGGCGGTGCAGCCGCTGATGCGTAGGGGGGCGGGGTTGCCGAGCAGGTAGAGCAGGGCAGCGATGTGATAGACGCCCATATCCAGCAGTGCGCCTCCGGCGGCCTGACTCTTCTGCACAAAGGCGGGCGTGCCGTAGCCGTCCACATAGGGGCGGCCCTGGCGGCGGAAGCCGGTGGAGGCGGCGTAATAAGGATGCCCCAGCCAGCCCTGGTCCACGGCATGCCGAGCGGCTTTGATTTCGGGGCTGAAGAGGGTAGAAAGCTGGACGGCGAGGTGCTTCCCGGCCGCCTGGGCCGCGGCGAGCATGGCCAGACCGTCTGCATAGGTTCCGGCGATGGGTTTTTCACAGTAGACGTGCTTGCCCGCGCGCAGGGCGGCCTCAGCGGCGGGGCGGTGCAGGTGGTTGTGCAGGCAGACGCTGACGGCATCCACGTCATCACGGGCGAGAAGCTGGTGGTAATCGGTGGTCCACCAGTCCACGCCGGTTTCCTGGGCGGCCTGGGCGGTGCGCTGCGGGTCGCGGCCCGCCACGGCGACGACCTCCACGCCGGGGATGGAGCGGTAGGTCTCCAGATGGTGACGACCAATTTGGCCGATGCCGATGATGCCGATGCGGATGGGAGAAGGGGGCATGGGATGCTCCTTGTTCAAGAGGACTGAGGGGGGTAGAAAGCCGCCCGAGGGCGAGGACCTTCGGGCGGCGGGAAAAGCAGAGATCAGGGGGTGACCTGTGGGGTTTCCGGCGGGCGGCCAAAGACGCTGACGATGCGCAGAATGTCGAAACCTTCGGCATAGGGACGTTCGGCCAGCGCGCCGTGGCGGATCAGGGTGGAGCGGGTGATTTCGGGGCTGAAATAATAGCGGTTGGTGTAGGTCTTGTATTCCGCTAAGGCCGCGATTTTCTTCTCCACGTCCTCTTCGCTGACTTCCACCAGAAAATTGGGGAAGAAGCCGTAGCTGGAGCGCAGCACGTCAAAACCCAGGACGGTGGCCCCACGAAAGGCGCGCAAGGCTTCTTCCATAACGGTGTTGTGATCCTGATGGATGTCGTTGCGGGTGTGGGTGAGCACGATTTCCGGCCGGAACTTGCGGCGGATATCCAGCATGTATTCCAAGATTTCCTGGCGGGCATGGGGAAACCGGCGGGTTTCAAAGGGGCCGAGGATGACCTTTTCCGGCGGCAAGCCCAGTACGCCCATGCTGGAGTAATGTTCCCCCACCAGATGATTTAACTCGGGGTTCTTTTGGTTGTCGGAGAGGGTGACGCAGAGAACGTCCGAAAGGGCGGCCATTTGATGCAGCAGGGCGCCGCAGCCGAGTTCGATGTCATCTGGATGGGCGCCGAGGCACAG
>DAIOUB010000052.1:3850-5381 GCA_036751735.1 Levilinea sp. | reverse complement strand
TCAAAGAGGTGAACTTCGACTTTGGAGAACATGGCGCGGATGACCGGCAGGAACTGGCTTTCATAGCGCGAGGAGCCGGGCATGGGCGGGATGGGCTTATTGTTCGTGGCCTCGCGGATCACATCGTAGAAAAGCTGCTTATTGGCGGGCATGGGGCCGGTGAGGAACATGCGCCCGCCGGGTTTGAGCACGCGGTGCATCTGACCCATCGTGAAGGGCACATCTTCGGCGTAGTAGATGGCAAAGCAGCAGGAGGTGAGATCGAAGCGGTTGTCTTCGAAGGGGAAGGCTTTGTTGAAGTCCAGATCCATAAAGGGGATGCCGGTGCCGCGTTTGGCGTCTTCGGCGCGGGCCTGGGTCAGCAGTTCCTGGTTCACGTCGCCGCCGGTGATAGTGGCGCGGCCCTTGAGGTAGGTGTGATACGAGAAGCACTGTTTGCCTGCGCCGCAGCCCACATCCAGAATATCCATGCCGGGCTGAAGTTTGAGCAGATCGAGCATCCAGGCGTCAATGTCACGCCCGCCGAATTGGTTGTGGATGTTGATGCGGGTGGCCAGATCGCTGGTGGTTTCCTGATAGTTAATTTTCATAGGTCCTCACGTAAAAGGATCGAATTGGGTACAGCGCTGCAATTATACCGGATTTACCCCCGGCTAACAAATGCGCGGGAGCATCTCCCCCGCCAGTTTGTCCAGCAGGCGCGTGCCGCCGATTTGGGTGCGCAGCAGCACGCGGCCGGGGTCCTGGGACTGCACCGAGCCGATATGGGCTGCCTGGGCGCCGTAGGGGTGGGCGCGTAGGGCGCTGAGGGCGGCGGGAAGCTCATCGGGGGGGACGATGGCGATGAGTTTGCCTTCGTTGGCCACATAGAGCGGGTCGAAGCCCAGCATTTCACAGACGGTGCGTACGGTGGGCAGGATGGGCACGGCGGTTTCGTCAATGCGGATGGACACCTGAGACTGAACGGCAATTTCGTTCAGGGTGGTGGCCAGGCCGCCCCGGGTGGGGTCGCGCAGCACGTGGGTGTGGGGGGCGGCCTTGAGCAGGTCCTGGATGAGGCTGTTGAGGGGGGCGACATCGGAGGAAATTTCCGCCTGAAAGCCCAGTTCGCCGCGCGCAGCCAGAACGGCCATACCGTGCTGGCCGACGGAGCCTGAGAGCAGCACCTGGTCGCCGGCAGCGGCCAGCTCCCCACCGATTTGGCGGTCTTCCGGCAGCCAACCCACGCCCGCAGTGGTGATGAACAGTCCGTCGGCTTTGCCTTTTTCGACTACTTTGGTATCACCCGCCACAATATGAACCCCGGCTTCCTGGGCGGCAGCCTGCATGGAGGCGACCACGCGCTGGAGCACGGCGATGGGCAGGCCCTCTTCGAGGATAAAGCCCGCCGTCAGGTACAGGGGAACCGCGCCGGACATGGCCACATCGTTGACTGTGCCGCACACCGCCAGACGGCCGATATCACCGCCGGGGAAGAAGAGGGGAGCGACGATGTGACAATCGGTGGACACCGCAATGCGGCCGGAGGGCA
>DAIOUB010000052.1:0-3750 GCA_036751735.1 Levilinea sp. | reverse complement strand
GATTCCTGGGTCTGGATGTGCGCGACCGAGAAGCGCTGCTCGGCGTCGTAGGCCGCCCATTCGGGGCGCAGACCCCAGCCCGACATGGGAATGGGGCCGATGCCGCGCCAGTTGCGGTCGCAGGGCTGGAACACGCGGGAGATGATGGCCTGAGCGCCCAGGTTGCCTTGAAGGGTGACGGCACGGGGGTAGGCGTTTTGCACCTCGTAGGTCCCGACTTCCAATTGGCGTACGGTGAGCAAGATGCCCTGCACCAGATCCAGCGGTTCAAACCCGGTGACGCTGATGGGGACGCGGTACTGCTCGGCGATGGGCAGGTATTCGCGGTAGCCCATGACGGCGCAGACATGCCCGGCGGCCAGGAAGCCCTGCACGCGGCAGGTGGGGCTGCTCAGAATGGCGTGCATGGCGGGGGGGACGCACACATGCGAGACCAGCAGGGAATAATTCTTCAAGCCCAAGGCGTGCGCCTGCAGCAGGCTGGCGGCGTTGGCGGGGGCGGTGGTTTCAAAACCGATGGCGAAAAAGACCACCTGACGGTCGGGATTTTCGCGGGCGATGCGCACCGCATCCAGCGGGGAATAGACCACGCGCACCTGCGCTCCGCGGGCGCGCAGCGAGAACAGATCTTCGCGCGAGCCGGGGACGCGCAGCATGTCGCCGTAGGAGGTGAATATGACCTTGGGCTGGGCAGCGATGGCCAGGGCTTTGTCAATCAATTCCAACGAGGTGACACATACTGGACAGCCAGGGCCGTGCACCAGCTCAATTTCGGGCGGGAGCATTTCATCCAGGCCGGTGTTGAGCAGGGCGTGGGTTTGCCCGCCGCAGATTTCCATCAGCGTCCAGGGGCGCGTGACGGTGCGGCGGATTTCTTCAATACCCTTGTGAACCAGGGCGGAATCGCGGAATTCGGCGGTGAACTGCATAGTGATCAACCTTGGGCCGAGGGTGCGGGAAGGTCGAGTTCGTCGTTGAGCAGCTCAATCTCGCGCAGACAGTCCAGGGTGGCCTGGGCTTCTTCTTCGGAGAGAATGCTGAGGGCAAAACCGGCATGGATGATGGTCCATTCACCGGGCTGAATTTCGGGCAGGGCTTCCACGCACACTTCGCGGATGACGCCGCCAAAATCCACTTTGGCCATGTGCATGCCGCTGTCTTGATACACTTCGATAATCTTACCGGGGACACCCAGACACATGGTAAACCTCCTAAGGTAAAAGCACGGTTTCATTCCGGCTGTGGGCGGCGATAAGGGCCTGACCCAGGGCGATGCCGCCGTCATTGGTGGGCACACGGCGGTGGACGAGGGCGGTGAAGCCCGCGGCGCGCAGTCCGGAGAGGGTTTTAGTGAGTAAGGTACGATTCTGCCACACCCCGCCGCTGAGCGCAACGGTGCGGGCGGAGCTTTGCTGGCGAATGTTCAGGCACACCTGTACGGCCAGAGCCGCCAGACTGTTATGGAAGCGGGCAGATAAGACCGGCGTGGGTGTGCCCGCACGCCAATCGGCCAACAGAGCCTGCCAGAGCGGCCCAGGGTCAATTTGCGCGCCGTGCAGGTCAAATTCATAGCGGCCGGTCTCCTGCGGGTCTGCCAGGGCTTCCAGTTCAATGGCGGCCTGTCCTTCGTAAGTGGCTTCGGCGCGCACACCGATGAGGGCGGCGGCGGCGTCAAACAGGCGGCCGGCGCTGGAGGTGAGCGGGGCGTTGATGGACTTCTCCAACTGAATGCGGATCAAGGTGCGCTCTTCGTAGCACAGGGCCTGGACGGGCGGCAGGTCTGGTTCCCAATCGAGACCGGACTGCCACAGGTGGGCCAGGGCCATGCGGGCGGGTTTGCGCACAGACTGGTCGCCGCCGGGGAGGGGGGTATAGGCCAGGTGGTAGAGACGCTGGCAGTTGGCGTAGTGGCCTAGCAGGAATTCGCCCCCCCAGATGGCCCCATCCGGTCCCAGGCCGGTTCCGTCAAAGGACAGGCCGATGACCGGATCAGGGTCGAGCCAATCGTTGTCCGCCAGGCAGGCGGCCAGGTGGGCGTGGTGGTGCTGCACCTGGAGGATGGGCAGGCCGCTTTCGGCGGCGCGCTGCTGGGCGTAACGGGTGGAAAGGTAATCGGGGTGCAGGTCGCAGACCAGGGCCTGAGGCTGCACACGGAAAAGACGTTCGTAATGGGCAATACCCTCTTCGTAGGAGCGCAGGGTTTCGTAATTTTCCAAATCGCCGATGTGGTGGCTGAGGAAGGCGTAGCGGTCCTGGGTGAGGCAGAAGGTGTTTTTCAGCTCGGCGCCGGCGGCGAAAATGGGCGGCAGGGCGGGGCCGGAGAGGCGGATGGGATCGGGCGCGTAACCGCGGGCGCGGCGGACCGGGTAAGGCTGACCATCGGCCAGGGCGAAGACCGAATCGTCCACGCGCATGTGAATGGGGCGGTCGTGCAGTAGAAAGGCATCGGCCAGGGGGGAGAGGCGTTCCTGGGCCTCTCCGTCCACATAAGCGATGGGCTCCTCGGAGAGGTTGCCGGAGGTCATGACCCACAGATCAGGATAGTCCGGTTCCGGCTCCAGCAGGAGCAGGTGCAGGGGGGTGTAGGCCAGCATGACCCCCAGAGTCACCTGACCGGGGGCCACCTGGGGGGCGACGGACGCGCCCGGCAGGCGGTTGAGGAGCAGGATGGGGCGCTGGGGGGCGGTGAGGAGGGCCTCGGAAGCGGGGTCTAGCTGACAGTGGCGGACTACGGCGGCCGTATCGAAGGCCATGAGGGCGAAGGGCTTGTCGGAGCGCTGCTTGCGGCGGCGCAGCTCGGCCACGGCCTGGGGGTTGGCGGCGTCGCAGGCCAGGTTGTAGCCTCCCAGGCCCTTGACGGCCAGGATGGCGCCTTCCTTGAGCATTTTGCGGGCCAGATGCACGGCATCGTCCCGCTCGGCCAGACGCTTGCCGTCGGCGGCTTGCAGCCAAACCTGGGGGCCGCAGGCCGGGCAGGCCACGGGCTGGGCATGAAATCGGCGGTCGAGGGGGTCGTGATACTCGTGCAGACAGTCGGGGCACATGGGGAACCCGGCCATGCTGGTGAGGGGGCGGTCGTAGGGGATGTCGCGGATGATGGAAAAGCGCGGGCCGCAGTGGGTGCAGTTGAGAAAGGGGTAGCGGAAGCGGCGGTCGGCGGGATCAAAAAGTTCGCGCTGACAGTCGGGGCAGATGGACATATCCGGCGAGACCGGAATGAACGCGCCGGGTTCGGGGTGACTTTCCAGGATGACAAAGGCGCTGTCTGCGGCGGGGGGGATGGGCTCGGTGACGACCGAATCAATTTGCGCCAGGGGGGGCGGGTTGTCTTTCAGCGCGGTGAGGAATGACTGCACCCCGGCGGGTCGGCCGGTGATTTCGATCTCGACGCCGCTGGAAGTGTTGCGCACCCAGCCGGTGAGCTGGTGGGTGACGGCTTGCGTGTAGACAAAGGGGCGAAAACCAACGCCCTGAACGATGCCGCGCACCCAAATTTTGCAACCGATATTGCCGTCCGTCATACAGGTATCAGGCTTTCTTCTTCGCGGCGACCTGCTCTGTCAGCCATTGGATCCAGGCGTCCATACCGTCCCCTTGCAGAGCGGCCACAGGGAAATGCACCAGCCCAGGGTTGAGGGCTTCGACGCCTTTCAGGAAATAGTCCATGTTGAACTGAATGTAGGGGAGCAGATCGGTCTTGCTGACGATGAGGGCCTGCAAGCCGCGGTAGATGTTGGGGTATTTATAGGG
>DAIOUB010000051.1:0-17889 GCA_036751735.1 Levilinea sp. | reverse complement strand
ACGCAGGCCTCAGCTTCGGCCTGATATTCTTTGGTGCGAAAGACGCTGTCCAGCAGGCGGTCAATCGTGTCGTAGGCGGTCACGTCGCGGCGGCGGCGTTTCCGCTCCAAAATTTCCACCAATTGAGCCGATTGTTCCCGCAGGTATTTTTCACCCCACTTGTGCAGCCAGTCGTTGTACACCTCGCCCATATCGTCCACGCCCGCCGTACCGATGTCGGCCTGCATCCCATCCATACGCTGCTGGAGGAAGGCGCGCTTTTTGTCAAAGACCCCTCGCGCCTGCTGCCAATAGGACTGGGCGTTTTCGCGCTCCTCCATATCCCACAGCACCCAACCCAACATATAAGCCGTCACCCCATATTTATAGGAATTCTGCGGGAAAATAGTCAGGGCTTCCTGCAAATTCTGGCTGGCGGTCAGGCGGTAATTGTGCTGGTAGCGCTTCACCGCGGTGTACACCAGCGCTTCGGCGTATTCCAAGCGGTCTGTGCTGGCGCGCGCGGTGTTCAAGGCGTCGTTCATCAGAACCGCCATGCGGCTCTTGGTCACTTCCGGCGCGTTCATCGCCTCCACCTTAGTGCGCACCGCCTGTGAAAGGCGCATCGGTTCAAACTCTGTCATCCACTGCAGGACGGCCTCCAGGTCAATCATGGGGCTCACCCTCCTGGTTCCTCAAGTTTTGGTCGCGCAGCGCGTCCAGGGTGCTGGCCACCCGCTGTAAGAAGATCGTACGCAGGTTTTCACGGGGATCGTTGTTCATCTGCACATTCTCCAAGGCGTGGGCGATGCTGATGATCACCTCCGCCTGGGCCTCGGCCCGCCCCAATTCGGTGTAAGCCTGGCGGCGCGCATCGCTGAACGCCCGTTTGGCGTTGGCATCCCCCAGCCACTCTGCCGCCCAATAGCCCACGCGGCGCTCATCCACGGCTTCCTGAACGATCTCAATATGGCCGATGTCAATCCACAGCAGTTCCGCCCCCAAATTCTTCAGGCGCGCTTTGCGGTCGGGCAGGTCAAAATCCGCGCGGATCACATCCCGCGGCGAGCGGTCTTCGTTCATCGGCGCGGTTAGCTCGTCGAGATAATGGCTGTTGATGTAATCGCTGATCACCCCCGTCACCGATTTGCGCACGGCCGCATGCCAGCTCTCTAAGCCGTCTTTGGTCACCGAGAGGTTATAGGCCATATTGCGCATGGCGTCTTCGGAATAGGGGTAAGGCCGGTCTAAGGAGCGCCGGATGACGCGCCCGCCGGATTCTTCCGGCAGAATGCGGTAGCGGAACTGCACATCGTGCAGGATCACCAGGATCCCGTCGCGCGTCATGGTCTTGACGTCGTTATTCGAGTCGTGCTGGTCGTCCAAATTGGCGATCTGCCCCACGGTTTCGAAGGGGGCCACAAAGTAAGAGCGGGTGATGCTGACGTTGGACGGGCGGCGCAGCTCGCGGAACAAGACCGCATTCCCCGGCTGGATGAGCACATACCCCGGCCCGCCCACCGCGTCAATCAGGTTCACCTCTTTCTTACCGCGAACCATCTGCCCGCCGTCAATGGTCAGTTCCGGGTACTCCAGGCCGAACATCGAAGACAGGATGTATTTCAGCCCGTGGGAGAATTTCGGCAGGTTGTAAATATCCTGCACGAAGCGCGCCCCCGCCACCATCACCGCCACCAAAGCCGCCAACGGCGCAATGGCATAGCGCACATGCAGCGGGTGGAAAATCCAGACTCCCAGCCGGAACATCCACAGCGGGAAGAAGCGCAGCAGGATGTTGGCGCCGTGCAGACTATCGGCAATGCCGTTGACATCCACATCTTCAAACAGCGCCCCGCCCAAGAACGCAAAGCCGCTCAGCATCAGCACCACCAGTCCCATACGCACCAGCGCCAAAAGCTGCTGCCAGGCCTCGGTGTCCACCTGAGGTCGTTCGCGTCTGCGGTTGAATCGCGGCATACGGTTCTGCATCGCTCGTCCTTAAGCCTTGGGCAGCTGAGGGGGCATCAGCCAGCTTTGCAGCTTGTTGATCATATCCAGCGTTTCCGCCGGCAGGAAGCGGCGCGTTTTGGGGTCTGCCGCCATGCCGTCAATGGCCTGGAACACCCGCAGGGCCATAATCTCCTGGGTGTGTTCGCGGGTCTCCAAAATACGCGCCAGCACCACGTTCAGCTCTTCCTGGGCCTGGCGGCGCGCCCGTCCGCGAATGCGCAGCGCGTCCAGCTCGTTGCGCGCGTGAATCAATTCCGTGTCGCGGTCCCAGCGGGCCAGCAAATGATCCAGGCGCTGCTGGTATACCCCTTCCGAAACCGGCATCAGGTCGCCGAAACCGCTGGCGATGACCTTGATCCCGCGGTCGCGCAGCACCTTGGGCGCGGTCAGGCTGCGCACGGCGGAGGTTTGCAGGTCGAACACCGAGAACACCTCGCCCCGCACCCAGTCGCCCTGATCGTCGGCCTTCAAAAGCGGTTGGCCGCCCGTGCGCATCACCAGGCGGTAGGCCAAAATGCCGTTGTTGCGCATCTGCATGCGCAGCTTGCGCTTGATATCATCCAAGGGAAAATGATCCGGCGTGCGGATGTCATAGAATTCGTCGTAATTGGTTTCCATCACCACCCGCCGGTACAAATCCGTGGCCACCAGGGTGGGCAGTTCGTCCCAGGGGATGACTTCTTCCTGGGCGTTGCGCGCCTCCGAAAACACCGCCGCGAACACACGCTGAGCGTTAAACACCGGCAGCAGTGAGGTGCTGGGCAGGGGCGCATACCCGCTCATCTGCCCGCGGCGCAGATCCACCCAGGTCTGATGGTGAATTTCAGCCCGATCGGCGTCATCCAGCTCGTCCGCGCGCCCCACCGAAGCCACGCGCACGTGGGTCTCATCCACGGCCTGCAGCCCCACCACGCGCAGGTTTTCGGCGCGCATATCCCCCAGATAAGTCACTTGCAGCACCTCCGGCTCCTGGCCGATGGTGAATTTGGACCACACATTGGCGCGCAGCTCAATGCCGTCGCGCGAGTAGGAAAGGTTCTGCGGGCGCAGGCGGAACTGGCTGCGCAGATCCACCGCCGCCCGAATGCGCTCACGCGGGCGGGTGAAGGAAATGCCCGTACCCATCGTACGCGGATTTTGATAGGGGTCCGCCAACCCCAGGGTCACCAGAACGGAGTCCACCAGGTTTTCGAACACGCGCATCACGCTGGGGGTGGGAACGGTTTCTTCCAGCACCAACGCACTGTTAAAATCCACCACCACCACCCCGCGCCCTGAGCGGCGCAGTTCCTCCGAGGTGGCCTTGATCTCGCCGTCTTTAATGAAAACAGCCGCCCCGTGCCGGCGGAAAATATACAGCACCAAATGAAAAGCAGTGCGGGCCACATCCCGAAACCCCGCCACCGGCAGCAGCGCCTGGGCCGAGGTCAGCAGCAGCCAGGCCTGGAACATGAGGAAAAAACCGCCGATCAGGTTGAAAAACACCACCACATTGATCGCCCGGCGCATATCCAGGGTGATTTCCGGCAGCTCCTGGGCCAACAGCGCCAAAAGCACCGTGATCACGCGCGCCAGCACCAGCATGATCTCCTGCCAAAAGGCAATCAAAAACAGCAGCGCCAGCGATCCTAGCGTGATGCCGATCCATGTATTTCGGGAGAGTCCTTTGGATTTTCGGAACGGCATGCCCCCTCACTTGGGGAATCAATAGAAGATGGGTTCGGGAATTATCGTCAGTATATCCTTTCCACGTTGCCTTTGTCAAGCAAAGCGCCTTGCGCCTCCCCTTGCGGTACAATCAGAGGCGAAAGGAACCCGCCGTCCGCATGTCCCCCTTCGCCCGTTACTACTTTGCCGCCCCCTTTGAAGCCTTTGGGCCTGCCCACCTGAGCGCGCTGACCCTCATCCTGCTGGCGGCCTGGGCCGTGTACCGCTGGGTGCGCCCCTCGCAGGGCTTTCACCGTGCCCTGGCCTTTGCCTTGCTCGCCCTGCAGGCCGTCTGGGTCACGTGGCTGGCGGCGGTGGGGGCAGCCTCGCTGCAAACCGTGCTGCCGCTGCACCCGTGCAGCGCCAGTATGTTCGTGGGGGCCGCGGCGCTGCTCACCCAACGCCGTGGGTGGGTGTCGGCGGCGTATTTCTGGTGCATTTCCGGTGCGGCTGCGGCTTTGCTTTTCCCTGATCTGGGCCTGTACGGCTTTCCCCACTTTGCGTTCTTTCATTACATGCTCTCGCACGGCCTGCTGGTGTGCGTTTCGGTTGCCCTGGCGGCGGACGGCTTTCGTCCCAGCACCCGCGATTTTTTCCTGGCCTGGGGAGCAGCCCAGGGGTTCGCCTTGCTGGTGGTGGTTGTGAATTGGCTCACCGGCAGCAATTACATGTATCTCTTCGCCCCCCCGGCCGGCGCCAGCCCGCTCAGCGCCGTGTCCAACCGCTGGCTGTACGGGCTGACCGTGGAAGCCGGCGTCACCCTGTCATTCCTGGCCTGCTGGCTGATTGGCCGCCTCATCCCCCCACAAAAATCACCGCAACTCCCACAATCGAAACCAGCGTTCCCAACACCGCCCGGCGGCTGACCTGCTCTTTCAGCCCCCAACGCACCACCGGCAGAATCAGCACCGGCGTCATGGCCATCAGGGTGGAGGCCACGCCCACATGGCTGGCCTGCACCGCCACCAAGGAAAGCCACACGCCCACGAACGGCCCCATCAGGCTCCCCAGGGCGATGCGCCCGATCACCGGCCGGTTCTGGTTCAAGGTGGTCAGGGTAGCGCGCACCCGCCCCCCCACAAGCGTCGCCAGCCACAGGATCGCACCCGCCACCAGCATGCGCATCAGCACCCCCGAAAGGGGCGAAAATCCTCCCACCAGCCCGGCCTTGGCCAGGATCAACCCGGATGACTGCCCCGCCGCCGCCCCCAGGCCGGCCAGCACCCCCAAAAAGTACCGCCGCGGCGCAACTTTGCGCCCCAGGCCGTCGGTGCGTTCAAAGACCACCAGCCCCACCCCCGCCAGCGCCAGGGCCACGCCCAGATACTCCCAGCCCTGCAGGCGCTCACCCAAGAAGGCCCAGGCCAAAAAGGTGCTGATCACCGGTGAGACCGCCATCATCAGCGTGGCGATGCGCGGGCCGACCAGGCCGTAGGCGCTGAGCAGCGCCCAATCGCCCAAAACCAGCCCGGCGAGTCCCGACAGCCCCAGCCACAGCCAGCGCACCCCTTCCGCCGCTGGGAACCACGTGCCCATCAGCAGGCGGTGCGTTACCATTAAGAAGGCTATCGCCATCACCAGGCGTGCACGGTTCACCACCGGCGCCCCCACCACCTGCACCGAGGACGAATATGCCAGACTGGACACCACCCAACAACACGCCGTTAATAACGCCGCAGCTTCACCCATACACCCTCTGTCCTGCCGTTGTGGAATAAAAACTCTGCCCGACCCTCCGATGATATCATCCGCCGCTCAGCGCTCACAGGGGGAAAATCGCAGTCGTTCCTGCAACCTTTCGGGTACAATTTGCGTATATGTAGATAAGGAGCGCCATCATGAGCGATTGGAATAAACACGCAGACAGCAGTCAAAACATTCAGGCCGCCATCTGGCTGATCGGCCTGGGCATCCTGTGGCTCACCGGTCAGTGGTGGCCCGGCATCTTGATCCTGATCGGCCTGAGCATGGTCGCCAAGTCCTTCATTCGCGGCGCCGAACCCGAAGTGCCAGCCGCGACGGAGCCAACCCTCGACCCCGCCCCAGCGCCGGTGACCGAAGCGCGCAGCCAGCCGGAAGACCGTTTTGAAGCCGAGCCGATCCCCCCGGAAGACGCTCCTATCCCCGCCCCCCAGCCGGCCGTGATGGGGGATATCCGCCGCCTGCCCAACCGCTGCCCCATGTGCGGCGCGCCGGTGCAGCCCGCGGATGTGGTTTGGCGTTCGGTGAATGATCCCGCCTGCGCGTTTTGCAGCGCCAACTTGATCACCGGTCAGCCCGCGCCCCTTTAGCCCGCGGGCTTCAGACCAGCAGGTGGCTCAATAGAATGCGCACGCCGATGCCGGTCAAAATCAGGCCGCCCACGATCTCCATCTTTTTCCCAAAGTGCGCCCCCAGGCTCTGACCAATCAGCAGCCCCACCAGCGACAACCCCAGCGTCACCACGCCGATCAGCAGGCTGGCCGCCCACACATTCATCGAAAGCATCGCCATGCCCAGCCCAACCGCCATTGCGTCCAGGCTGGTGGCCACACACAGCATCACCAAAGTCCCCCCGCGGGACGGGTCCGCGCATCCGCAGCGGTCTTCATCAGGGGAGAGACCGCTTTTAATCATGCGGATGCCCACAAAGGCCAGCAGCGCCAGCGCGATCCAGTGATCCACCGCGGAAATCAAATGCGCCACGGTGCTGCCCAGCAGCCAGCCCAGAAGGGTCATCCCCCCCTGGAACAGGCCGAAATGAAAAGATAAGCGAAAAATCGGGCGCGGTGTGCGGGCTGCGTCCGTGGTGCCGATTCCCAAAGACACCGCGAAGGCGTCCATCGCCAGACCCACTGCGATCACTAAAGATGTCCAAAAGTCCATGTTCTGTCTCGTGTGTGTAATGTGCCGCGCCGCGGTGACCTGCATTATACCGCCCTCAGCCGGGGAAGTCAGGTTTCAAACGTCACCCGCGCGCAACGATTCAGTCCTGATTTTGGCAGGCTGTGGGGAGTACCGCTTGAATTTTGGCGCAAAAGGGTGTAAGTTATGTTAGGGTATCAAAAATGTCATGAGCGCGATTAACTTAAGCGAAAATGAAGAAATGCACCTTCTGGCGGCCGCCCGGCTTGTTGAAGACGGCCACCCCCAGCCGGTCTCGCTGAATCGCGTGGCCGAACAGCTTTCGATCCAGCCCATCTCGGCCAACCAGATGGCGCGCCGCCTGGAAGAGCGCGGCCTGATCACTTACCAGCCCTATAAAGGGGTTTCGCTCACCCCTGCGGGCTGGGAGATCACCCGCCGTATATTGCGCTGCCGCCGCCTGTGGGAGACTTTCCTGGTGCAGCGCCTGCACACCCCCCAGGCCGAAGCAGAAGCCCTGGCCTGCCGGCTGGAACACATCACCAGCGATTCAATCGCCGCCCAGTTAGATGCCTATCTGGGCAGCCCCACCGCCAGCCCCTCGGGCCGCCCCATCCCCGCCGGAAACGCCCGCCCGCCCGACCCCGGCCTGCCCCTGACACTGCTGCAAGCCGGCGACCGCGCCCAGGTGCTGCAATTGAGCGCCTCGCCCCCCGAAAACGCCTTCCTGCAAAGCGCCGGCCTGGCTGCGGGTCAAGTTGTGACCCTGCAGGCGGTGGACGGCCGCGGACGGCGGCTGATCACCCTGGAAGCCAGCGGCCAAAGCCTCCAACTGAGCCCGGCATTGTGCCAGGCTGTGCGCGTTCAGCTCCTGATTTCCTGATCCCCCATTCTTCAGCCCAATTCTCTGCGGCCGGCGCGCGCCCGTCACTTTTTCCCTGGGCGCGCATCCAATCATTATCGATTGGTTATTAATGAATGGAGGATGCTGAGATGCAAAAGTGGATTAATGAAGCCAGTTGGGATCGTGTCGTCCGCGTGGTTTTAGGTCTGGTTTTATTGGTTTTAGGTTGGGGTGGTTTTGTGAGCGGCGGCTTGGGCCTATTCCTGAAGGTGATTGGGTTTGTACCCCTGCTCACCGGCCTGTTCGGTTTTTGCCCCATCTACGCCTTGCTGAAGTTCCGCACCAACCGCGCCTGAGCGCTGCCGAACATTCGTGATGTATGACGGGGCGGGCAAACACCCGCCCCGTCGATGAGATCCGCCATGCAGCCTGATGAATTCACCCAACAGATCCAATCTGCCGATATTCCTACCCTGGTCGAATTTTGGGCCCCCTGGTGCGCTCCCTGCCGCGCTATGACCCCTGACCTGGAACGCGCCGCCGAGGAAAACCGCCAAACGGTGACCCTGTTGCGCATCAACGCCGATTCCTCCCACGATCTGCTGCGCCAACTGGGCGTCATGGGCATCCCCACCTTGATCGGCTACCAGCAAGGCCAGGAAGTCTTTCGCCGCACGGGTGCGCAAAATATCGACGGCATTCGCGAAATGTTCGCCGCCCTGGCCGCCAACCGCCCCCTGCGCCGCGGCCCCTCCCCCGCCGACCGGGTGCTGCGCCTGGGCGCTGGCCTGGCCCTGGTGGTGCTCAGCCTCAGTCAGGGCGGGCTGCTGCTGCCCCTGGCCGCTGGTTTGGTGCTGGCGTTCACCGGGGTGTACGACCGCTGCCCCGTTTACCAAACCCTGGCCCCCCGCCTGAAATCCGTGCTGCGCAAATGGTTTCTCCCCTAAAATACTGCGTCCGCTGCCAGCGCACAGAACCGCCTCAGCTCCCTTTTCCCTGTGTCAAGATAGTGTCAAAACATTGAAAAATTGATCTTTTACCATATAGATTCCTATATGGATTTATGCTAATATTATCTCACTGTCACAGCAGATGGCGCTCCAGAAAACGCCATCCTAAAAAACCAAGGGAGAAGGAAGATGAAAATCGCTAAATGGAGTCGCATGTTGTTTATTCTCAGCCTGCTGATCATGACCGCGTTGATGGTGGCGGCCTGCCAGCCCGCTGCCAGCCCCACCGCCGAAGGCAGCACCACTACGGGTGGGAACGGCGCCCAGGCTCCCGCCCCCATCGTCACCGTCACCGAAGTCGCCGGGCCGTACATTAAAATCAGCGACCAGGCCATCCCCAACAAGCGCGTCATTCTGGACGAAAGCTGGAGTGAAGTGGCCGGCTGGTTGGTCATCTACAACGACAAAGACGGCAAAGCCAATGAAATCATCGGTTACGGCACCCTCGCCGAGGGCCGCAACATGAATTCCCAGATCAAAGTGGACATCACCAAAGCCACCGAGACCCTGCACGCCATCATTCATGTGGACGTCGGTAAAGTTGCCGTTTTCGAATTCCCCGGGGTGGACGAACCTTATTTGTTCAACGGGAACCCCGTCGAGACCACCTTCAAGGTTACCGGCGGTCTGCCCTAATCCATTTTTCAATTCATCTTTCCAAGCGGCCTACCCAGGCCGCTTTTTTGATTCCCCGGATTAATCCATCAGGCTCAAAACAAAGTTGGCGCCCGTCTCGCGTTCACTCCAGCCGGCCTTGCGGTAAAACCCGCGCTCATAGGATTCGCGCTGCCGGAAATTGATGAGGCTCAGCCGTGAACACCCCCGCCGTACGCCTTCTTCGCGAACCACCGTCAAAAGACGCTGGCCCACCCCCTGGCCACGGGCGGCCTCTTCCACAAACAGCTCCGAAATATATCCCTCCGGGCCTTTCAGGATCAAATACGGCAGCCAATGCACCGCCACATACCCCAAAAGGCGGCCCTGCGGGTCCTCTGCCAGCCACACATCGTGCGAATCGTCCCCCAGGCACAGGCCCAGGTGAGCCGCGATGCGCGCCGCGGTTGTTTCCAAATCTTCCGCATCAAAACGGTGAAACCAGCCGATCCCGCGGATCAACGCCGCCAGGGCGCGGCTGTCATCCAGTACAGCTTTGCGAAGGGTAATTTCCATCAGGATTCCATTTTCCTCATTGATTGCTTTGTCAGACGTTATGGCAGATTGCGTCTGCTCTCACAGCGCGGGGCTCTCGGCGAGCGGCTCATGGGATAACTGAAAGTTCAGCACAATGCGCTTATATTCCAGCGAGGGCGCTCCGAAATTGATCAACAGCGAACGCTGCAAGCCGGTAGCTTTGAGATAATTGATCACCTGAGCTTCCTCAATGCCGCCCAGTGCGCTCAGAGCTTTCAGCTCAACGATGATGTCATCATAACAGATAAAATCAGCGCGGAAACGGCAGGCTAAAGGCTCATTTTTGTAGGTGATGACCAGGTCTACTTCTCGCGCAAAAGGGATCCCGCGCAGACCAAATTCTTTGGCCAGGGCTTCCTGATAAACTGCTTCCAAAAAACCCGTTCCCAACACACGGTGAACTTCCATTGCAGCGCCAATAATCGCATAAGTTTGTGGGTCGCGGTGGATTGTCATTTTATTCTTTGCCCCTTTGGCTCATCCTCATTCACAGATTGCCATCTGCACCGTCTGCGCCATCCGCGGATGACTTTTCTTTGATCTTAGGATTTTCCCATCTGCGAAATCTGCGCAATCTGCGGATCAATTTCTTTTGTTCTTTCCCGTCCGCGTCATCTGCGGACGACTTCTCTTTGATCTTTTGGTTTTCCCATCTGCGAAATCTGCGCAATCTGCGGATGAATCTCTTTTGCTCTTTGCCGTCTGCATCATCTGCGGATGACTTGTCTTTGATCTTCTTGGTTTTTCATCTGCGAAATCTGCGTCATCTGCGGATCAATTTCTTTTGCTCTTTCCCATCTGCGAAATCTGCGTCATCTGCGGATGAATATCTTTTGCTCTTTGCCGTCCGCGTCATCTGCGGATCAATCCCCTTATATTATATACAAAAAGCCAGCCGACTTTCATCGACTGGCCTTGTGGGCGCGGAGGGGCTCGAACCCACGAACCTCACGGATGTGAACCGTGCGCTCTAACCAACTGAGCTACGCGCCCGTTTGTGAAGCAAATTTTACCACGCTTTTACCCCAGTCGCAAGACAAATTCCAAAAACCAGAGCAGCAAATCACCCCATGAGCTCATGATTTCATTCAAGAAATTAAGAAGCACGATTAACACACCTTCTAAACCAAATCTGAACATCTGAAAATTAAGATGGTATCGGGAGCTGTTCGTGTACCAAAATATGGTTTTATGGGAGGGGTTATGAAACTGAGCAAGCCTGCTGCGTCCAACCCACGCCTTTGGCAAAAGAAAGGCCTTTGGGCAGCGGTGATCCTCTTTCTTGCGGCCTGCGGGGCAGCCGCCTGGTATTTTTTGTATGGGCCTCAAGCCGTGCTGGCACAATCTGCCGCCAAGACGGCTGCGGCAGTCAACACCACCCTTGTGCAGAGAGGAGACCTAAGCGTCACCGTCTCTGGCTCGGGGGTGCTCCAAGCCAATCGCACCGTGGACCTCAGCTTCTCAACCGGCGGAACGGTATCCGAGGTGCACGTCCAACTCGGAGAAAGGGTCAAAGAAGGCCAGGTCTTGGCGCAGTTGGACAATGTTTCCTCCCTGGAAGCCAATATCGTCTCCCTCCAGCTCAAACTGCTGCAAACTCAAAAAGACCTGACCGATTTACAGCAGAACGCCGATGTATCTCTGGCTCAGGCGTATCAAGATTGGGTCACAGCCAAAGCCGCCTATCAAGAGGCCGTCACTGCCCAGCAGCGCACCGCTTATGCCCGCTGCAGCGAAGAGGTCAACACCCGGTATCAGACCCAATTAGATCAAGCCGCATCCAGAATGAATGAATTGGCTGTGCATTCTATGGGCACAGATGCATGGATAGATGCGAGAAATTCCTACGATACCGCCCTGGCAAATTACACCTACTGCACCACCTATACCGATAGTGAAAAAATCGAAGCCCAGGCTGCCGCCGATGTCGCCAAAACAAAAATGGATCAGGCCGAAAGCCAATACAACACCCTGAAATCCAACAGCGGCGTTGATCCCAATCAATTGGCCCTGGATGAAGCCGCGGTCGAAACGGTTCAAGCCCAGCTCAAGCAAGCCCAAGAAGACCTGAAAGGGGTAACCCTGACCGCCCCGATGGACGGCAAAGTCGTCTATCTGGCGTCGGGTGCTGGCACCATCGTGGATACAGCAAAATTCATCAGCATCGCCGATGTCAGCCGTCCGCAGTTAACCGTGAGCGTGGATGAATCCGACATCGATCAATTCGTCCTCGGCAGCCCGGCTTCGGTCATTTTTGATGCGCTCCCCGACCAGACCTTTCATGGGGTGGTCACACAGGTTAACCCCACGCTGACCAGCTCCGGCCAATACAACATATTAAAAGGCGTGCTGACCCTGAATGCGGATGCCGTTCAAACGGTGCAGGATCTCCCCTTAGGGCTGAACGCGTCCGTCACCATTGTTTATAAAGAAATCAAAGATGCTTTGATCATTCCAATCACGGCGTTAAAAAAACTGAACGGGGCCGGCTATGAGGTTCAACTGGTGGAAAGTGACGGCACCACCCGTTCTCAAGAAGTTCAGATCGGTCTGCAGGACGGCACGTATGCTGAAGTGCTCAGTGGGCTGCATGAAGGCGACAAAATTGTTTCCATCACGGGAAACAGTGCCTCCAACCCATCCTCCAATCCATTTACCGATGGTGGAATGATGATGCCGGGCGGCGGCATGCCGCCACCTCCTTAGAAAAGAGCCCCATGCCTCAAAGCGATCCTAAGGAGCAAAAATGAAAAGAAAAAATGTGATCCTGATTCTCATCATCGTTATCGCAGTGCTGAGCCTGGGGTTTGGCCTCTGGCAAAGAGCGCAGGCCAATGCAGCGAACAGCGCACAAGCCAGCGAGGACTACCAAACCACCACCGTCCGCAGAGGAAATATTACCGTCACAGTGTCCGGTACGGGCAAGGTTGTGCCCTCCAAAACCGCCAACCTGGGTTTCTCGGTGAGCGGTGAGATCGCCGAACTGAATGTGCAGGTGGGAGACACCGTCAAGGCGGGCCAAACCCTGGCGAGGCTAAAGAACACCGACGCATTAGCCCTGGAGGTGCAGTCCCAGCAGGTCGCTGTTCAAACCGCTGAAAAAAACCTGCAAGAACTCACCGCAAATTCAAATGCCAACCTGGCACAGGCGGTCATTGACCAGGCCTCGGCGGAAGCCGCTTATGAAGACGCCAAAATTCATCTGCGCAGCAGAGGGCAAGGCCGCTGCGAACAAGCTGTGACCGAAACCTATTATTACGAATGGCTGGACTTGCAGGTTCAAATCATCCCCTGGCAGAAAGAACTGGAAGACGGGAACTCCAAGTACGGCCAAGACTATATTCTGGAGCAGCTCAAACCCCTCTGGTCGAAAAGCGATCAGGCCTATGTCAACTATACCTATTGCCAGACATTCACGGATGCAGAGATTGAGGCCTCTCAGGCTGTATTCCAGGTTGCCAAAGCCAATTTGCAGCAGAAAACGCGCGAATATGAATCATTAAAAGCAAATAACGGCATAGACAGCACCGCGTTGGAAATCGCACAGGCCAGCCTGAAAAACGCCCAGCTCCAGCTTCTCCAGGCGCAAAAAAACCTGGACGGCGCCGCCATCACCGCCCCAATGGATGGATCCGTCACAGCCGTCAACGGAGAGATCGGCGGCACCGTAAAAACCGGCGCATTCATCACACTCATCGACCAGGAATCACCCCAGATACAGGTCAACATGGACGAAACCGATCTGGCCAATTTTGCGGTGGGCTGTCAGGCGCAAATCACCTTCGACAGCATCCCCGGCCAAACTTTCTCCGGGGTGGTCACACAGGTCTCCCCCACATTGGTCGAATCCACCAGCGGCAGCAGCGTTCAAGGATACATCAGCCTGAACCAGAACAAGACTCTTTCCGGCAAAAACCTTCCCATTGGATTGACGGCATCCGTCGAAGTGACCTATGGTGAGGCGCAAAATACGTTGGTCGTCGCGGCGCAGGCCGTCTACCCGCCCAAAGACGGCGGAAAACCCTATGTATACATCCTCAATACCCAGGGGCAGCCAGAAAAACGGGAAATCGAACTGGGCTTAAAAACAGTCGCTTTGGCCGAAATCAAAAGCGGCTTGAGCGAAGGCGAAAAAGTCATTATTTCTGAAGTGGAAAACCAATAAGGCCCGTCATCACCCGCAATTTTTAATTCGTCAGGAGAGCAGCCGTGAGATCAAAGACGATCATGAACAGGAACATCAAAAGAATTTGGGCAGTTGCAGCGCTGGCTGTGGTGATCATCGGCGCAGCCGCTGGATATTTCATTTGGAACCAGCAGCAAACGGCGCAGGCGCAGTCATCCGAAACCACCCTGTACACCTCAAAAGTGAAACAAGGCAGTATCACCCTTTCCGTTAGCGGCTCCGGCACGCTGACCGCCGGAAAAGAGCGCTCACTCGCTTTTTCCACCTCCGGCACGGTCGCGAACGTGAATGTGCAGGTGGGCGATGTGGTGAAACAAGGTCAGGAACTGGCAGCATTGGTTCCATCCGAAGAGCTGCAAGTCAATCTCACCAGTGCGCAGCAGGATTGGGTCAGCGCCCAGCAAGATTTGCAGACCCTGAAGGAAAATGCGGCCGCGAACCTTGCGAATGCGCAGTTAGCCCTGGCCTCCGCGCAAAAAGCGGTGATTGACGCAAAATCCGACCTGATTCAGCCCGGCATGGTGCGCTGCGATCAAGACACCATCGATGTGTATTACTACGCGTATAAAACGGCAAAAGAAAAGCTGGACGCGCTCGGCACAGGGGTTGGAGACATGGATTATTACAACCGCGTCATTGTGCCCGCCAAAAACGCCGCCGCATCGGCCTATTCCACCTATGAGTATTGCTTTGGATATACCGACTACGAAATTTCATCTTCCCAGGCAACCCTGTCGCTCGAAGAAGCCAACCTGACCCTTGCGCAGGAAAAACTGGATACATTGACCCAGAATCAAGGCCTCGATCCCGTTGAACTGGCTGCCGCCGAAAACAAAGTGGCCGTTGCCCAATTAGCCTTCGATCAGGCGCAAGAAAAATTAGCTGGCATGACCCTCACGGCCCCCTTTGATGGAACCATCTTAAGTGTAGCCGGTAATCCAGGAGACAGCGCAGATACCAACGCCTTTATCACGATTGCAGATCTTGCCCACCCCCTGATTGATTTCAGCATTGATGAGACCGATATGGACAAAATCAGCGTGGACGAAACCGCCGAAGTGACCTTTGACGCCCTTCCCGATCTGACCTTCACCGGCAAAGTTCTGCGCATCAACCCCGAATTGCAGACTTCTGGCAATTACAACGTGGTCACCGGCGTGATTCAACTCGATCTCAGCGGCATGCAGAACCCGCCCACCCTGCGAAAGGGCCTGAGCGCATCCGTCACTCTGATCCAGGCCAGCGCAGAAGACGTTCTTTTGGTGCCCGTTCAGGCGGTTCGCGATCTTGGAAATGGCAAGTACGGCGTTTTTGTGGTGGGGAATGACGGCACAACCAGCTTGAAATTTGTCGAGATCGGACTGATGGACGCCGCCAGCGCCGAAGTGAAAAGTGGACTGAGCCTCGGCGAAAGCGTATCCACCGGCGATGTTCAGACAAAATAGAGGCATGGATATGGACCACACACCTTCAGAAAATGAAACCATCATCGAAACCATTGACCTGAAAAAAGCATACGGCACAGGTGACGCATTGGTGATGGCAGTCAACGGCATCAGCATCAAAATCAATAAAGGCGAGTTTGTCGCCATCATGGGGCCCAGCGGCTCTGGAAAGAGCACATTGATGAACATCCTCGCCTGCCTGGATCAACCCACAGAGGGCAGATACATTCTGGACGGCGAAGATGTCAGTGAATATACCCGCCCAGAGCTGGCTATGATCCGCAGTCAAAAATTGGGTTTCGTGTTTCAGTCCTTCAACCTGCTGCCGCGCGTATCTGCGCTGGAAAACGTCATGCTGCCCATGATCTACCGCCGCGAAAACCGCATCAAGCATGCCGAAAGAAAACAGCTCGCTGAAAACGCACTGGAGCATGTGGGGCTGGCAGAGCGAATGCACCACATGCCCAATGAGCTTTCCGGCGGTCAGCAGCAGCGGGTGGCCATTGCCCGCGCGCTGGTGAATGACCCCGTGCTGGTGCTGGCGGATGAACCCACCGGTAATCTGGATTCAAAATCCAGCGAAGAAATTATGGACCTGCTCCATACCCTGCATGACCGCGGCCGCACCATCGTCATGGTCACCCATGAACCCGATGTCGCCCATCACACGGAGCGCATCATCACCGTGCGGGACGGCAAATTGTTCGACGACCACCCCAACGGAAAACGCGTGACCTGGCAAAATGCGACCGGCATTGATTTTAGCCCCGCCCAGGAGGAAGTTCAGCCATGAACATTTCCGAAATCTTGAAAATCGCACTCAAAAGCCTGACTTCGAATAAGTTGAGGTCCATCCTGACCATGCTGGGCGTGATCATCGGCGTGGCAGCGGTCATTGTCATGATCTCCATCAGCGCAGGGACCGAAGCCACGATTGCCGAAAAGATCAACGGCTTGGGCTCCAACCTGCTTTTTATCAATCAGGCCTTCACGCGCGGAGGCCCAGGGCAGGGAAATCAACAGGGCGGGCTGGTGTATTCGGATGTGGCCGCCATTCGCGACCAGGTGCCGGGGGTTGCCGGCGTCTCGGTGGAACAGCAAAGCAGCGTCACCATAAAATATAACGACAACACCCTCACGGATATCACCCTGGTGGGCACCACGCCCGATTATCCCACGGTGCGCAATGTACAAATCAAAACCGGGCGTTTCATCACCGAAACCGATAATGAGCGTGCAGAAAAAATCGTGATCTTGGGATCCGAAATTGCGGCAGAATTATTCGGCGAAACCGATCCCATTGGCGAGACGATTTATGCGAATAATGTTCAGCTGGTGGTCATTGGCGTGCTCGCCCCCAAAGGGATCTCCGGCGGAACCGATTTTGACTCATTAATCTACACCCCCATCAATGTGGTATTCAAGAAATTTGAAAACAATCCGTTCGCGCGTTTCATGGGCGACCGTGTGCGCACCATTTTTGTGTCGGTTGACCAGAACGCCTCCATGGACACGGTCAAAGAACAGATCACCCTGCTGCTGACCGGCCGCCACAAAGTGACCAGCGACACCCTCGACTTTAATATCACCAGCCAATCTGACATCATCTCCACGCAGGAATCGACCACCGAATCCTTCCGCACGCTGCTGGCCTGGGTGGCCGGGGTATCCCTGATCGTGGGAGGGATTGGCATCATGAATATCATGCTGGTCAGCGTCACCGAGCGTACCCGCGAAATTGGCTTACGCCAGGCGGTGGGCGCCACCCCCGCGGATATCGAAGTCCAATTCCTGACCGAAGCGCTGATGTTAAGCCTATTCGGCGGGCTCATCGGCGTGCTGATGGGCGTCGGCGGTTCAGAGCTGTTTGGCACACTGAGCGGTATGCGCACGGTGATTGTCCCGTATTCCATCGTTTTATCCTTCACCTCGGCAGCCCTCATCGGCGTCTTCTTCGGCTTCATCCCCGCCCGCAAAGCTGCCCAACTGGACCCCATTGTTGCATTGAGACACGAATAAAGCGTTAACGGCAAAACAAGAATAATAGAAAGGTAGAAAAGGTTAAGAGAATGCGCACAAAGATCCTCAATTCACTCATGGTTCTCCCCCTGGTTCTGATCCTGGCGGCCTGCTCTGGAACCCCCGCGGTTCAAGCGCCGAATCAAAATCAGTCGGGCGATCCAATGGCAGATTTTGCCAATCAGCCAGTTGAAAACAAACTGGCCGTCGGCATCTTGAGCCTGGAAGGGACCGACCAGGCCGTCACCGCCGATCAGGCGAAAGCCATGCTCCCCCTCTGGGAAGCAGTCAAAAGCCTGCGAACCGACCCCAATACCACCGCTCAGGAAATCAGCGGCCTGTATCAGCAAATCCAGCAAACTTTAACGTCCGATCAGGTTCAGGCCATTCAAGATTTGTCCCTGGACCCGCAGGAAGTTCAGGCCTTGATGGAAAAATACGGTCTGCAATTCCAACCGAACGCGGCGGTCACACGAGATCCAAGCGCAATGGCCACGCGAATCGCTGGACGCAGCAGCAATGGAGCCGCGGGCGGCCCGGGCGGAGGTGGTTTTGAGGGCGGGCCGGGGGGTGGTTTTGGCGGAGGCCCTGGCGGCGGTATGGGTGGAGGCTTTGCCAACGGCTCAAATTCCACGCAGGGCACGCCGCAGCCCA
>DAIOUB010000050.1:0-17911 GCA_036751735.1 Levilinea sp. | reverse complement strand
GACCGCGCCTTGCAGGTGATTGAGGCCGAGGACGACTCCCCGCTGCATGTGCTGAGCGAGTCGCTGTCCACCCACCCCATGCTGGTCAAGCGCATTGATCAAATCCGCAAATACGCCGCCGACCCGCAGTACCGGCGGCTGCTGGCGCAGATCGAAGCACAGAACCAGGGCGCGTAAACCGCGCGCAGAGGATTTACCGATGATGACCGCCCCGGAGGTTTCTGGGGCGGTTTTTTAGGGCGCATGCAGCTGGTAATTGTCAAACTCGACCGTGGCGCTTTCGCCCGCATTGGCGATACCAACCAGCAGGCACACCCGGCCGGAAGGGATGGTTGAATCGCGTATCTCGGTGAGCAGTTGATCGTTGGCGTAAAAGCGCATGCGGCTGCCGACAGCTTCAATGGACAGGCGGTTGGTCTGGTCGCGGCGGATACTGGTGTGGGTTGTCCAGCCCCGCAAGGTGGTGACTTTGAGATTCAGCACGGCCACCACAGTGTATTGGCCGGCGTTGTTGATACCGTAATAATAGTAGGTGTTCGGGTCCGCGCGGCGAAAGACCACTCCAAAATTAGCGGAATTGGACCCGCGGATCTGCTCTGCCTCCACGGTGAAGAAGAAATCATCCACAAACAGGTCGTCCAGGGCGCAGGTGTGAGCCGAAAAGGCCTTGTGGGCCGCTTCCACCCAGGTGAATTTGCCGTCGGCGATGAAGCGGTTTTCCTGGGTGTACTCATTGTCCACTGTGCCGATGACCCAGCGACGGCTGTTGTCGTCAAAGGGATCCAGGATTTTGAGGGGGAGGGATGAGCGGGAGAGCAGGGTGGCCATCACCTGGGTAGAGACCAGGTCGGTTGAGGCCTGGGCCAGAACTGCAAAGGTGGCGGTGGTGTTGGGGGGGAGGGTAGGCGTGGGGGTTCCCGTCGGGGTGGGGGTGAAGGTTGGGGTTGGGGGGAGGGGGGGCGGGGGTGTGGGGGTGGGTGAGTTGAGCACGGCCGCCAGCGGGGGGATTCGGTCTTTACTGAAATAGGCGCCGGTACACAGCAGCAGCAGACACAGCGGCAGCCCCAGGACTGCCAGCAGGATCCACAGACGCGAGCGGGCTGGGCGGCTGGTTGGAGGGGGCTCATGGGGCGGCGTGGGCGCGGATTTGGGCAGGCCCAGAGCTTCAGCCAACGCTTCGGGGGTGAGTTGGAGGGTTTGATCGGGCGTCAGGCGGCTTTGCGCCTGCTGGTAGGTGGGGTCGGCGTTCAGAAGGATGCCGCAGGGCGGTTCCTCATAACCCGCGGCGGCGGAGCCTGCCAGGGCCAGGGCGCGCAGGCTGGCGGCAGAGGCCAGGGGGAGCAGGGCGCAGGGCTGTGGGCCGTACAGGGCGCGGTGAGCGGCCAAAAAAGCCTCGCCGCGCGCCGAGGAAGTGAAGATCAAAAGGTGCGGCGTGCCGCAGTTGGGCGGCAGACACTGCAGCGGGCGCCCACCCTGAAGCGCCAACCAGCAGCAGGGTGCTGGGGCAGGCGAACCTTGGGCAGCGGAAACCAGATCTTCGACAACCATACCAACCTCCTCAGGGGTTGAGGCCGAAACGGTTTCCAGTAAGACTATGGATAATGCGGTGGAGGCACGAAGGGGCTTATCTATACTTTGGCGGTTGATGGGGAGAAAATCGAGTGATAAATGTCAGGCTGTAAACAGGATGAATGTCATATTTGAGAGCGAGAAACACGCTGTTTCATGGGTTGACAGGGGGCTAAAAAAGGAAGATAATATTAGAAATTAAGTTCTATTTATTAACCTCCCGGTGGGCTGGAAAACCGTCGGGGTTGGGCACGGTGGAGGGCCATGAACGTGGAAGGGAACGGCGGGGGTGAGGGCCGGACGCAGCTCTTCATCCTGTTGAACGAGCAGGATTTTTTTGTGCTGACCTCTTTGCAGCCGCCGGAGGAGGTGCTGGCTGATATTCAGGCCGGGCGCTGGCAGCTTCCGGAGCCGTTGGCGGGTTGGGCGGCGCGGACGGCGGGGCGGGAAGATTTTCAGGTGCGGGCCATGCGCCAGGGGCATTGGGTGATGGTGGTGATTGGGCCGCGTGGCGAGGAGGGCAAGGCCGCGGGGCAATGGGCGGCGCCGGTGATCCTGCGCCCGCGCTGGCAGCAGGTATTGCAATTGGTGGCCGAGGGCCTCACCACGCGCCAGATCGCGGCGCGGCTGCGCATTTCGCCGCGCACGGTGGAAAATCACCTGGCGGAGATGAAGCAGGCCCTGGGCACAGCCACGCGGGCAGAGCTGCTGCTGCGGGCGGCCGAGCTGGGCTTATGCCGTCCGGTGCGCAGTCCGCTGCGGCGGGTGGAGGTGCGGCGTAGAAAGTGACCCGTGGGCTGCGATTTTTCCCAGGAAAAATTACTTTTCCAACAGCGCATTTGTGATAAGATAGGTACACAAGGGGCGGGCAGTTTTAATCACCAGCAGCACGCATGGAGGGAATGATGGGCAGAATTCTAACTGCAGTTGAAAATTTCTTTAAGAGCGATGATTGGCCGTACACCCCCATGGAAGGACGGCCTGTGCTGCGCACCGGATTCAACGGCAAGAACGGCCAATGGACCTGCTTTGCGCAGGAACGCGAGCAGCAGCAGTTTGTGTTCTATTCCGTGCTGCCGCTGAAAACGCCTGAAGACAAGCGTTTTTTGATCGCCGAGTTCATCACCCGCGCCAATTACGGTATGGTGATTGGCAATTTTGAGCTGGATTTCTCCGACGGCGAAATCCGCTACAAGACCAGCATTGATGTGGAAAACGAAACCCTGACGGAAGGTCTGATCCACCACATGGTGTATGCCAATGTGTATTCGGTGGACCGCTACTTTGGGGGCTTCATGAAGGTGCTGTATTCCGGCGTGATGCCCGAAGACGCCATCCACGAGATCGAAGGATAAGGAAGACCCTTTTTCGGCACACCCCAGGCCGTTTTGCCTGGGGTGCGCCGTGGGGATCAGGGACCCACTAAAAACCTCTGGCGGCGGCGCTGCTCGAGGGTTTCTTTTTTTGTGGTTCGTCACCCGGGCAGCGCGCCTGCGGGTTTTGGCCGCCGCTGGGGATAAATGATTAATTCTTAAGGAGCGAAGAAATGAAGCTGAATGTGTTGAAAGTGGCCGTGGCGCTGACCGTATTTGCCTTATTGCTGACCGCCTGCGGCGGGCCGACTCTGAAAGTGTTGAGCAAGGACGAGGCCAAGGGGTATTACGATCAGTTGATGGCTGTCAAAGACGGCGAACCGTTCGCCATCATCAAGGTGCTGGAAGGCTTGAGCGGCGACGAGTGTTTGGATGTGATCGCCTACGAAGAGTACAAAGATAAAGTCACCGACACCGAGGGGCGCGAACTGTGCAATTGGATTGGCGGCCTGAAAGAGCTTTCGGCCAGCGAAGTGCTGGAGATGTACACCGAGATCGGCAACGGCAACTTTGACGCGCTGAAATCTTTGTCGGACACGGCTTTTGAAGATCTGATTTCCTTCGTGGCCTGGGCTTCGCCGGAACAGACCGAAGAAATGCGCACGCTGCTGGAAAGCCTGCGCTAACCAACTGGCAGGATCACCCAACCGGCGGAGAGGAACCTCCTCTCCGCCGGTTTTTGTTTGGCAAAGCGCGCTCAGGGAGCGGGGGGTAAATTGGTGGTGAGGCCTTCGCGCGGGTTGATGACGATATTGGGGTTGTCAATCCCGGCGGCGATGGGCATGGTGGCGGTGAGGGCGGCCCCGCTGCTGCGGCTGATGCGGGTGAAGAAGATGTCGCGCTGGGGCGGGCCGGAGGAATTCCACAGAAGGATGCCGTTGCCCTGTTCGTCATAGGTTACGCCCACCGCCAGGGCATCTGGCTCGTAGGATTTGGGCTTGGAAAGGGCGCGCACCGGTGCGGCGCGGGCCAGCGAGGTGGGCTTGAGCAGGGTGTAGGCAAAGCGGTATTTGGGCCCTGAGCGCCAATCGCCGATGTTGCGGCCCCAGGCGATGAGGATTTTGCCGTTGGGAAGCTGCACCATGTCGGCGGGGGTGTTGGCTTTGCCCAGGCGGCGGGGGGCGGTGCGGGGGGTCAGGTCGGCGTTCCAGGCGGAGACGACCATCTGGTTGGCCAGCCACCACCGGTCGGGGCGGTATTCCAGCCAGGAAAGCAGCACAGCCCCGCTGCTGAGGGTCAGCGCCTGGGGATAGTAATGGTCATCCCCGCCGCTGGTGAGCTGCGTGGGCGCGGTGAGCAGGCTGCCGTCCAGGCCCAGGGCAGCGCCCCACACATCCCACAGGCCGTCTTCGCTGTCGTCCGGCTGCCACTGCTGCCAGACGGCCACCCAGCGCGGGTTGGGGTCGGGCAGGGCGGCCAGGCTGAGATGACCGTAGTAATAGGGAAGCTGGCCGGAGAGATAGAAATCCGTGTTGCTGGTGAGGGGAATTTCCGTCCACAGGGGTTCGCCAGGGCGCAGGTCCAGGATCCCCAGAATGACATTGATGCGGTAGGCCAGCGGGTCGGGCTGCTTCTCGATGCGTTCGAAGAGCAGGGCGGTGCGCCCGTCCGCGGTGGGGGCGGCGGTGTGGAGGACGCTGTAGGCGTTGGGGTCGTTGCCGTTGTTGGTGAGGGTTTCGGGCGGGGTGAGCAGGGCGCCGTCGTAACCCAGGCGGGTGTAGCGCAGTTCCTGGGTGAATTGGGCGCAGCTTTCGTCCACACAGCCCCAGCCTGTGCCAAACTGGAGGTAGGTGTTATCCGGCAGCAGGTACAGGTTGGCGGCGTAGGAGGTTTCGTGCAGGAGCTGCTGTTGGGGGGCGGCCTGAAGAATCTGCGCGCCGAGGTCGCCGCTGAGCGCCAGAGCGAAGGAGGTGGGAACCGCGGTGGTGAGGGTGGTTTGGGCGTTGACCGTACGGTTGAGGGAAGAACGCAGGGTGACCACCGTCCGTTTCGCGCGCCCGGGTGGGGTGGAAAGGGGCGGGGTCACCAGCAGGGTGATTTGGGCGGATTGCGATTGGGCCAGCGGGCCGGTGTCGGGTTTCTGGTTGCCGTTGCTGTCGCCCAGGGGGGTGAGGCCGTCCGATTGCCAGAGGGTCACCGTCCAGGGGGAAGAAACGGAGAGGTCAAAGGTGTCAGGGCCGAGATCACCGGTGTTCTGCACCTCCAGGGTGTAGGACAGGCTTCCGCCCGGCTGGATGAAGCCGCCCTGCGGGGGGGTGGAGACGCGCACGCGGGCGCTGGGCTTGGGACGGGTGAACTTCCAGGCCTTTTGGCTGGGCTGCCAGTCGCAGTAGCGCAGCGAGACCAACCCCAGGCTGCCGGCCTGGTTCTCAATGCCGGCCACGGCGCATTCCCAGCTTTCTTGGGGGGAGAGCATCTCGAGGTATTGGAAAAGGATGGTGCCGTTCTCGAAGAGGACGACCTCAAAAGTGAACTGATTGCCGTAGGGAGCCTGCACCTTGTGCCATTCCACGGCGGTGAACTGCAGCCCGGCTTCCAGGCCGGTGGGCCAGACGCCGCTGAGAGCGTAAACGCGCCCATCGGCGCCGGGGTTATCGGAGAAATAAAAGCGGGTCCAATAGGGGGCGATGACGCCGTTGGGAGCGCGCAGATGGGGCAGGTAAGATTGGGCGGCGGCGGAGCCGTCCCCCAGGCTGAGGTTGCCCGCGCCGATGACGGGGATGACGGTGTAGGTCTGGTCGTAGAAGGGGAAGGCGAAGGGCAGGGTCAGGTCAGCCCGGCCCAACGAGGTGTTGATGCCCAGATCGGTTCCGGTGCTGCGCGCATCCACCCACTGTATGGGGACGGCGGCACGGCGGTAGCCAAAGGCATCGCGGGCGGAGCCGGAGGCGGCCTGGGGGCTGGCGGGCGGCGAGCTTTCCGCGCTGAGCGCGGGGTCGGTCAGCCCGTAGGCCGCGGCGAACTCGGGTGGGATGACCGGGGCGAGGCCGTCCGCAGAAGAGACGATGCCGGGGGGCAGCGGGGCTTCGGGCGGCAGGGGCGGGGCGGGCAGGCTGGGCGGCGGTGGGGTTTGGGCGCGGACGGGGAGCGGCGCGGCGGCGCTGAAGACGGTCAGGAAGAGCAGAATCCAAAAAACCACCGATTTTCTCATTTATGCCTCCCCAAGAGGTACAGCGGTTTCTGGGTGCGGGTGATAGGTTTGTGCGGCGGGAAAAAAGCCGAAAAAGCCCCCGCGTGAATGCGGCTGATGCTTATACTATAGCACGAACAGCGGGGGGACTCAAGCGATAAGCGGATAATCTATATCGGAATAATAAAAAGCAGGGAAGGGCTGCTGACAACCCTTCCCCGCGGTGCAACCTTCAACTAGCCCATCACGGAACCAGGTTGGTGGTGAGGCTGTTGGGCCCGAAATTGCTGATGTTGTAGCTCTCCAGGCCCGCGGCGATGGGCATGGTCTTGGTCAGCACCGCACCGTTGCGGGCGCTGATGCGCGTGTAGAACAGGTCAGAGAAGCCGTCGCTGCTGTTGGCTCGCCAGATCAGCACCCCGTCCCCGGCGGCGTCGTAGCTCAGAGCCCCGGACAGAAATCCGTAATTCTGCTGGAAGGGGATCTTGAGGGTGCGGATGGCCGAAGTGCGCGCCAAAGTGTCGGGACTGAGCAGGGTGTATTGATAGCGATTGTTTTTGAAATTGCCGTTGTGACTCCAGACTAGGAGGATTTTTCCGTTAGGAAGCTGCACTGCATTGAGATTTCCTGATTGGAATTTCGCAATTTTGCGTGGAGCCACCCACATCTCCAGGCCGGAGCTCCAGGATGACACATACACCTGAGCGCCCCAAGCGGGTTTTCCACTCAAATAGGCTACCCACTGGATGGATACCCCGCCGTTTTGAAGGGGGATCACATGGGAGTACGCATAGTTGCCGGGTTCAGGCTCCAGCAGGGCTGCGGGCGTCACGACCTGCCCGTCGGCAGAGACCGAAGCGCCCCAAATATTGGGAGCCTTGTAAGTATAGGTGTTGTAATCAAACTCCTGATGGGTCCAAACGGCCACAAAGCGGTTATCGGTGGTGGCGGCCAGGGACAGATGCTCGAGAACATCACAAAAGAACGTTTCAGCACCCGTCAAGTTCACCTCCGTCCATACAGGGCTTCCGGGGTTGAGGTTGATGATGCCTAAACTGATGCTCTGCTCCCGGTCGAAATCATTGAGGCTGCCACCTTCGGGCTTGATCTTAAGGAACAGGACGCCAATGCGCCCGTCTGCCAGGGGAGCTACCTGACCGATATCCACAAACGTGTGGGTGTCCTTTTCGAAATCTGTTAAAACGATGGGGGCAGACTGTATACCGTCCTGTCCAACCAGCGTATATTCAAGGCTGGTGTACTCTTCCAGACATTCATCGTCCAGGCACTTGCGGGGGTGGATCAGCTGAAGGTAGGAGCCGTCGGCCAACTGCTGAATATTGGAGCCGGTGAGGGCATCGCTTAAATTCTGCTGATCGGCGGCTGCCTGGTAAATTTTGCTGCCGTTGTCGCCGTCAAAGGCCAGGGTGAACTGGTTGGCTGCGGCGGTGACGAGCGTGATTTTGACGGATTTCTTGCGGTTGAGGGAAGATCGGAAAGTGACCTTCGACGTATTGGCTGCACCGATCGGGGTTCCAATCGGGATGGTGACGTGGGCATAGAGGGCGGTTGATGCATAGATTGGCACAGCGCCGGTATCCACTTTTCCATCTCCATCGGTATCCGTCAATGGGGTGACCCCATCGGCCGCAAAGAAGGTCACCGGCCACCTGGAACTGGCGGTGATGTCAAACGTATCGGGGCCAAGGTTACCCGAATTGCGAAGGACGACCCGATATTTCAAGGGACTGCCAGGGTTGGTCAGGCCTCCCTGATACAGTTTAGGAATGCTGATGCGGACGCTGGGTTGGGGGCGGGTGATCTTCCAGGCGGTATTGCTGTTCTGCACCGTGCAAGAGCGCAGCGTAACCAGGCTATCGCCGGTATTGTTCATAATGCCACCAAAGGCGCAGCTGTGGTCATCGGAAATCAGCATATCCTCATATTGAAACAGAATGGTGCCGTTCTCAAAGAGGATGACTTCGAATGTGTACGTGTTGTCGTCCGAATCCTGAACGCGGTACCACTCGACCGCGGTATATTTCAGGCCCGCTTCGGTTCCTGTGGGCCAGATACCGCTCATGGTGTACACGCCCACTTCAGGATCGATATACCCCCCCCATGGATCGGTATACTCTGCGTCGAACCAGTAGGGGGCAATGATGGCATTTTCGGTTACTGTGGGGATCACCCCAGGGCCATAAGACTCGCCCGGTTCGAATTCGAGATACCCGAACCCAAGAACCAAGGCTTGGTCGTAATACTGGTTAAAAAAATTGAAATTAAACCCCAAATCTATTGGAACGGTATTGTTCTTATCGTGAATGTTGATCTGGGTTCCGTTGGTTTTCACATCCAGCCACTCGACGGGGACGGCTTTGCGTTTGTAACCAAATTTGCTCGTGGCGGGGCCGGAGGCCGCCTGGGGGGCGGCGGGTTCCTGGCCCTGGGCAGCGGCGGCGGGCGGCGGCGGGGTTTCGGCCTGGGCCTGAGCCGGGGTGGGGGGGATGAGCAGCGATAGGCTGAAGATCAGCGTAAAAAGAATGGACCAAACCCGTTTCATGCAGTTCTCCTCTGTGGTGGATCGATGGGCTGTGGATTTGGCTGGAGGAAACGGGGTGCATTGAAACAGGATTCCCCCCAGCGAACACTCTCACCGCTGAGTATAGCATTGTTTTAATCATTGAGAAGCTGCAATAAAGAGGGAATATGAGGTCGAATCAAAAAGCGGGGAAGGGCGAATGACAACCCTTCCCCGCGGGGTAACCTTCAACTAGCCCATCACGGAACCAAGTTGGTAGTGAGGTTGTTCTCGTCAAAATTCCAGACGTTGTAGGTGTCCATGCCCGCAGCGATGGGCATGGTCTTGGTCAGCACCGCACCGTTGCGGGCGCTGATGCGCGTGTAGAACAGGTCAGAGAAGCCGTCGCTGCTGTTGGCTCGCCAGATCAGCACCCCGTCCCCGGCGGCGTCGTAGCTCAGAGCCCCGGACAGAAATCCGTAATTCTGCTGGAAGGGGATCTTGAGGGTGCGGATGGCCGAAGTGCGCGCCAAAGTGTCGGGACTGAGCAGGGTGTATTGATAGCGATTGTTTTTGAAATTGCCGTTGTGACTCCAGACTAGGAGGATTTTTCCGTTAGGAAGCTGCACTGCATTGAGATTTCCTGATTGGAATTTCGCAATTTTGCGTGGAGCCACCCACATCTCCAGGCCGGAGCTCCAGGATGACACATACACCTGAGCGCCCCAAGCGGGTTTTCCACTCAAATAGGCTACCCACTGGATGGATACCCCGCCGTTTTGAAGGGGGATCACATGGGAGTACGCATAGTTGCCGGGTTCAGGCTCCAGCAGGGCTGCGGGCGTCACGACCTGCCCGTCGGCAGAGACCGAAGCGCCCCAAATATTGGGAGCCTTGTAAGTATAGGTGTTGTAATCAAACTCCTGATGGGTCCAAACGGCCACAAAGCGGTTATCGGTGGTGGCGGCCAGGGACAGATGCTCGAGAACATCACAAAAGAACGTTTCAGCACCCGTCAAGTTCACCTCCGTCCATACAGGGCTTCCGGGGTTGAGGTTGATGATGCCTAAACTGATGCTCTGCTCCCGGTCGAAATCATTGAGGCTGCCACCTTCGGGCTTGATCTTAAGGAACAGGACGCCAATGCGCCCGTCTGCCAGGGGAGCTACCTGACCGATATCCACAAACGTGTGGGTGTCCTTTTCGAAATCTGTTAAAACGATGGGGGCAGACTGTATACCGTCCTGTCCAACCAGCGTATATTCAAGGCTGGTGTACTCTTCCAGACATTCATCGTCCAGGCACTTGCGGGGGTGGATCAGCTGAAGGTAGGAGCCGTCGGCCAACTGCTGAATATTGGAGCCGGTGAGGGCATCGCTTAAATTCTGCTGATCGGCGGCTGCCTGGTAAATTTTGCTGCCGTTGTCGCCGTCAAAGGCCAGGGTGAACTGGTTGGCTGCGGCGGTGACGAGCGTGATTTTGACGGATTTCTTGCGGTTGAGGGAAGATCGGAAAGTGACCTTCGACGTATTGGCTGCACCGATCGGGGTTCCAATCGGGATGGTGACGTGGGCATAGAGGGCGGTTGATGCATAGATTGGCACAGCGCCGGTATCCACTTTTCCATCTCCATCGGTATCCGTCAATGGGGTGACCCCATCGGCCGCAAAGAAGGTCACCGGCCACCTGGAACTGGCGGTGATGTCAAACGTATCGGGGCCAAGGTTACCCGAATTGCGAAGGACGACCCGATATTTCAAGGGACTGCCAGGGTTGGTCAGGCCTCCCTGATACAGTTTAGGAATGCTGATGCGGACGCTGGGTTGGGGGCGGGTGATCTTCCAGGCGGTATTGCTGTTCTGCACCGTGCAAGAGCGCAGCGTAACCAGGCTATCGCCGGTATTGTTCATAATGCCACCAAAGGCGCAGCTGTGGTCATCGGAAATCAGCATATCCTCATATTGAAACAGAATGGTGCCGTTCTCAAAGAGGATGACTTCGAATGTGTACGTGTTGTCGTCCGAATCCTGAACGCGGTACCACTCGACCGCGGTATATTTCAGGCCCGCTTCGGTTCCTGTGGGCCAGATACCGCTCATGGTGTACACGCCCACTTCAGGATCGATATACCCCCCCCATGGATCGGTATACTCTGCGTCGAACCAGTAGGGGGCAATGATGGCATTTTCGGTTACTGTGGGGATCACCCCAGGGCCATAAGACTCGCCCGGTTCGAATTCGAGATACCCGAACCCAAGAACCAAGGCTTGGTCGTAATACTGGTTAAAAAAATTGAAATTAAACCCCAAATCTATTGGAACGGTATTGTTCTTATCGTGAATGTTGATCTGGGTTCCGTTGGTTTTCACATCCAGCCACTCGACGGGGACGGCTTTGCGTTTGTAACCAAATTTGCTCGTGGCGGGGCCGGAGGCCGCCTGGGGGGCGGCGGGTTCCTGGCCCTGGGCAGCGGCGGCGGGCGGCGGCGGGGTTTCGGCCTGGGCCTGAGCCGGGGTGGGGGGGATGAGCAGCGATAGGCTGAAGATCAGCGTAAAAAGAATGGACCAAACCCGTTTCATGCAGTTCTCCTCTGTGGTGGATCGATGGGCTGTGGATTTGGCTGGAGGAAACGGGGTGCATTGAAACAGGATTCCCCCCAGCGAACACTCTCACCGCTGAGTATAGCATTGTTTTAATCATTGAGAAGCTGCAATAAAGAGGGAATATGAGGTCGAATCAAAAAGCGGGGAAGGGCGAATGACAACCCTTCCCCGCGGGGTAACCTTCAACTAGCCCATCACGGAACCAAGTTGGTAGTGAGGTTGTTCTCGTCAAAATTCCAGACGTTGTAGGTGTCCATGCCCGCAGCGATGGGCATGGTCTTGGTCAGCACCGCGCCGGAGCGGCCGCTGATGCGCGTGTAGAACAGGTCAGAGAAGCTGTCGCCGCTGTAGGCCCGCCAGATCAGCACCCCATCCCCGGCGGCATCGTAGGTCATGGAAATGGTGGGGCTGGAGCGCTCTTCGGAGAAGGGCTTCTTGAGGGTGCGCACCCCGGAGGCGCGCGCCAGGGTATCAGGCTTGAGCAGGGTGTACTGCTGGCGGATGGAATATTTGGTGAACCAGTTGCCGAAGCTGCGAGTCCAGGCCACCAGGATTTTCCCGTTGGGCAGCTGCAGGGCGTTGAGGTAGCCGTCCGCTTTGGCGATCTTGCGCGGGGCCACCACCGGAACCAGGCTGGTGTCCCAGGTGGAAGCGTAGGCCTGGTAGCCCCAACTGGGTTTGGCCTGCTGATAACCGATCCAATGAATGGCGACGCCCCCCACCTGCAGGGGGATGACGACGGAAGAATAGTGCGAGCCGGGCTCGGGGGTCAGCAGGGCCGCGGGGGTGATGACCTGACCATCGGCCGCCACCGACGCCGCCCAGACCGCGGGCGGCAGATTGTAACTGCCGTCAAAGATGCGCTCCCAGCGCGTCCAGGCGGCCACAAAGCGGTTATCGGTGGTGGCGGCCAGGGACAGATAATAAAAGGTATGCGAGCCGGTATGGAATTCGTCATCCCCCGTCAGGCTGATTTCGGTCCACAAGGTTTCGCCAGGGGTGGGGTTGACAATGCCCAGGAACACATTTTTGCGGTCGGTGCCCGCCCCGGGATCGGTTTCGTACTTTTGGAAGAGCACCCCAAAGCGGCCGTCGGCGAATGAAGCCACTGAGCCGATCGCGACGGAGGTATTCGGATCCAGATTGAAATCGGTCAGCAACTGCCGGGTGATTGGCGTGCCGTCGTGACCGGTTTGAATGTACTCCAGACTGGGGGCATATTGCGTGCATTCAATATCCACGCACCGCCAGAAATTTTCAATCTGAATATACGAGCCGTCGGCCATCTGGTGAAGATTGGAGCCGATCTGCGCATCAAACAGGGGCTGGGCCTCGGGGGCAGCCTGATAGATCTGACTATAATGATCGCCGTCAAAGGCCAGACTGAAATGGTTGGATACGGCGGTGGTGAGGGTGGTTTTGGCGGTTTTGCTGCGGTTGAGCGAGGAGCGGAAAGTAACCAGAGAGGACACCGCTTTTCCCGGCAGGATGCCCGCGGGGATGTTGACCTGGGCATAAACCACGGTGACTGCGTAGGGTTCCAAAACGCCGGTGTCGATCTTACCGTCGCCGTCCGTGTCGTTCAGCGGGGTGCTGCCGTCTACCTGATAGAATATTACCGGCCATTTGGAGCTGGTGGTGATGTCAAAGGTGTCGGGACCCAGATCGCCGTCATTTTTAACCTCAATGCGGTAGGTTAACGAGCCGCCCGCGCTGGCCAGGCCGCCCTGATAGGGCTTGGTGATGTGAATGCGAGCGTTGGCTTTGGGGCGGGTGATCTTCCAGGCGCTGTTGCTCTTTTGCTGCGAGCAGAAGCGCAGGGTGTTGAGGCCAATTTCGCCCGAGATATTTTCGATGCCGGCTGTGCCGCAGTACCAACCGTTGGACATCAGCAGCATTTCGGCATATTGGAACAGGATGGTGCCGTTTTCAAAGAGGACAGCCTCGTAAGTGTAGAGGTTTCCGCGGCCGTCCTGAACGCGGTGCCACTCCACGGCGGTGTATTTCAGGCCGTTTTCGGGGGTGGCTTTATCCCAGATGCCGCTCATGACATACACCCCGGCCTGCGGGTCGGAATACTGGGCCGGGAACCAGAAGGGGGCGATGAGCAGATTGGGCTGCTCCAGGGTGGGCAGAACCCCCTGGCTGCTTGTGTACACAGTGCCAAATTGAAGGTATCCGTACCCCACCGCGGACACCAGGTCGTAATGATTGTCGTAGAACGGAAAATCAAACCCAAGGCTGAACTCCTCAGCCTGATATCCGTTGGAAATGCTCAGCGGGCTTCCGTTGGTTTTCACATCCAGCCACTGCACAGGGACGGTGCTGCGCTTGTAGCCGAATTTATCCGTGGCGGAGCCGTAAGCCGCCTGGGGGGATGCCGGTTCCTGACCCTGGGCGGTGAGGGATTCCTCCTGGGCAAACAGCAGCCCTTCACCATCCTGAAAAACACCTTCCGGCAGATCGGCGGCTGGGGCTGTTGGGGGCGGCGGGGTTTCGGCCTGAGCCTGGGCCGGCATGGGGGGAATGAGGAACGATAAGCTGAAGATCAGCATCAATAGAACAGACCAGACTCTTTTCATTTTGCTCTCCTGATAGATGAAAGAAGGATGGGCCCCTGATTCGGTTAAGGGGAAAGGGAAGGTGTTAAAAAAGGATATTCTCCCCACAGAGACATCCAAAGGGGAGTATAGCATTAATTTAAAATGAGAAAAGGCTAGGGGAGGCGGATTTAGACCGCTTTGCAGATCTGATAACTGCTCAAATTGCCGGTATGCCCGTCGGAATCAAAGGACTCCACCAGGGCGAAGCCGGTTTCGGCGGTCAGCGAGGCCAGGCGTTCGGGGGTAAAAAGATGCACATAACGCAGCCCGCTTTGTTCGGGTTGGCCGGGCACGGAGCAGCGCCAATCCAGCAGGGTGTCGCCGGGTTCCAGGTCGTTGGGGTCCAACTGGGGCAGGGCAGACCAGGGCTGCACGCGGGCCATCAGCTTGGGGCTGCGCTGGAACTGCCAGACAGAGAAGATGAAGCGCTGGCCGGGGGCCAGCAGGGCGCGCACCTGGCTGAGCACGCGGGTTTGCAGCTGCCGGCTGGGCAGGTGGTGCAGTACGGCGAAGGCCAGCACGCCGTCAAAGCCCCCCGCGGGCAGACCCTGGGGCCAGTGGGGATGGCTGAGGTCGGCGGGGAGAAACTGGATGTCCAGATCCGCGGGCAGGGGGTCGGGCAGGGCGGCGCGGGCTTCCTGCAGGAGCACGGGGCTGAAATCCAGGCCCAGATACAGCCCTTTGCGGTTGTCGCGCGCCCAGCGGGCGGCCAGGGCCCCGCTGCCGCAGCCCAGATCCAACCAGCGGCCGCGCAGGGGGATACTTTCCAGGGCGCGCTGGATGCCGGGCTGAATGCGGCGGCGGGTGGCGGCGAAGGCCTCTCCGAAAGTCTGGTAGAATTGACGATTAAGGTCTAATAAGAAGGAAACGGTTTCTGCCTGCATGGTGGAACGAACCCTGGGACTGCGTTTGAAAGAAGGTGAGGAGATCGCTTTGGGGCGGTCCGCTCTCATTATACCCTGTGAAGTGCGGCGAAGGGCCAGACGTTAAGATTTGACGGTGAGGAGCAGCATGGCGCAGCCAGAGTGGTTAAAAAGGCGCGAATATACCCCCGAGCAGTTGGCCGCGGCGGAGCGCATTTTAGAATCGGTGCGGGCGGGGGTGAAGGTGACGGATGCGGTGCGGCGCAACCCCCTGCCGGGGGGCGCCGGGCACGTGGGCAAACATTTGCTGGTGGCGCTCTACCGTCAGAAGGTGGAAAGCGGCCAATGGCCGGAGGACGGCGAACTGCTGGCGCGGCTGCGGCGCAAACCTGTGCGCACCCTTTCGGGGGTCACCACCGTGACGGTGCTGACCAAGCCCTACCCCTGCCCGGCGCACTGCATTTTTTGCCCCACAGATGTGCGTATGCCCAAGAGCTACCTGCCGGATGAACCCGGGGCGGCGCGCGCTTTTCAAAACGCATTTGACCCCTTCCGGCAGGTGGAATCACGCATCACCTCGTATGAGGCGGTGGGCCACCCCACGGACAAGATTGAGCTGCTCATTTTGGGCGGCACGTGGAGCGCGTACCGGCGCGACTATCAGGAAGAATTTGTGCGGCGCTGCTTTGACGCCATGAACGGCCGCCCGGCGGAGACTTTGGACGAGGCCCACGCCTGGAACGAGAACAGCGAACACCGCAACGTGGGTCTGGTGGTGGAGACGCGGCCGGACGAGATCACCCCCACGGAGTTGGCCTGGCTGCGGCGGCTGGGGGTGACCAAGGTGCAGATGGGCGTGCAGAGCCTGGACGACGCCATTTTGGCCCTGAACCAGCGCGGCCACACCACCGCCCAGGCAGCGGCGGCCGTGGAGCTGCTGCGGGCGGCGGGGTTTAAGATTGTGCTGCATTGGATGCCCAACCTGCTGGGGGCCACGCCGCAATCGGACCGCGCGGATTTCCTGCGCCTGTGGGAAGCGGCCAAAGGCGGGTTGGGGCTGTGCCCGGACGAGATCAAGATTTACCCCACCCAACTGCTGGAAGGCACTGAGCTGTACCGTTTTTGGGAGCGGGGAGAATACCGCCCCTACGACACCGAAACGCTGACGCGCCTGCTGGCCGACATCAAGCCGGAGATCCCGCGCTACTGCCGGGTGAACCGTGTGATCCGCGACATCCCATCCACCCATGTGGTGGAGGGCAACAAGCGCACCAGTCTGCGCCAGGATGTGCTGGCCGAGCTGGAGCGGCGGGGGCAGCGCTGCCAGTGCATCCGCTGCCGCGAGGTGGGGGCGATTGCCGTCAACCCGGAGCATTTGGAACTGGAAGAGCTGCGCTACACGGCGGGGGCGGCGGAGGAAGTGTTCCTGAGCTTTGTGACCCCCTCCGACCGGCTGGCGGGTTATTTGCGGCTGTCGCTGCCGCACAGCATGCGCCTGCCCGCGGATGTGTTTGCCGATTTGCAGGGGGCGGCCATCATCCGCGAGGTGCACGTGTACGGCCAATCCTTGGGGGTGGGGCAGGCCCAGCGCGGCGCGGCCCAGCACATTGGCCTGGGCACGCAGCTGCTGGATCGGGCGGCGGAGCTGGCTCGCCAGGCGGGGTTCCGGCGGCTGGCGGTGATTGCGGCGGTGGGGACGCGTGCCTATTACCGCGCGCGCGGGTTTGACGCGGGGGATTTATATATGCTGCGCGAGCTGTAAGCGAGAAGCGGCCGGGCTAGCCGGGGAAGATGCGCGGCAAGGCCTGGGGGGCGTATTTTTCCACGACCGCGGAGGAGAGGGCGTTCTCTTTGCACACGGCGGCGTATAGATCCACGCTGGGGCGGCGGATGCGGGTTTGGGTGGCGGTGTCGAGCCCCCACAGGCCAAAGCGCTGGCTCCAGCCGCGTTCCCATTCGAAATTATCCACCAGAGACCAGACGAAGTAACCCTTGATGGGCCAGTTGAAGTTGATGCCGCGCCATACCTGATGGATATGCTCAGCCAGGTACGCGGGGCGGAAATGGTCGCGCGAGTCTTCGGCGCCGTTTTCGGTGATGAGGATGGGCAGGTTGAAGCCTTTGGCCCATTTGAGGAAGCGGAAGAACTGGTTGGGCACCGAGGCGATGAAGCCGGTTTCGCTGAGGGGGGCGGCGGGGTCGTAGGCGCGGCGGGTGAAGAAATCCTTCAAGGCCAGGGGGGCAAAAGTGACCTGTTCGGCGGTGTAATAGTTGATGCCGAGGAAATCCTGGGTGCCGCGGGCCTCGGGGACGGCGGCGGAACGGAAGGCGAAGTTCAATTTGCCGGTGGTCAGGGCGTTGGGGAAGGCGAAGTTGAAGTTGTTGGAGAGGATGGAAGCCATCCAACCGTCGGGGGCGAAGCCGGGGCGGGCGGGGACAAAGCCGCGCAGGTGGTGGGCCACGCCCACGCGCGCCTGGGGCTGCAGGCGGTGGATGACGGCGTAGCCGGCGGCATGGGCGCGCAGCAGATTGGCCAGGACCTTAAAGGCCAGGCCCATATCGTTTTTGCCGGGGGGAAAGCCGCCGTTGAGCCAGCCGGAATAGGTGTAGACGTTGGGTTCGTTGATGGTGACCCACAGGTTGGCGTATTCCTTGAGGGCTTCGACCACTTTGGCGGTGTAGGCGGCAAACAGGGCGGGGGTTTCGTCGTTTTCCCAGCCGCCGCGCTCCACCAGCCACAAGGGGTCGCTGAAATGGTGCAGGGTGACCAGGGGGGTCATGTTGCGGCTGATCAGGCCGCGCAGCATCTCGCGGTACACATCCAGGGCGTGCTCGTCCCAACGGTCGGGGGTGGGCTGGACGCGGCTCCATTCGATGGACAGGCGGTGGGCATTTTGGCCGGTTTCGGCGGCGCGGTCAAAGTCTTCTTTCCAGCGCCCGCCCCACCAGTCGCAGGCCAGCCCGGCGCGTTCGTCGTTGTGGATGTGCCCGGGGGTCTGCTCCCAGGCGGCCCAGTTGTTGTTGGTGTTGGCGCCTTCCACCTGCTGCGAGGCGGTGGCGGTGCCCCAAAGGAACCCGGCGGGGAAATGCAGGACGGCTTGCGGCATGAGGATGATCCTCCCTGGTGTGCGGGGTGTGGGTGAAGCGGGTCGGCGGTTAGGGTTCTTTCGCGGCTGCGGTGCGCCCAGATGGCGCGTTCACAAAACGAAGACAACCTACCGGCGGCAAGGTTTCGGTAGGGTGGTGCGT
>DAIOUB010000049.1:4673-18085 GCA_036751735.1 Levilinea sp. | reverse complement strand
TCACTTCTTTTTGGGCTTGCGCACGGCGTCAATCATCCAACGCCCGCCTTCTTGAATGAGGATGAAGGTGCGCCGCACCTCCGCGCCGCCCACCTTGGCCTCCACCTCCACCTGGGCCACCCCCGTGGTGGGGCTGACCGAGGCCGCCTGAATGGAAAAGCCTTCCAAGGCCCCGTTGAACTGCAAAAGTTCCAGCGCCCCGCCCTTGGTCAGCTTTTGCACGCGGTTCTGGCTGAGATAGCCCTGCATTTGATCCGGGTTTTCCTGATACGCGTTCAGGAAAGCCCGCACGGTATCTTCCGCGGCGGGGGCCGTGGGCGCGCCCCCCTCACCTTCGCCCGATTGCGGCAGCGAAATGATCAACGGGGTCGGCTGGGCCGAGCCGCCCGCCGGAGCCGCGAGGTCCGGCAAATTGCAGGCCGCCAGCAGCAGCACCCACAGCAGCAACCATCCGCGTTGAATCCAGGTTTTCATGTTTAACCCTCACAGTTCGCCCTGCCCTCAGGGGGCCGCCGGGCAGTCTTTCAAATCATAAAGGCGGCGGAAATCATAGGGGAAACGGTCGTATTCATACTCCGCCACCAACCGCGCACACGAATTTTCATACGTCTGCTGGATCTCCGGCGTCAGTTGATTCCAATAGGCATAATCCAGATAGGCGTAGTCAAACCCCGCCGCGCGCAGCACGCCCGGCCGGGGGTTTTCCACCAACTGCGGCCATTCTGGTTTTTCCTGATACCAGGTCAGGTGCGAATTGGTCGGCCGCCCCAACACCGTCACCGCCCGCCACGAGCCGGGGTCAAACACCACCGCCTCCGGCTCCAGCCGGTTCCAGTAATCCTTGGCCACGCGCGCATCCAGGAGCTGGATGAAGGTGGAATTGATGGGACGGGTGGCCGAAAGCAGCTCAATCCCAAACAGCACAAACCCGCCGTAACAGGCCACAAACAGCACCGAGGCCACCGCCGCCCGCACCCAGGCCTTACGCCGTTCCATCCACATCCACAGCGACGCCATCGCAAACCCGCCGCTGGTGATGCCGATGAGCTGGGCCTGCACGCGGTTAATGGCTGTCGGCCCGGCGTTGCCGGTGTACTGCACCACCAGGGTGAACAGGCTGAGGATGGGCATGACGATCAGCGCGGCCTCATACCAGCGTTGGGCACGAAAAGCCTTGATGCCCCACAGGATCGCCAGAGGCAGAGTGAAGAGCATCGGCCCAATTTCAAACAGCGCCGTCAGCAGTTGGTAGGGGTTAGCCAGCGACAGGAAGCCCAGGTGGCTGGAGAGGAAAGCCGGCGGCCACATGAGTTGGAAGCCAAAGGTGAAATATCCGCCGCCCGTTTCGGCGCCGGACACCTTGCCCACCAGCCCGGAGAACAGACCGCTCCACACCCCGCCCTGCACAGCCGCCGCCGCCAACACCGGCAGCAGCACCAGCCCCCAGCGCCACAGCGAACGCGGCACGCGCCAGGTGCGGTTGAGGGCCATAAACAGCACGGCCACCGCCCCAAAGCCTACCAGCAGCCGCACCAGGCTGGTTTCGGCCACCAGCGCGCGCGCCGCCAGCACCGCCGCCGTCACCACCCCGCCCCGCCAGCCGCGCCAGCGGTTGTGGGTCAGGAGGATGAAGGTTCCCAGCACGCCGCTCATAGCCCCCGCGCCGGAATGGTAGGTCCAGATGCTGGGGGCGTTCATCCCGCTGGCATAGGCAAAGGGAAATTCCCACTGCGACCCGGCGTCCACCGACCAGGTGCCCTGCATGGCGGTGAAGAAATCCGGCGCGCTCTGGCCCGCCGAACCGATCATTTGAATGTGATCGGAAAAGCGCCGCAGGATGCCCTCCGGCAGCAGCAGCATCAGCCAGCGCGTGCCGCCGTTAAAGGCCGCGAACACCACCATCATCCACCCCGCCAGGGCGCTGCGCGTGGCGCGCTGCACCCACAGCCCGCCCATCAGCAAGGATAGGGCTAAGGCAAAGGCGCGCACCAGGTCCAGCGCGCTCCACGGGAACAAATCGCCCAAGCGCATCACCTGCGCCGCGAAGAGCAGGGTGTAATAGTGATAATCAAAGGTCACGTTGGGGTCCAGGGCAAAGCGCGGAGGGATATCGCCCGCCGCCAGCATGGACGTGGTGGGCAGGTTCTGGTAATCATCCAAAATGGCCAGCCCGCGCCCTGCCGAGAACAGCACCAGGGTCATGCCCGCCAGCGCCAGCCACTGCATAGGCAGAATGCGCATGTGAAACAGGCTCGCAGCTTCTTTCCAACTGCGCAGCGGCAGCGAAAGCGCCAGCCCCGCCGCCAAAACCAGCCCCGCCGCCAGCCAAAACGCTAGCGGCACGGGCACAAAGCGGCCCAACAGGTTAGCCAGCCAGATTTCCAGGGCAACCCCCACCCCCAGACCCACCAGCACCTCTTCGTTATCGCGCAGCCGGAAGGCCCCGCGCACAATCCACACCCCGCCCAGGAAACACATGCCCCCCCAGGCCGCCAGGCTCGCCGCTTCCAGTAGAACGCTCACCGATTCTCCTCCATGCACAGCTTCCCGCCCGACCCTAGGGGCGCGGGCACTCCGGGCCGGGTTCCGGGTTCGGTTTGGGGGTCAGCAGCTGCACCCCCACATCCATAAACGTCTCGACCGGCTCATAATAGCACAAGACCGGCACCGAAACCCACTTGACCCAGGCGTCATTTTCATTGCCGAACTGGTAGGTCTCGCCCTGATAGTTCACCCACAGCGGTTCGCTCAGAATCAGCGAAAAGCGCTGGTGGGCCAAATCGTCAAAGAAGGCCTCAAAATAGTCCGCGTTCTCGGCCATAGCCTCGTCCATCAGCAGCTTCTTCTCATACTCCGGCACCAGGGGCACCTGTTCCACCAGGTTAAAGGTCAGCAGCTGGCGCTGATCAATGAAGAGCACCTCGCCCTGCTGGGCAAAATGGCTGACCTTCTGCTGCACCACCGCCAGCACCTCAGCGGCGCGCTCCTGCGAGGGTAAATCCATGGGATGCGCCTTGAGCATCCCTTGAGAAGCCGGGTACAGCACCACCGCCAGGGTCAGGGCCGCGGCCCACCAGGGACGTTCGCGCTGAGCCAGCAGCCAGTCGCCCAGGCCCGCCTCCCAGGCCAGCGCCGCCCAAAACAGCAGGCCGATGAGGAGCATATCCAGATTGTGCAGGTTGCTGCCGCCGCCAATTTTAACGCTGATCACCAGCCCCACGCCCAAAAAGGCCAAAAGCACCCCCGCCACCGCCAGCTTTTGCCATACGTCCAGGCGCCAACCTTTGCGGCGCGCAAACAGCACCAAGAGCAGCACCAGCGGGCCGGCGGCCATCAACAGGCCCAGCACAATCCCCGGCTCGTAGGTGGGGTTCGGCCACAGGCGGTTCCACAGCAGCGGTTGACGCCCCAGGGTGGAAGTGATGCCCTCAATGCTGACCACCCCGCCGCCCCCGCCGGTGCTCACCCCGCGGCTCAGGCTGCGAATCCAGGCCAGCAGTTCCGGCAGCAGATAGCCGCCAAACACGCCCGCCGCGCCCAGGACCCCCGCCCGCACCCAACGGCGCAGCGCGGTGGTGACGCCGGGGATACCCGTGCTGATAAACGCCACCATCGCCGCCCACATGGCCGGTGCAAACAGCCAGGTGTAGCGGCTGACCCGCGCGTAATACCCCGCCAGGCCCACCAGCAAAACCGCGGCCGCCAGCGGTGCGCGCCAGGCCGCCGCCACCAGGATGGCTGCCAGCACCAGGGGCGAATAAATGGGCCCCTGATTGAGGAACAGATAGGTCCATAAGCCCAAAAACAGCAGCGTCCAACCGCGTGCGCGCCCGGCGTGAAAGGCAAACCAACCCAGCAGGATGTAGGGCACGCTGTAGACCAACGCGCTCCACAGCCGCACGCCCAGAATGGACACGGAAGGCAAAATAAAGGGCAGGCCCCACAGGCTCTGCCGCCCGCGGTCAATATAGGCCGGAATGCGCAGTTGGGCCGGATAGTTGTAAATTTCGCGCCCGTACATCAGCGAATAATCCCACAGGCGGTTGCCCTCCGACCAGGACAGGCGGAAAGGATACGCCACCACTTCCTGAGCCGCCAGCAGGGCCGCAAAGACGATCCCCAAAGCCACACCCGCGCTCAGCCAGCCTTTCCAGGTGAACAGGGATGGGGCTTTGCCCGCCGCCAGCCAGGCCGTCACCACCAGGGCAAAGCCGTAGGCCAGCGTGCGGAAATAGGGGCCGTTGAGCACCCCGCTCCATTTGGTATAGAGGAACAGCCAGCACACCGCCGCGCTCACGGCCAGCCCCACCGCCCACAGCAGCGCCCAGGGCAGGCGCGCACGCAGGCGCAGCGCCCCGCTCAGCCAGCCCGGCTTCCACAGCAGCACCGCGCCCAAAAGGGCTGCCCCCATAGCAAAGACCGCACTCAGCAAGAACGAGCGCGGCATGCCCCCCGCCTCAAAGAACGGGCGGAAACGCGTGTCAAAATCGCTCGCCACCCCCACCATTAACGCCGTCAGCAGTCCGCTGGCGGCCCACCTCAGCAGCCGCTCGCGGTTACGCTGCATCCATGTCATCGGTATCCTCCTGAAAAGCGGGGGTCAACCAGCGGGCATACTGCGCGCACATGGTATCCACCGTGTACTGCGCGCGCACGCAGGCCTGGCCAGCCCGGCTGAGCTTGCCGCGCAGCTCTGCGTCTTCCAGCAGCCGCAGCAGCGCCTCGGCTAACCCCGCCGCATCTTCCGACGCGATCAATACGCCGTTCTCCCCGTCTGTAATCACTTCGTCCACGCCTTCCACCCGCGTGGCCACCACCGCCGCGCCCATGCCCAGGGCCTCCAGCAGCACCATCGGCAGCCCTTCCCAGCGCGAAGGCAAAGCAAACACATCCGCCGCGGCCATGCACTGCGGCACATCCCCGCGGATGCCGGGCATGCGCACCTGAGCGGCAATCCCCAGGGCGCGCGCTTCGGCTTCCAGCTCCGCGCGCAGGGGGCCGTCACCCACAAGGACAAACACCGTGCGGGGGAAGCGCGCCAACACCGGCACAGCGGCCTGCAGCAAAAAAGTGTGGGCTTTTTGGGCGGTCATACGCCCCACCGCCAGCACCAGCGCATCTTCCGCGCCCAGGCCCCATTCGGCGCGCACCCGCTGCACCGCCGCCGGGTCTGCCGCGGGCAGATTGACCCCGTTGGGGATCACCGTCACCTTCTCAGCGCGCACGCCTTCGCGCACGGCCTCGCCCAGCACCCGCCGCGACACCGCCACCAGACGGGTGGTCAGGCGGCTGTTCATCAGAGCGGCATGCACGCGTTCCAACCCGCGCGGGAAACCCAGGATATGCCCGTGGTGCGAGGCCACCCGCACGGGCACGCCCGCCAGCCAGGCCAAAGGGATGCCGATCAGATTGGCGTGATGGGTAAAGGTTTCCACGGCTGAAAAAGGTTGGCTGCGCAGCAAGCGAAACAGGCGAAGCAGCCCCCCCGCCAGGCGAAAAGCGGAACGCAGTCCGCCCTCGCCGCGCTGACGCGCGTGCAAATTCACAATGGGGAAATCGGCTCGCGCCTGCCAGTCTGCGTGCAGGCCCTCTTTGTCATAGAGGAACACCGCCGTCACGGGCACGCCGCGGGCGTGGAACCAGGCGGCCTGATCCAGCAGCACGCGCTGCGCGCCGCCAGTTTCCATCTGGCTGCCCAGGAAGAGCAGGGCCGGTCTTTGAGGGGACGGCTGGGAGGGTTTCACGGGTTGAATTTTACCAGAATTCAGGCAGGGGTTTTGCGCGCGATGGACTCCAGAAAGGCCAGCCGCTGAGCTTCTTTGGCGCGTTGATCCAGCAAAGGCCGCAGGGCCTCACGGTCGGCGCGCTGACCGCGCATGCGATTCGCGAAGTCGGCGATCTCGGCGGCGTGGGTTTCCACCCCGTCGGGGCGGTTGGGAATTTGCAGAATGAAGGGGAAATCCCGGCCGCTCAGGTCGGTATCTTCGTAGCCCAGCACCACGGGAATGCCGTACCCCAGGGCTTCGCGCACCTTGAGAGGCGAGGCTTCTTCCATGTTCTTGCGGTACAGCCCCAGCGTGCCGCAGGCGGCGTCCGCCTGGGCCAACACCTGGAGCAAGGCCTCGCCGCGCAGAAAGCCGTGCAGGCGCACATTGGCCGGCAGCTCCCCGGGCACATCCTGCGGCCCGTAGCCCACCACATCCACGTGCAGTTCCGGGCGCAGCTGCGCCAGGCGCAGGAGATGATCCACCCCGTGCCAGTCGTAGCCCGGCGTGGCCACCATCACCAGGTGCGGCTGGGCGTGGTTGGGCGCGGGCAGCGGCTCGAAGGCCGAAAAATCAATGCCGTTGGCCAGCACCAGCCCCGGTTTGCGCCAGCGGCGGTTGGCCGCCAGCTGCCCGATCTCACGGCTCAAATACACCAGCCCCGCCGCCGGGCCCAGAGTCCAGCGCCGCGACTCGCGGTTCAGGTGGTAATAAAACGCCCCGCGGTAACGGTATTCGTCCACATCGTTGGTGTTGATCTCCACCACCGTGGGGGCGGTGCGCAGCAAGCGCGGAAGCGGCCAGGTGAACAGGCCGTAGCGCAGGTAAATGACATCCGGCTGGTAGGCCGCCGCCGCCGCGATCAGCTCAGCCAAAGCCCGGCTGCGGGAAGCTTCACGGCGCAGGGTGCGTACGCCCGGCGGCCCCCCAGCGCGCAGATCGTAGCGAAAGCTGGTGATCTCGGGGTCATCCACGGCGTCGGGGGTGTGCAGGAACAGGCGCGCCTCGTGCCCCAGCGCGCGCCACAAGCGGCATTGGGTGCGCAGCTTTTGCCCCACCCCGCCGGAGATGATTTCCTGTCCCAGATGAATGGCCACCGAAGCGATGCGCACCGGGCTAAGCCCTCCCCGCCTGCAAATCCGCCAGGCGGAGGATCAGCTCGCGGTAGGCCGCGCTCCAAGGCGTCCATTCCTCAATCAGCGAGGTGTTGTGCCACAGCAGCACAAAGTCGCCCTCCACGCGGCGGCAGCGTTCAGCCATCTCCAGCGCCAGGGCACAGCCCGCCTGGGGGGTGCGCCCCCCCGCGGCCAGGGCCGCGTCCATCACAATCAGCGGGCGCTCCACCAGGGTCATCTCCGCGTCGCGCTCCAGGTCAAAGGGGCGGTAGGGGTGGCAGGTGCTGGCGCGAAAGCCCGCCAGGCTGGAGGATCCCAGGCTGGAATCGTGGGTGAAGCCCGCCTCTTGAAAATGACGCCAGGTGTCGGGCACGCGGAAACGCAGGAAATGGGCGCGCACCTCGCGCAGCGGCTCGCCCGCGGCGGTCTCCAGCCGGGTTTTTTCCTCAACCAGGCGCTGCGGGTCTAAGAAAGCCTCGTAGCCCGGGTGCAGCCCCAGGGTGAAGCCCTGCGCCTGTGCAGCGCGGATCAGCGCGCGCGCCGCCGGGTGGGCCGGGTCATAGCCGCCCTGATAGCGCCCCGGGCGCGCCGCCATGAAGTAATAGGTGCCGCCCAAACCGGCGCGGGTAGAAAGCTCCATCAGTTCGCCCACGGCGCGAGCCGCCGCGGTGCTGCCCAGGGCGCCGGCCTGTTCGCGCAGTTGCGCAGCGGTGTGCGCCGCCTGACGCAGACTGCGCCGCCGCAGCACATCCGCCCCCAACACCAGCAGCCCGCGTGAAAACGAGACAAACGGGCGCAGATGGTCAATGTCATGCGTCAGCCGCACCGAAAAAGCGCGCCGCTTGGGCTGCCAACCCGGCTGCATATGCTGAAGCCAGGCGCGCAGCACCAGGGCGTATTCATCCACCAGCGGGCGGTCCAGAAAACCGTGGCGGGCGGCCGCGCTCTTTTCCACCGGGAAGCGCCCGTGCGCATCAAAGGCGCTGGCGTCCGTCTCTTCCCAGCGCGAAAGCAGGAAAGCCGCTGCCGCCAGAATGTCGGCGTAGAACACCAAACACCCGTCCGCGCGCACCTCGGCGAAGGGGCGCGTGCCGTCCGCGGCGCACTGCCCCCACAGCAGCACCGGCATGCGCTCTGTGTGGGCCGCGGCCTCTCGCGGGGGAAAAACCCGCTGCGGCAGCAGCCAGTCCAGGCTGTGGGCGCTGCGCTGCACCAGGGTATCCCAGGCCTGCGGCGCGCAGGGGGCCACCACCACCGCCGGGCGGTCGGGGCGCACCGTGTCGGGCGAGGCATACACCAGGGTCATGCCCAGGGCCTCCAGACGGTCGTGCTCCAATCCGGCGCGGCGGGTGAGCTGGCGCCAGGCATAGGCCGCGGCTTGCGGGGTGAGGGGCAAAGGGGTGTGCATGGCGGGTTTACATTCCGTCCATTTCCAGTTCTTTTTCGACTTCTTCGTTCAGCAGGCTCAGCACCGCCTCGCGGATATCCAGGTAGGAATCGTCGGTATATTCGCGCGGGCGGGGCAGGTTCACGTCAATGATGCCCTTGACCATGCCGGGGCGGGCGGTGAGCACCACAATGCGGTCCGCCAAAAACACGGCTTCGATCACACTGTGGGTCACAAACACCACTGTCTTGTTGGTCTGCATGAGAATGCGCTGAAGTTCCTGCTGCATGTGCTTGCGGGTCTGTGAATCCAGCGCGCCGAAGGGCTCGTCCATCAGCAGGACTCGCGGGTTATAAGCCAGGGCGCGGGCAATGGCCACGCGCTGCTTCATACCGCCCGAAAGGGTGTGCGGGAAGGCGTTTTCAAAGCCGTTCAGCTTGACCATGGCGATATATTCGCGCGCCTTGGCGTCCGCGTCGGCCTTGCTCCAGCCGTTGCTGCGCAGCCCAAAGGTGATGTTGCCCAACACCGTGCGCCAGGGGAACAAGGCGTAATCCTGAAACACAAACCCGCGGTCGGGGCCGGGCTTTTCCACCGGCTTGCCGTCCAGCAGCAGACTGCCGCGGGTGGGTTTTTCAAAGCCCGCCAGCAAATAGAGCAGGGTGGATTTTCCGCAGCCCGATGGGCCAATCAGCACCGTAAATTTGCCCTCCTCAATGTCCAGGTTGATGTTGCGCAGCGCCTCAACCGTGTTCTTGGATTGCGGGTCAAATTCTTTGGCGAGATCGCGAATTTGAATTAAAGCCGGAGCGTTTTCGTTTTGCAGCATACCGTTCTCACTTTCAGCGTCGGCGCACCATGCCCCAGCGCTCCACCGTGGCCATCTCCAGCCAGCGCAGGAAGGTGCGGTCCAGCAAATAGCCCGAAAGGCCGATCAGCAGGATGCCGACAAACATAATCGAAACATTGTTAAAGAAGCGCGCCTGAAACACCATCTTGCCGATGCCCCATTCAATCATAGCCGCCAGCATTTCGCCGCCCACCAGCGCGCGCCAGGCGTAGCCGATCCCCAGGCGCAAGCCGGTAATCAGCGACACCAGCGAGCCGGGCAGCAGCACTGTAAAGAACAGCTGCGCCCCGTTCACGCCCATCTCGCGCGCCGCCAGAATCTGATTGCGCGGGACCATCTCGATGCCGCGCATGGTGTTGTAGGTGATGGCGAAAAAGCCGCCCAGGAAAATCGTGGTGATCACCGTGCGGTCACCCAGGCCCATGGTGATCAGCAGCACCGGCAGCCAGGCGATGGTGGGCACAGATACCAACAGGCTCAGCACGGGTTCAAACAGGCCGCGCAGCAGCGGGCTGAGCGACAGCAGCGCCCCCACCGTCACGCCGATGCCCACCGCCAGGAAATAGCCCACCGCCAGGCGGTAAAAACTGGCGCTGAAATGCTCCCACAACACGCCCTGAGTCACCGCCAGACGCCAAAATTCGGCGGCAATCTGCGAAGGCGCGGGCAGAGAAACGCTCTGCACCCACCCCAAGCGCAGTGCCGCTTCCCAGATCAAAGCCACCACCACAAAGGGATACACAAACCGCACCACCCCCCACACCGAGCGGGCGGCCGTCTGCTGCGTTACAACCGGTTCTTGGGTCAGCATGGTTAAGCCTGCCGGATCATCCCCCAGCGAGCGATGGTGCGGCTCTCCAGGCGGTTGATCAACGCTTTCTCAAGGATAAAGTAAATCACAATCAGCAGCAAAATGCCGCCGTAGACCACATCGGCGCGCAAATTTTCGGCGGCGTTCCAGATCATGTAGCCCATGCCCCAGTTGCTGGCGGCCACAAACTCCACCGCGATGACGGTCATCCAGCAGCGCGCCAGGCCCAGCTTGACCCCGTTGAACACATAGGTGGCGGCCCAGGGCAAATACACGTTCAGCACCACGCCCACCGGGCGAACGCCCATCATCTGCGCCGCCCGCACCAGCTGCGGATCCACGCTGCGCACCCCCGCCACGGTGGTGTACACCACCGGGAAGAAGGCCGAAAGCACCCCCAGCGATACGATGGTCTGGTTGCCGAAGCCCATCCACACGATGAACAGGGGGGCCAGGGCGATACCGGGGATGGGCATGAGCACGGTGATGAGCGGGTCGAAAAAGGAGTACACCGCGCGGTTCAGGCCCATGGCCACACCCACGATCACCCCCGCCACAATGCCCAAAATCACCGAAAGCAGCACCCGCCACAGGGTCATGCCCACATGCATAGCCAAAGCCGATTGGGCGGGCATGCCCTTCATGAACAGATTTCCCAGCTCCATCAGAATGGTCGTGGGCGGCGGGAATAAATACGGATTGAGGAGGCCCCCCCGTGAGAGAGCCTCCCAACCCAACAGAAAAATGACAATTGGAATGGCTGCCAGAGCAGCTTTTCGCTTCAGCACGCGCGCTTAGTTCCCTTCTACCAGCTTGCGCGCCTCCTCCAGGTAACTGGCATCCCATTTGAGCGTGGGCACTTCTTTGATCTCGCCGGTCGAGACCAGGAAGTTCGCAGTGTCCTGCAAGGCGGCGATGACGGTTTCATCCAGGTCGAGCGAGAAATCCACGCGGGTGAAAATCTTCTCAAAAGCAGCCGGGTCCACGGTGGCGCCCTGGGCCGAAGCGGCCTGCGCGGCCAATTCAGCGGATTTCTTGGGGTCGCTCTTGATCATTTCGGCTTTGGCCAGGTGCGCAGCCAGGAAATGCACGATCTCGGCGCGGTGGCTTTCGGCGTATTTGACCGTGGTGTTCAGCAGCACGGGGGTCAGGGCGATGTCGCCGTAGCTCATCATCACCTTGCCCGCGCCCTGCGCCTCGGCGATAGCGGGGGTGGGTTCCCAGGCGGTGAAGGCTTCAATGCTGCCGCTGGTCAGGGCGGCGATGCTGTCTTCCACCTTCAAGTTGACCCACTGGAAATCTTCCCACTTCAGATCGCCCACTTTTTCGAAGTAGCGCCGCACCACCTGCTCTGCACCGGTGCCCATGCGAATGCCGACCTGTTTACCCTTCAAATCATACCATGAAGTGTAACTGGAGTCGGGGCGAACCAGGGTGGAATAGCGGTCGCCGCGCTGCACCACACCGATGATGACCACCTGATCGGGCATGGCGCTGAAGAGGGCCACGGTCTTGCTGTCGGAAGCCACGTTGATGTCCACCGCGCCCGAAATGAGGGCCTGGTTGCCTTCGGTGGCCGAGCTGAACAAGGTGTGTTCCACCTGTAAACCCGCATCAGTAAACAGCGCCGGATCGCCCTTCAGCAGGTATTCTTCCGGATACAACTGCCCGCCGTAGCGAACAGGGCTCAGTTCCACAACCGGCTCGGCGGTGGGGGCTTCGGTGGCGGCGGGGGCCGCAGGGGCAGCGGGGGCGTCGGTGGGTTGCACTTCCACAGGCGCGGGCTGAGCGGTGGGCGCAGGCGCAGCCGCGGGCTGACAGGCAGTCAGCAGCAGGCTGGTCAAAAGCACGCTAACGAACAACAAATAAACGGGTTTGTACTGGAATTTCATGGTGTCTCCCTTTGGGTGTTTGATCCTACAAATTCTACTGGTGCGCCTTGATCGCGCGCAAATAAGAAATTCTTATAAACCGCCGCTTTTTTGGGCAAAATCCGGTTTTGGGCAAACAAAAACGCCGCTTTTATGACAAAGCAGCGCTGCTTCCCCCTTCTCTTCCCCTCAAAATGCCCCTATCACCCGCTCGATGCGCCCCCTTTGGCCTGGTTGGCAAAGTCCAAAAAGGTCTGGGCCAGCGAAGACAGCGGCGCCGAGCGGTTGTAGCACACGTAAATCTGGCGGCGCAGGGCAAAGCCCTCCACGTCAATTTCCACCAGTTTGCCGGTCTCCAGCTCCTCGCGCACACCCAGGCGCGAAATGAGGGTGACGCCAAAACCCGCCTGCACGGCCGCCTTGGCCGATTCCTGCAAGCCCAATTCCATCACCACGTTCAGCTCGCGCAGGCTGAGGCCTTGCTCGCGCAGCGCGTCCTGCAGCACGGAGGTGGCCCCCGAACCCTGCTGCTGCAAAATCAGCGGGGCGGTCAGCAGTTCTTCGTAGGGGATGGTGCGCAGTTTGGCCCAGGGGTGACTGGCGGGAGCCACCAGCACCAACTGGTCGTTCAAGAACGGTTCAAAGGTCAAATGCCGGTCGCGCCGCAGCCGCCCCACAAAACCCAGTTCCAGTTGGCGGCTGAATACCGCTTCCAGGATCTCGCGCGAATCGCCCACGCGCAGGCCCACGCGGATGGCGGGGTGTTCCTGCTTGAATTTGCCCAACAGCACCGGCAGCAGCCCTTCGCCCGGCCCCGAGCTAGCTCCAATCCACAAACTGCCAGCCAGCCGCCCGCTGAGCGACTGTACCTGCTGCTGCGACTCTTCGTACAGGCGCAGAATCTGGCAGGCATATTCATACACCAGGCGCCCCACCTCGGTGGGCAAAATCTCAAAACCGCTGCGGTGCAGCAGTTCCGCCCCATAAGCCTCTTCCAGGGCCTTCATCTGCATGCTCACCGCCGGTTGGGTCAGACCCAGGGTTTCCGCGGCGCGCGAAAAGCTCTTGGCCTCAATCACCCGGCAGAGCGTGGTCAATTCATCCATGCGTGACATAGGCTTATCTTAACACAAACTCAATCATCTGATTCAATCCTGGGCGGGCGGCAAAACCGCGGGCACGGCCGGGGGCCGCGCCAGCGCCTGGGTGCGCAGTTCAAAGTGCGCCGGCAGTACGCGTTCGCGGTGCAGTCCCATGGTTTTGATCGTATAGGCCAGCCGGTCCACATTGGGCATGGGGTCGCTCCAATCCATGTCGTCCCATACTTGCGGCCCGCCCTTTCCCACCACCTCGGCCCAGCGCGTGCCGCGGGGCGCGCCCCAATAGGCAAACCATAAATCCGGCAGAATCCAGCGGTAGGTTAGATCACGGGTGTAGTCCAGGCGCGGGGCCACATCCCCCTGCACCGCCATCTCGCAGGCCAGGGCGGCAAAATCGACCCCGGCGCGCAGCGAACAGGCCAGCGTACCCCAGAACTTGGGGTTAATCTCCATCAGTTTCAACTGCCCGTCGCGCTCGTCGCGCATAAACTCCACCTGGGCCGGGCCGTGCCA
>DAIOUB010000049.1:0-4573 GCA_036751735.1 Levilinea sp. | reverse complement strand
CGGCGTGCTGGCAAAGCGGATGGTCGTGCCGATACCGCAGCCCTGGCGCGCCTTCACCAGGCAGGGGTAGGGCATCTCCCCCAGGGTTTTCGCCAGCGCCTGCTCATCCTCCGGCCAAAAGGTGGCCGGGATGGGCACGCCCACTTCTTGGGCCAGGCGCATGCTCTCCAGCTTGTCATGCGCCCGCCGCAGCACGGCATAGGGAGGGAAAGGGATGGCCGTCCAGCGCGCCAAACGCTCGTAGGCATAGGATACCGGCAGCACCGCCGCGTGGCTGAAAGGCAGCAGCACGTCAAACTTCTCACGCCGCAGCACATCCTCCAGCGCGTCCACATAGGCTTCCGGCGAGACATACGGCGAGGGGATGGTCACACAGCCGCTAGCCCAGCGCGTGCGGAAGATATCCGGCCCGCTGCGCGGCGCGCCCAAAATCACCTCATGCCCTGCGCGCCCCAGACTGCGCACCGCGGCCACCACGTTGCGTTCTTTAGACTGCGGAATGAGAATCTTCATGGGGTTTGCGGCGAAGGAAGGATTGGGCTTTGTTTTGCAGGTAGCGGAAAAACGGCCGCGGGTCGCGCCAGCTCCACAGCCCGTGCATCACCGGCGGGCGCAAAAAGGGCAGCATGCGGCGCAGGCGGTTATCGCGGTTGCCCATCAGGCGCTGTACCGCCGCCTCCGAAAAGGCCACCCAGCGCACCCCGTTGCGCTGCGGCACTTTGGGCAGCGGCGGCAGGCCGGCCATATCCAGGTAGGCTGCGGCGGCGATATTGACCCCGCAGGGCACCCCCAGGGCGTGCCATTTCCAGAAGCGGCCGTTGATCTCGATCAGCTTATACTGCCCGTCGCGCGGATCGCGTTTAAACTCCACCTGGGCAATGCCGTGAAAGTGAAAGGCGCGCAGCAGGTCCACACCGTAGGGGATAATTTCCTCACAGGCCAGGCTCTCTCCCACGCTGCACGTGCCCGAAAACGGCGGAATCTGGATCAGCTTGCGGCCGGTGAAGACCACCGGCTCTTTTTCGGGGTCTGGGCTGACGTAACAGCCCAGAGTGTAGAGTTCGTCGTCCCCGCCGGGGATCAGCTCCTGCACCAGGGCATCCAGGCCCGCGCATTGACTCAGCACCGCCTCCAGGGCGGCGCGGTCCTTCACCACGATGGTCTGCTTGCCGAACACATGGAAAAACTGCTTGCCGCTCAGTCCCTTCACCAGGGCCGGGAAAGCTTCCTGCGGCCACTCGGCTGCCTTCTGCCCACAGCGCACCTGCAGCGAACGCGGGACGGGGACCCCCAGCCGCAGGGCCGCCTCGTACTGGTTTTGCTTATCCAGCATAAACGCCAGCGTTTCGGCGTCCGGAAAGGTGCAGCGGAAATAGGGAGTCAGGCGCTCACGTCCGCGCGCCAGGGTCATCAAATAGGTGTCGTCGGTGATCAATAAAATCCCCGGGCGCGGCAGGCGCTGACCCACCGCCACCAACCGCGACACCAGTCCCTCAGGGTCATCCCACGGGCTGGGGGCCGTCAGCCCCACCGCGTAGCGTGAGGCCAGGCCCACCCCATCCGGCTTCGAGTGAATCACCACCGACTTGAGGCCCAGTTCCGCCAGCGAGCGGACGATGCCCAGGCTGTTGATCCAGCCGCCGTCCAATACCACAGGGATTGGGTCCGTGCCCCCGGCCCAATGTGCGTCAAAGTTTTTTGGAAACATGGGCGCTAATCTTTCCCTGAGACCAGCGACTCCACCTTGCCGTTTTCGCCGAAGCGGTGCACTTCCAGCTGGCTGTAGAGTTCATGCCACAAAGCCATGAACTCCGGAGTCTCCGGCAGGCGCGGGCGCGGCAGCGGCACCGGCACGATCTTCTTAATCGTCCCAGGGCGCGTGCCCATCACAATCACACGGTCGCCCAGCAGAATCGCTTCCTGGATGTTATGCGTGATGAAAATGATGGTGGAGCCCACATCCTGCCAGATGCGCACCAGCTCCGCCTGCAAAATGGCGCGCGTCTGCGCGTCCAGGCTGCCAAAAGGCTCATCCATCAGCAAAATTTCTGGGTTTAAAGCCAGCGAACGCGCAATGGCCCCGCGCTGCTTCATGCCGCCCGAAAGCTGGTGCGGGAAAGCCTTTTCAAAGCCCTCCAGCCCCACCATGCGGATAAAGCGGCGGGCGATTTCTTCGCGCTCGGCTTTGGCCACGCCTTTCACCTTCAACGCATAGGTCAAATTGCCCAGCACCGTGCGCCAGGGGAACAACTGGTCAAATTCCTGAAAGACCATCAGCCGGTCTGGTCCCGGATCGGATACTTCGCGCTCGCCCACCAAAATACGCCCCTTCTCTGGCTTTTGAAAGCCCGCGATCGAGCGGATGAGGGTGCTTTTGCCGCAGCCCGAAGGCCCCAGCACGGTGATAAATTCTCCCGGCTCCACGCTGAAATCAATATCTTCCAGCGCCTGCACCTCGCCGTGCTCCCCCGTAAAACGTACCCATAAATGCTCTACCTTCATGCGTCCGGCCATGTTTTAGCTCCTCGTCACTACCATGCCCCAACGCTGCACGGTGCGCTTTTCTAACTGGGTGAACAAACCGCTTTCCACGACGATACCGATCAGGATGATCACGCCCAGGGCCGCGAACACACCGGGTGTATCCAGGAAGAAGCGCCGCTGATAGATGAGCCAGCCCAGGCCGCCGTCCTTACCCGAAGCGCCGAAGATCATCTCCGCTGCCACCAGGGAACGCCAGGCGCGCGCCCATGAAATTTTCAGGCCGGTGAAAATATAGGGGAAAGCCGCCGGAACCATGACCGAGGTCACCAGCCGCAGCCCGCGCAGACCGATGTTGCGCCCCACTTCCAACTGGGTGCGCGAGACCGAACGAAAACCAGCGTAGGTATTCAGCATCATCGGCCAGACCACCGAGTGCACCAGCACAAAGATGATGCCCCACTCGCCGGAGCCAAACCACAGCAGGGTGATGGGCAGCAAGGCCACGCCCGGCAGCGGGTGGTTAATCGCCACCATAGCTTCCATGAAATCGGCGAAGATATCCGAAACCATCGCCAGCGCCACCATCACAAAAGAGATCAGCAGCCCAATGCCCAAGCCCATCAGGATCAGGTACAGCGAATACCAGGTGCGCTGCACCATCTCACCGCTGGCGGTGGATTCCACCAGGGCTTTGAGGATGGAGACTAGATCGGGGAACAGCAAGGGCGGGTAAATCTTGCTCAGGGCCACAATTTCCCAGATGGCCAGAAAGGCCAGTACAAACAGCACCTGGCGAAAGGCATGGTTCTTCCACAGTGAAGGCTTTTTCTTCATCGTTCTGTCCCGGCTCACATAAACAGAGCCACGCACAACCTGGCGTGGCATCTGCTTATGTCAGTCTTTAGGTTAAGATACCAGCAGCGTTTACGGGCGATACTGCAATTTCTCCAAAGCGGAGGGGGTTTCACCCTGCATTTCACCGACCGTCGAAACGACATTATACCACGCAATATCGCTGACGGACTTGGGAGCATTCTTGATGTATCCGGCGTTGACCATGAAATCGGAGAAGCCCATCAAACCGTAGGGGGTGGTGGTGTAATTCATGCCCGGCCAGGTGAGGTACTTCAGGGTGGTGGCTTCATCCAGCTTGAAGCTGGGGGCCAGAATCTTGGCCGCGGCTTCGGGCTGTTCATTGATGAAGGCCGCCGCGTCGCTCAGGCCCAAAACGAAGGCCGCGTACACCTGGGGATTCTTTTCGTACAGGTCTTTGGAGGCCACCGCCACCAGGAAGCTGAAGTCAGAGCCAAAAGCCTGGGTGCCGTCCACAATCTGGCGGATGCCCGGGGTGCTCAGTTCCTGGAAGTTGTAGGGGGGCGAAGTGAAGTGCGCGGAAATATCCTTCTGGCTGATCAAAGCCGCGGCCGCATCCGGGTGGGCCATCGCCACGCCGAAATCATCGAGCGCGGTGGGGCTGCCCAGTTCTTTTTCGGCTGCCATCGAGAGCAAAATGTGCTGGATGGAGCCGGGGGCCGGGTAGGCAACCTTATCGCCTTCTTTGAAATCTTTCAGGCTCTGAATCTCGTCTTTGTAAGTCTGTAAGCCCAGGGGCATCACGCACACGCCCGAAGCCACCTTCCACGGAATGCCCTTGTCCCAACCGATGAGGAAGGGGGGGATGCCCATGATGGCCGCGTCCACCTGGCCGGCCACAAAGGCTTCGTTGATCGCGCCGCCGGAGCCGTAGGTCTGCCATTCCACCTGCAAACCCGGCAGGTATTTTTCAAACATTTTCTGTTCGCGCGCCACCGTCAGCATGGCGTAGCCCAGACCAAACTGTTCCGCAATGCGCAGCTTGGGCGCATCCGCCGCAGGGGCAGGGGCCGCATCCGAAGCAGCCGGAGCCGCCGCCGGGGCGCAGGCCGTCAACAGGATGGCCGCCAGAATCAAAGACGCCAATAACCGATACAACTTCATATGCTTCTCTCCTCAGACATCAAATTTTTCCGGTCTTGTACCCACCAGAGTTTTCCGGATAATTATACAGATGACCAGTAACTGCAAGCAAATAAATTTTTTTGATACAGAG
>DAIOUB010000048.1:5894-18151 GCA_036751735.1 Levilinea sp. | reverse complement strand
GGGTCGGCTGGCAGCCCCACCAGCCCGCCCTGCGCCGTCTGCACAGGCCGCGGCCGCAGCCCCAGCCACACCCCCAACACCGCCACAATCACCAACAGCCACCACCATCGTTTCATCATACAGCCTCATTCATAGCGAATCACCTCAGCCGCTGGCATACGCCCCAAACGGTAAGCGGGAAGAATCCCCGCCAGCAGCGCGGCCAACAGCGCCCAGCCGAAAGCGGTTAAAAACGCCTCCGGGCGAATATCCAGCTGCAGCGTCCAGCCGAAGGAACGCTGATTGATCACATACACCAGCACCAGGGCCAGCGCATAGCCCGTGGGCATGGCCAGCAGACCGGCGGTCATGCCCATCAGCCCCGTTTCCAGCATCACCAGTTTCCACAATTGCCCGCCGCTCAGCCCCAGCGCCCGCAGAATGCCTACCTCGCGCTGTTTTTCAAATTGCAGCAGCAGCAAGGTGTTCAGCACGCCGATAAAGGCCACCACCGTGGCCAAAAGCCGCAGCGCCAGGGTGATGGTAAAGGTGCGGTCAAACACCGCCAGCACGTCCGCCCGCAGGGTCTGGTTGGAGCGCACCAGCAGGCGCTGCTGGCCGCCCAGCGCGTTTTGCAGCGCGCGCGCCCATCCGTCGGCCTCCACCCCCGCCCCCAGGCGCAAATCCAGGGCCGTCACGCTCTCATCCGCCCAGTAACGCTGATACACCTCCCGCGACATGAGCAGGCTGCCCTCGCTGCTGGCGTAGTCATAAAACACCGCCGCCACGGGAAACGCCGCCCAGCCCTGGCGGGTGTTCAGACGCAGCACCGCGCCCGCTTCCATCAGACCCAGGCGGCGCGCCAGCGGCTCCGAAACGGCCACCGACCCCGCCTGCATGGACTGCCACAGCTGCCCGCGCGGCACAAACAGCGCCTGATAGTAGCGTTCGTTTTCAATGCCGGCGTTGTCCATCGCCGAAACGTGCACATTCCCCTGCTCCCCATCCAAGACCGTCGAGCGGGTCACATACATGCGCTCCACCCCCGGCCAGCTCCGCGCCGTCTCCACCACCTGCGGGTCCAGCGCCGTCATCGGCGTGGTGCCGGTGGTGCTGGGAACCGACACGTACACATCCCCCATCAGGGTGCTGGCCAGCCAGACCTGCACCGTGTGGCGGAAGGAATCGATCATCAGGGTCATGCCAATCGTCACCGCCACCGCCACCATCAGGGCCGCCACCGCCACCGAGGTGCGGCTGAGGGCGTTCACCAGGTTGCGCGGGGCCATCTGCCCCAAAAAGCCGGAAAGCCGCCCCAAAAGCGGGGCCGCGCCGCGCATCAGCCCCACCAGGCTGATGGCCGCCAGCAGGGCAAACCCCACCAGCACGGCCGTCAGCCCGCCGAAGCCGGTCAGAATGCCGTTCCCCGGCAGTTGAAAGGCCCCTACCCCCAAAAGCATGGCCCCCACCCCCGCCAGCGCCGTCCACACCACCGCCCGGCGCGCCTTGGATTCCAGCCCGGAGCGCGACAGCGCCAGCCGCGGGGCCACGCTGGCCGCCTCCCAGGCGGGCAAAAGCGCCGCCGCCGTGGTGGCCAAAACCCCCACCACCCCGCCTTTCACCAGGCTGGCCGCGGGAATCCCCACCTCGCGCACCGTGGTGGCAAAGTACAGGTCGTTGATGGTCTGCGTCACCATCCCCACCGTCTGCCGCCCCATCCACACCCCCAGCAGCATACCCAGCCCGGCCCCCAGCACGCCCACCGTCACCCCCTCCGAAAGCACCATCCAGAACACCTCGCGCCGCGTGGTGCCCAAACAGCGCAGCGTGCCGAACAGTTCGCGGCGCTGCACCACCGAAAACGTCATCGTGTTGTAGATCAGGAACAGGCCCACCACCAGCGCCAGCAGGCTCAAAGCGGAAAGGTTCAGTTGAAAGGCCGCCGTCATCTGCTCCACCGCCTGGCTGCGCTCGGCCACCGGCCCCAGGCGCGCCCCGGCGGGGAGCATCCCCGCTGCCTGCGTCAGCACCGCTGTCTGCCCCTCCGGCACGATTAGATCAATGCTGTCCAGGCGTCCCAGGCGCCCAGTCACCTCCTGCGCCGTGGCAATATCCGCCAGCAGCACGCCGTCCAGCGCGCGGCGCGTCAGCGCGTCCGGCGGCTCCAGCAGCCCGGCGATGACCATCTCAGTTTGGCGCCCAGCCACCTCCACGCGGAAACGGTCGCCCACCCCCAGCCCGTAGCGTTCCGCGGTTTCACGCAGCAGCAGCACCGTGCGCGGCTGGAGGAAAAAGGTGCTCAAGGCCTCCACCGGCAGCGCCCCGCCCGCGCTCACATAACTGCGGAAGGGGGCTTCAGCGAAGGAATCCACCCCCAAAAGCTGCAAAGGCCGGTTTCCCAGCGTCTCCGAAAACACCGTCTCGGATACCACCGGCGCCAGGGGAATGCCCAGCCCGGCCCGCCGCAGCCGCACATAAATCTCCTCGTCCATCCCCTCCGGCCCGCCGCGGATCTGGTGCGTGGCCCGCCCCACCACGGCCTCCGTGCTCAATTCAAAGGCACGGCTGGCGCTGGCGTTGGCAAGGTCAATCGCCACCATCACCGCCACGCCCAGGGCGATCCCCAGCACCATCAACAGGCTCTGCCAGCGGTGCCGCGCCAGATAGCGCCAGCCCACCAGCCACAAGCCCGCCGGCATCCACACCTTCGGCCTCATGCCGCCGCCTCTTCCAAATGTCCTTCGTGCATGCGCAGCCGCCGGTCGGCGTAAGCCGCTGCCTCCAGGCTGTGCGTCACCAAAAACAGGTTCTTGCCGTTGGCGCGCGTCAGGCGGTTGAGCAGTTCCATAATCTGCGCGCCGCTGTCTTCATCTAAATTACCCGTGGGTTCATCCGCCAGCACCAGCAGCGGGTCGTGCACCAGGGCGCGGGCGATGGCCACGCGCTGCTGCTCGCCGCCCGAAAGCCGGTCGGGGTAGGTGCCCTGCCGCCCGCCCAGGCCCACCTCGGCCAAAAGCTGCTCAGCCCGCGCCTTGCCCGCCGCGTTCATGCGCCCGTTCAGCGCCAGCGGCAGGGTCAGGTTTTCCCACACCGTCAGGGTCGGGATCAGGTTGAAGAATTGGAAAATAAAGCCGATCTTCTCACGCCGGAACAGGGTGCGTTCCTGGTCGCTCAGTCGGGTCAGCTCCAGCCCCTCCACCCACACCTGCCCGCTGTCCGCCGTGTCAATGCCGCTGATCAGGTTCAGCAGGGTGGTCTTGCCGCTGCCGCTCTTGCCCAAAATGGCCGTCAGGCTGCCGCGTTCCACGCTCAAATTCACCGCGTTGAGCACCACGCGGCGCTGCCCCCCTTCGCTATAGGCTTTGCTCAGCCCTTCCAATCGCAAAAATGTCATCCGGCGCTCCCAATTCGCAGTACTTTTGTCCAATTGTACCCCTCTGGAAGCCGCGCGTAAAACCCTTGTATAACAACAGCAGCCCGGCGTAATTTCGCCAGGCTGCCGCTCGCAATTGGATAGGTGAAACGGCTTAGAACCAGTCTCGTTTGACAAAAATGGCCACGACAGCAAAGGAAGTCACAGCCATCGCCGCCAAAATGACCAGAAACATCCAGCGCCATTGATCCCCTGGCAGGCCCACATTCATCCCGTAAAAACTGGTGATGATGGTCGGAATGCTCAGCACAATCGTCACCGACGCCAGGAATTTCATCACCACGTTCAGATTATTGGAAATAATCGAAGCGAAAGCGTCCATCATTGAACTCAAAATGTTGCTGGAGATGTTGACCATTTCAATCGCCTGCTGGTTCTCGGTGATGACATCCTCCAGCAAATCCTCATCTTCCGGGTACATGCGGAACATCTGCCCGCGCTGCAAGCGTTCCAGCACCAGTTGGTTGCCGCGCAGCGCGGTGGTGAAGTACACCAGGCTCTTCTGATACTTCAGCAGATCCAGCACCTCTTTGTTGCGCATGGAAGCCTGCAGCCGGTCTTCCAAAACATCTACGGTCTTGTTGATCTCGCGCAGGTCCAGCAAATATTTGCTGGCCGTGTGCAGCAGCAGGCGCAGCACAAACCGGTAGCGTTTGGCCGTGGACAGGCCGCGAATGCGCCCGGTGGCGAATTCCTGTAAAATGTCGTTCTGCCGGCGGCATACCGTCAGCATAAAGCGGTCGGTCAGAATAATCCCCAAGGGGATCGTCCCAAAGGGTACATCCGCTTTTTCGCTTTCATAGAAGGGAATGCGGATCAAAATCAGGGTGGTTCCGTCGTCCTCGCGCTCTGTGCGGGAGCGTTCGTCCAGGTCCAACGGGTAGGTGATGAAATCTTGGGGAACTCCCAGCGCGGCCAGCCGCTCAATTTCATCCGTGGTGGGGTCCACCGCGTGAATCCAACAATTTTGGGTCACTTCGCCAATCACTTCCAGGCGATTCTCCGCGCTTTTCAAGAAGGTGATCATCCCGACATCCTCCCAGTGTTGAAAAATGTGCCGCCTAAGCGCGCAAGCTTAATTGTACTCTCACCCCCTCAAAATCAGGTATAATTAGGTCAGCTCGGGGATGACAGGCTTCGACGGGAGAGGCTGGCCCCGGATTGCGAGCCGAGAGGTGCCGACCTCGTAAAATCAGCACAAAACATTAAGTGCCAACCGCACTTCCTACGCTGCTATGCCCCTCGCCGCCTAGGCGATGAGCTAGCGCATGGCCCCTCGATGGGCCACGTCTGCCCGCTGCCGCGCTCTGACCGGCGCGGAGCAGGCGAAACAATGCCAGAGTGCCGCGCGGAATGCCGCAATCCGCGCTTAAGCAGGGCTTTCGGGCCCGAGTGGCTGGCTACCGGCGGGGACTGTTACCCCACCTGCCGCACGCGAGATTAACGGAGTGACTACGCTCGTAGTACATTCGAGGGTCGATTCTTTCGGACGCGGGTTCGATTCCCGCCATCTCCACTCCCCCCAAGCACACAAAAACTGGCTGACTGCCAGTTTTTGGTTTAAGTCTCATTCGGCTTCCTGCCGGAACAAGGCTGCCGTGCGCACACTTTCCACCGGGTGCGCCCCCACAGCGGTTTCATCCGAAAGCACCAGCCCGCGGTAGCCCTGAGCCAATGCCGCGTAAATAGTGGTGATTTCGGAGCGGGTCGGCTCGGCGTGCGCGGTCATGTGCTCCAGCACCTGCCCGGCCAGCGCCGCTGGAACCGGCAAAATGCGCACCTCCTGGGCAAATTCCCAGGCGGCCTCGGCCATGCCGCGCAGCCCCAGTTCCGCCCCCAAATCGCCGCGGCACAGCCACAGCCCGTCCGTCGCGCTGGCGATATCCGCCGCCCCCTCCACCGCGGAGCGCCGCTCCAGCTTGGCAATCAATTGCGCCTGCGGGTCAAATATCTGCCGGTAGCGGCGCATTTCCGCCGCGTCTTTCACATAAGACACCGCATACCCCACCCAGGGCAGGTTGCGCGTGCGTTCCACCACGGCCCGGTCGCGGTCGCCCAGCTGCTCCACCCGCTGGCTGGCGCCTCCCAGGGTGATGCCCTTGCGCGGCACAATTTCACCGCCCACCACCACCCGCGCGCGCACGCATTCCGGCTCGGCCGAAAGCACCTCCAGCACGATACGGGCGTCGTTCAGCACCACCCGCCCATCCGATTGCGCCGCCGCGGCGAAGAAATCCGCGTGCGGAACCGGCAGGCAGCCGCTTTCGGCGCTTTCGGCCCCGCGCGTCAGCATCACCTCCTGCCCCGGCTGCAAGGTGAAGGGGGCAAACGCCCCCAAGCGCCACTTGCTGCCCTGCAGATCCAAAATCACCCGCATGTGCGGCTGTTCGTGCGTGCAAAAGGCTTCCAACCCCTCCAGCCAGCCGTCCAGTTGGGCCGCGTCCAGGTGCGAAGTGTTCAGCCGGAAGCTGCTGGCCCCCGCCGCGGTCATCGCCCGCCAGGTTTCGGGCGCGGCGCTGGCCGGGCCCAGGGACGCGATAATCTCGTAATTCATGCCTAATCTCCCGCCACCGCTTCAGGGCACAGGGTCTCCTCCGCCCAGGCGTAAAAATCCGCCAACCGCGTAAAGATCAACCGCGCCTCGCCGGGGTCTTCGCTGCGCAAATTGGTGGTTTTGGCCCAGGCCGCCCCCACCGGAAGCATGCCCACCGCCGCTGCCGACTGCATGTCATACACCGTGTCACCGACATAGGCACATTCTTCCGGGCGCAGCCCCAGCCGCGCCAAAGCCAACCGCATGGAGGTGGGCTTATCCGCCTGCAAGCGGCTGCCGGCCTCAACCACCGGGAAAAAGTCCTGCAAGCCCAGCGCCTTCAGGGCAATTTCTGCCCCGCGCGCACCCTTGCCAGTCACCACCCCCATCGGGACGCCCGCAGCTTGCAGGCGCGCCAACAGTTCCCGCATCCCCGGAAAGGACTCGCGCAGATCCTGGTGCAGGTCTGTAAACACGCGAAAATACACCGTCTCCGCCTGGGGCAGCTGCGGCACCATACGGTCCAAAATGCCCTCTTCGCTCACCCCAAAATAGCGCGTAATCTGCGGCCCGGGCAGCCATTCGCCGGTCAGTTCCTGCAAAGCCACCTGAAAAGCGCGCAAACACAGCTCCAGCGAATCCACCAGCGTCCCGTCAATATCAAATAAAACACCGCGTACCTTCATAATCACCTCTCGTTTCATTTACTGCTGCCAGCCCCCAATTTTACACCTTCCAGAGAAGGTCGGGGGTGGTTTTGCCGTTGAATGAATGTAAACAGGCCCAAAGCCGTGCACAGCAGCAGCGGCACCAGCCAGAAAGCGGTGCGCAGGTCCAGCGCATCGGCCAGCGCCCCCAGCAGCAGCGGCAGCCCCAAAATGGCCGTGCCGGAAGCCAGCGTGGCCCGCGCACTGCCCTGATCCGCCGCTTCACCCGCGGCCGCCAGGGCCGAGGACAGTGCCAGCGGGTACAGGTTGGCCACCCCCAGTCCAGTCAGGAAAAAGCCCAGCAGCGCCGGCACAGCCGTCCCGCCGATGAACAGCCCAAAGCCCGCCGCCGCCGCGGTCAACGATCCCAGGAACATCCAGCGCGGGGCCGCCCAGCGCAGCATGCGGCTGCCCAGCCAGCGCCCCACCAGCATGGCCCCCAGATACAGCGTGCCGGTCAGGGCCGCGTCCGCGCGCTTCAGCCACACCACCTGCTCCATGAAGTTCGCCCCCCAATACACCATGCAAAACTCCACTGATACCACCAGGAAAATCAGCACCCACGCCAGCCAAAAAGCTCCCGGCAGGCTCCGGCGCACGGAGATGCTCCGCGCCGGAAGCGCCGCACCGCCCTGGGTTTTGCCCCGCAGCCCCAGCCACAGCCCCAGCAGCAGCACCGGCGCCGCCAGCACCGCCGCCCGCCAGCCCCAACTGGTGCGCGCCAGCATCCCCACGGCAAAAGGCGCCGTCATCCCCGCCAGGCTGCCGGCCACGTTCAGCTCGGTCAGCGCGATGGCCCGCTGTTCGCCGTAGCGCGCCGATAGCAGCCCTGGGATGGTGGTGAGGGTCAGCGACCCCAAAAAGCCCATCGCCAGCGCCGCCCCAATCGTCACCCAGGGCTGCCGCCCCAGGGCCAGGCCCAAAGCCGCCGTGCCCATGCCGGCCGACCCCCACCAGATGGTCGCCAGCGGCCCCAAACGGCGCAGCACCCGTTCTGCCACCAGCCCCGCCCCCAACATCCCCACAGCAAACGCGCTGAAATGCAGGCTGGCCAGGGTGTAGCTGGCGTGCAGCTCATCGCGCAAATAGGGCGTCACCGGCCCCAGAATATCCATCAAATAGGCGAAATAGCCCAACAGCAGATAGCACAACCAGGTGATTGAGTCCCGCACAAAACGTTGGCCCATAAAAAATCCTTGAAATTCGTGCAATTTCGTGTAAAATACGTATGTATCATGAGTTTATGTTGATTTTCGTGCATTGTCAAGGGATTCCATGCAATTAACCGCAAGCTTACCCAGCGAGGTATCCTCATGCTAACCGCGGAACGCCGCACCTATATCCTCAACCAGCTCAAGCGCGACGGCCGCGTCCTGGCCAAATCGCTCAGCGAAGACCTCAACACTTCCGAAGATACCATCCGCCGCGACCTGCGCGAGCTGGCCGCCGAAGGGCTGCTGCAGCGCGTCCACGGCGGCGCCTTGCCCCGCTCCCCCGCCGAAACCAGCTACGCCAACCGCCAGCGCGCCCTCTCGCCTGCCAAAGTGGCCATCGCCCACAAGGCTGCCGCCCTCATCCAGCCCGGTATGGTCGTCTTTTTGGGCGGCGGCACCACCAACACCCAGTTGGCCGCGGCCCTGCCCCCCACCCTGCAGGCCACCATCATCACCCACAACCCCGCCGCCGCGGCTGCTCTGGCCGATCACCCCGGCGTCGAGGTCATCCTGGTCGGCGGGCGCCTGGATAAATACTCCCTGGTGACCATCGGCGCCGATACGGTGGAGACCCTTCAGCGCATGCGCGCCGATCTGTGCATGTTGGGGGTGTGCAGTCTCCATCCCGAAAACGGTGTCACCAACAACAATCTGGAAGAATCCTATGTGCAGCGCGTGATGATCGCCAACGCGGCCGAGGTGGTGGCCCTGGCCTCCGCCGAAAAGCTGGGCACGGTCACGCATTTCCTGGTGGCCCCCATTCAAGACCTGGCCGCCATCCTCACCGACGCCGACGTGCCCGATGAGGTCGTCGCCCCCTATCAGGCCCTGGGGATCGAGGTCATCCGCTAAGGAAAAAGTCCGCCGTTTTCACGTGCGGTTGGAAAGCCCTCTGATATAATCAAATCAGGCAGGGCTAAAGTTGGTTGAGCCAAACCCATTCCCCGGAGGGACAGCATGGAATTCCATATTTCCCGACAAGCACGCGACCGCTATCAGCTGGATCAATCGCTGTTCTCGTTAAGAGGCAGCGTTCTCTTTGCCAATTTTCACGCCGCCCGCCTGTTCGCGCAGAAAATGAACCAGCGCCGCGACCTGATCCACTTCCCTGAACGCGCCGTGCGCGCCGGGCAGATCAACGCGATGGGCCTGATTGACGAAATCCTGCACCACGTCATGGCCCTCTACCGCCGCCAGGTCAACCCCGCCGTGATGCGCCAGGCCCTCGAACATCTCAACGCACGTTTCGGCGCGCAGACGGTGCACCAAACCCTGCTGAAGTTCAACCAGGAATTTCCCCCGGTGGCGGTGTACCGCCGCGAAATCAACGCCGAAGAGGACTTGCAGGGCGAAAGCGAAGGCCAGCCCAATGCAGTCCTGGCCCTCGAAGAGATGCTCATGCTGTGGGTGGCCAACAAGAATCCCGCCATGAGCGAGTACGAAGAGCTGTTCAACGACCAGAACCTGCAAGGCGAAAGCGCCTACCTGCCCATCCTGCAGGAGCTGCACACCTTCTTTGACGCCCAACCCCCCTTCGGCCCCGACCAGCAGAATTTGATCGACATGCTGCGCGCCCCCGCCGTGGCCGTGCCCCATTCCCTCACCGGCCAGTTGGAGTTCATCCGCACCCGCTGGGGTGAGCTTTTGGGGCGCTATCTCTACCGCCTGCTTTCCAGCCTCGACCTGGTGAAAGAAGAAGAAAAGCTGTCTTTCGCCGGTTTCGGCCCCGGCCCCATCCCCATCCCCCTCTACGACCGCTCTGCCGCCGAATTGGAGGCCGAGCGCTTCAGCCCCGACCGCGAATGGATGCCCCGCCTGGTGCTCCTGGCCAAAAACTCCTACGTGTGGCTCGACCAGCTCTCCAAAACCTACAAGCGTCCCATCCACACCCTCGATCAAATCCCCGATGAAGAACTCGACCGTCTGGCCCGCTATGGGTTCACCGGCCTGTGGCTCATCGGCCTGTGGGAACGCAGTCAGGCTTCCGCGCGCATCAAGCAATTGTGCGGCAACCCTGAAGCCATCGCCTCGGCCTATTCCTTATCTTCTTATTCCATCGCCGCCGATCTGGGCGGTGAGGACGCCTACCGCAGCCTGCGCGACCGCGCCTGGCAGCGCGGCATCCGCCTGGCCAGCGACATGGTCCCCAACCACATGGGCATCGACTCCAACTGGGTGCTCTACCACCCCGACCGCTTCGTGTCGCTGGATTACTCTCCCTTCCCCTCCTACTCCTTTAACGGCCCCGACCTGTCGCCCGATCCGCGCATTGAAATTCAGTTGGAAGATCACTATTTCGACCGCACAGACGCCTCGGTGGTCTTTAAATGGCACGATCGTTCCAGCGGCCAGACCCGCTTCATGTACCACGGCAACGACGGAACCAGCATGCCCTGGAACGACACCGCCCAGTTAAACTATCTCAACCCCGAAGTGCGTGAAGCCATCATCCAGACCATTCTGGACGTGGCCCGCAAGTTCCCCATCATCCGCTTCGACGCCGCCATGACTCTGGCCAAGAAGCATTATCAGCGCCTGTGGTTCCCCGAACCCGGCTCCGGCGGCGATATCCCCTCCCGCGCCGAACACGGCCTCACCCGCGCGCAGTTTGATGCCCTCATGCCGATTGAATTCTGGCGTGAGGTGGTGGACCGTGCCGCCGTGGAAGCCCCCGACACCCTGCTGCTGGCCGAGGCGTTCTGGCTGATGGAAGGCTATTTCGTGCGCACCCTGGGCATGCACCGCGTGTATAACAGCGCCTTCATGAACCTGCTGCGCAACGAAGACAACGCCAAGTACCGCACCATCATGAAGAACACCCTCGAATTTGAGCCGGAAATCCTCAAGCGCTTCGTCAACTTCATGAACAACCCCGATGAGCGCACCGCGGTGGATCAGTTTGGCAAGGGTGATAAATATTTCGGAACCTGCATCATGCTGGCCACCCTCCCCGGCCTGCCCATGTTCGGCCACGGCCAGGTGGAAGGCTTTTCGGAAAAATACGGCATGGAATTCCGCCGTGCCTACTGGGAAGAAGCCGTAGACCCCCACCTGGTGGCTCGCCACGAGCGCGAAATCTTCCCCCTGCTCCACCGCCGCGCCCTGTTCGCGGGCATCGAGCATTTCCTGCTCTACGATTTCTTCACCTCCGGCGGCGTTAACGAAGACGTCTACGCCTATTCCAACGGACTGGGCGGGGAACGCGCCCTGGTGGTGTATCACAACCGCTTCGCCTCCACCCAGGGCTGGATCCGCATGTCCGCCGCCACCGCCGAAAAGCAGGGCAGCGAACGGCGCGTGGTGCAGCGCAGCCTGTATGAAGGCCTGAACCTGCGCGGCGGCGCCAACAGCTACGTCCTCTTCCGCGATTCAGTCACCAACCTGGAATTCATCCGCCCCAGCCGTGAGGTGCAAACCCAGGGCCTTTATCTGGACCTGCACGCCTACCAGGCGCATGTCTTCATGGATTTTCGCGAGGTGCAGGACAACGCCCACCACTCCTATCAGCACCTATGCGAAGCCCTTCAAGGCCGCGGCGTGCCCAGCGTGGAAGAAGCCCTGGAAACCCTCCTGCTCCAACCCGTGCAGACCCCCTTCCGTCAGATCGCCCACCCTGCTTATCTGGACTACCTGTACCAGCAGCGCCTGACGGTTAAAGACGCCCAGCTGCCCAAGGATCTGTTCGCCGTGGCCGCGCAGAAGATGGATCACCTCCTGGACGGCATCGCCCACCTCACCGGTCAGGATGCCGGCCGGGCTGCCATTCAGCAAGAGCTGCGCGCCCAGTTGGACACCCTGCTGCACCTGCCCATCCTCACCACTCGCTACCCCCTGCCCGGTTCGCGCCGCTACACCGCCGCGGTTCAGGCGCTGCAAAGCGGCCTCATCGAGGAGCCGACCGGTTGGCTGGGCCTGTTCTCCTGGGTCTTCGTGCGCGGCCTGGGGCAGATGATCCCCGGCCCCGACAGCATTTCCCAAAGCTTGAGTTGGTTCGAAGAATGGCAGTTGGGGCGCATCCTCTCAGAAACCTACAAAGAACTGGGCGTGGCTCCCGAGCGGGCCAACCGCCTGGTGCTGGCCCTCTCCCTGCTCACCCATCAGCAAGGTTGGTTCGAACGCACCGGTCATCAGCCCCTGGCGCAGATCCTGGAATCCTGGCTGTCGGACCCCAATGTGCAGTCCTTCCTGGGCGTCAACCGCTATCAGGATGTCTTGTGGTTCAACCACGAATCCTTTGTGGAATTCATCCAATGGATGGGCTTATTGGCCGTCCTGGATGCCAGCGCCAACCCGCAGGCCACCGCCAGCCAGTTTGTCGAGCGCGTTCTCAGCGTGCACGACATCCTGCGCCAGTTGGAAGCCGCCGAAGAAACCTCCGGCTACCAGGTGGC
>DAIOUB010000048.1:3554-5794 GCA_036751735.1 Levilinea sp. | reverse complement strand
TAAGAAACGTTGTTGCGCGGCTCAATCCGGTCAAAATCGTCAAAAAACCACCCGCAGGAGGCGAACATGCGCTGGCGTTCATTCTGGGCTTGCAGCAGCAGCTCCACCTTGTGCGCCTCTTCCTCAGTCAGCGTGCGCCGCGCCATCTCCCCCGCCAGATCGCGTACCGTCGTCTGCCCCAGCAGCACATGAATGTAGCGGTGGCGCAGTTCCCAGGGGTCCACCCCCAGCGGCCGCAGGGCGTTTTCGTACTGCTCGTCAATCATCGCCGCCAGACGGTCCAGCCCCTGGCGCAGCGGCGCTTTCCAATCCGCGTGCGGGGTGCAGGCGCAGTCCCCGCTCCAGCGCAGAATGCCGTGGTGGCAGCTCCACGAGGTGCCGTCCACAATTTCCACTTCCGTCTGCGGCGGAGCCTTTTTGAGCCACAGGGCCGGGTACACGGCCCGCACGGTGGTGCGTTCCAAAGCGCCGGTCAGCAGATATTGCAGGAATTTGTCGCGAAACGGCTGGTGATGGCCGTAAAGCTCCCCATCGGAAGCAATGGTCAGCAGCTGTTCGCGCTCCAGATTGGGGTCAAAGCGCGGCAGCAGGCGGCTGAGTAAAAAGCTGTCCCCGTTCACCGTGGCCCCCGGGTCAAAGCTCACCCGCATACTTAATTCCTGGTCATAAAAGAACACCGCCATGTGCTGCCCCCCCGGCAGTGAAACGCGGTACGGCCAGCGGTTATCCACCACCTGGCGCGCCTGCCAGGGGGCCAGGATGGTGAACTGCACACCGCATTCGGCCAGGACTTCCAGCGTTTCTAAATCCGCCCCGGCCTCCGGCATCCACAGCCCCTGGGGCATATGACCAAAGCGGTATTTGAAATCCTCCACCCCCCAGCGCACCTGCGTCACCTTATCCCGCCGTGAGGCCAGCGGCAAAATGGTGTGGTGGTACGACTGCGCCATGCCGTTACCCACCCCGTAGCGCAGAAAATTGCTGCGTTCCTGCTGCACAATCTGGGCCAGGGTCTGCGGATCTTCCTCCGCCATCCACTCTGCCAGGGTCGGCCCCAGGTTAAAGCTGATCCGTTCAAAATTGCCCAATTCCGCGTTGGGGCGGTAACACTGGGCGTGAATCCGTTCATTCCAGTTGCGGTACGGCGCGGCGCCGGGTTCCAGTGGAATTTCACCCGTCAGCGGGTCTTCCCGCGGGGGTTGGTAAAAATGCCCGTGCACGCACACAGCCAGATCGGTCATGTTAGCATCATCCTTTTCTGCGTTTTTTCCCGCCCGAAACCAAATAATCTAAATTTTGCCCCATGCGCGAAGGCATCAGCCCAAACTGCCTCGGCAGCGTATCCAGCCCGCAGATGCGGTCCGAAGCCAGACTATCAAACCAATACAGCGAAATGGGAAAGCTGGGCAAACTTTGCTCCAAAAAAACCGCCACCGAGCGCAGGTAGGCTGGGGTCACATCCACGATGGACCGCCGCAGCCCCGTCACCGCCATCACCTTTTCCACCACCTGCCGAAAGCTGAAGTACTCCGCCCCCCCAATCTCGTAAGAATGGTTGACCGTTTCCGGCAGGCTCAGCGACAGGGTCAGACAGGTGATCAAATCTTCAATCCACATCGGCTGCAGCAGGCTGCTCCCATCCCCCGGCATGAAGAACACCAGGGGGGTCAGCCGCAGCAGCCCGGCCAACGAAGTGGTAAATTGGTCTCCCGGCCCAAAGACATGCGCCGAACGGAAAATAGTGTAGGGCACGCCCGACCCCTGGATGAATCCTTCGGCCAGGGCCTTGGCCTTCAGCACCGGGTAGGCCGAAGCCCGATCCGCCCCCAAATGGCTCAGGTAAAAAATGCGCTCCACGCCCGCCTGGGCCGCCGCGGCCGCCACATTCTGCGAGCCTTCCACATCCACCCCCTCCAGATCCGCGCGCAGCCCCTGACGCTCAGCCCCCGCCAGGTGATACACCACCCGCACCCCCTTCATGGCTGCCCGCAAACCGCGCTCATCCCGCAGGCTGCTCATGGCCACCTCCACGGGCACTCCCCGCGGCAAACTGGGCGACTGCGCAGAAGGGCGCAGCAGCAGGCGAACCGGATGGCCCATATTCACCAACTGCCGCACCAAAGCGCGTCCCACAAAGCCTGTCCCGCCGGTGACCAAAATCATGGGGTTGATTATAGCAGAGGAAGCCCGCCGCGGGCTGGCATGAGTCTTGCTCCTATCTTGCAAAATCCTTACAAAAT
>DAIOUB010000048.1:2396-3454 GCA_036751735.1 Levilinea sp. | reverse complement strand
TTCCTCGACCGCTTCATCCCCCTGGCCGAACAGGCCCAATCCTGCGGCCTGACCCCCGTCTTCCCCCCGCTCGCCCCGGGCGGCGATTACTGGGATCTGGCCTTCCTACGGCTCTCCCTCGAATCGCTCCAGCGCCGTCAGCGCAAAGCCCTGCTTTCGGTCCTGGCCCTTTCAGCCTATGCCTGGGCGGGCAGCCGCCCGCTGAACTGGGGCGCGGGTGGGCCAGAACGCTGGCCTCAGGCGCACGCCTACGCCAGCGCCAAAACCCCCGACCAGCGCGGCTTCCGCATCTTTGATTGGTATCTGGCCGTCCATCAGGCCGTCACTGAAAAAGCTGCCCCCATCTTCCTGCTGCAAGCCGGTCTCTCCGCTGCCCCCACCGATGGCGAATCCGCCGCCGCCCAGCACACCCGCGTTCACCTGGCTCTGGCGCGGTTGGCCGCCCGTGAAACCCCCACCGAACCCGGCGACTCACAGACGCCCCTGGAGCCCTTGCCGGATGAGGTCACGGCCTGCTGTTTCTGGCTGCTGTCAGCCGACGGCGCTTCTCCTCTGGATGCCTACGCCTGGTTCCCCCAAAACCGGCCCGCCCTGCCCGCCGCCGCCGCCCTGCAGGCCTGGCAGTCGCGCCGCCAACCAGCCCCGCCGCCCGCCCCGCGCAGCCAACCCCAGCGCAAAGACCTGCCGGAAGGTGAAACGCCCCCGCCCATGCAGCACCCCATCCAACATTACCTGCTGCTGCCCACCTATGAATGGGGGGTGGCCGAATGGCAGCTCAACGCTCTCCAGCCGCTCATCAAAAAATACCGCCCCACCGTGGGCTTTTCCCTGGCCGAGGCCGCCCTGGCCGCCCGTGTCACCGTGCTCAGCGACCCGCAAAGCATCCCCGAAGAAGCCCTGGATCGTCTGCGCCAAACCGGCAGTCGTGTGGATCGAATCGCACCAGATGGCACGAGTATTGCAACCTTTTTGGCAGAGAGGTGACCCATGTATCCTACCCAGTCTTCCGCTTTCAAACCCCCGTTTCATTCCACTGCTGCTGCCCCTGCGCCCGCCCC
>DAIOUB010000048.1:0-2296 GCA_036751735.1 Levilinea sp. | reverse complement strand
CTGGCCCGCCTGCGCCCCCACACCCACACCCTCATCACCGTGCCCAATGACCGTCTGCTCACCATCGCCGGCAACCTGTCCCTCGATCTGGCCTTCCGCCTGGCGGATGATATCCTGCGCCAGGGCATTCAGGGCATCACCGAACTCATCACCCAGACCGGCCTGATCAACATTGATTTTGCCCACGTGCGCCAGATGATGCAGATGGGCGGCGGCTCCATGCTCTCTATCGGCATCGGCGAAGGCCCCTCCAAAGCGCTCAAAGCCGTGCAGAACGCCCTCAACCACCCTCTGCTCGAGTCCACCTACATCGGCCACGCCACCGGCATGATCGCCAATTTCACCGCCGGGCGCGGGCTTTCCTTCCAGGAAATTGCCGAAGCCCTCTCGTACCTGCAAGCTGAAACCGGCAACCACTGTGACCTCATCCCCGGCGTGATCCTGGATGAGAATATGGGCGACCGCACCCAGGTGATCCTCATCATCACCGGCCTGGGCGCCACGCCGGTGGATCCCGCCCTGCTGCGTCCCAAGGCCGCCGCCCAGCCCGCCGCGCGTGAAGCCGCCGCCCCTGCCACGGCCGTTCACCCGGCCGAAGCCCAGCCCCTGCCGCGCCGCACGGTGATCCCCTTCACCCCCGAGCCGGAGGATGTCTCCCCTGTGGCGCTGCCGGCCTCCGCGGCCAATCTGGATCTGCCCGCTTTCATGCGCCGCCGCCGCTAAGCCGCTGCCCAGAGGTCACCCTATGGATTCCGCCTTGCTCGACCGCATTTGCGCCCAGGTCTACCGCCAGTTCCCCGAAGTCAAAGGGGCGCGGCCTAAAGTCAGCGCCTACCCCAACCAGCAGTCCTCACTGACCTTTCGGGCCAAAGCCAGCCTGCCAGACGGCCGCAGCCTGTCGCACACCGTGCGGGTCATTGTGGACGCCGCCGGAAAAATCACCAAAACGACCACCTCTCGCAGTTAGAAACCTCAGGAGCTTAGCCCATGCTCAGTCAAACCTGGAAATCTTTCAACCTCGCTTTTTGGAACTGGATCATCCTCACCCTGTCCAACAACCGTCAGGTGCGCCAATGGCTGCCCAGGTTTTACCGCGCCTGGAAGGACGGCCGCATTTTTGGCACAGCCGTCCTGTTCGTCTTTGCGGGCTTGGCCAGCTTCTTGAGCGGCTTTGTATTCATCTTGATGTTCTGGCCGAAATAAAAATATCAACCTGTTGATTGCATATCGGAGGTTTGGCATGCGTTTCCACTGGAAAATTCTCGTTCTGTTTTGCCTGGCGGCTGCGGCGCTCACAGGGCTTACCCTGCGCGCTTCCGCCGCTGGCGAACAAGAGGGGGTTCGTCTGGGGGGGTTCGCGCATCTCAACAGCTCCGATCTGGAAGCCGCCGCCTGGGTGGCCGGAGATCTGGGCCTGGATTGGGTGGCGGTGGAATTGGACTGGGCTGCCTTCATGCCCGCGTCCAACCAACCGCCGGATTGGTCCGCTCTTGACCGGGCCGCGGCCGCGGCGCGCCAGGGTCATTTTGACCTGCTGCTGTCCCTCACCAACGCCCCCGACTGGGCGCGCACCGACAAAGGCCCCGACGCACAGGCCGTGCGCGCGCTGATCGAGGCGCTGGTTCAGCGCTACCCGGAGGAAATTCGCGCTTACGAAATTTTCCCCGCAGCCAACACCGCCGCCGGTTGGGGGGCTGCGCCCAACCCGCAGGCCTATGTGGAACTGCTGGCCGCCCTCAAGCCCGTGCTCCAATCCCTCGACCCTGCCCCCACCCTGGTGGCGGGCGGCTTGGTGCCCGTGGCTGCCAGCGATCAAGACCAGAATCTCTCCGATCTGACCTTTCTCTCCGCAATGTACGACACCGGTCTGGGCCGCCAGTTCCCCGTCATCAGCCTGCGTTACCCCCACCTTCAGGGCCGCCCCGATGATCTTCCCCAAGACGATGAGCCTTTCCAACTGCGCCATTACGAAGATGTGCGCCGCATCATGATTCAGAATGATCATAAAAATGGACGCCTGTGGATTACCCGCATTTCCCCACCTTCTGGTAGAATAGAATCGTCCGAAGGTGCAGGAGAGGGGCAAAATGCCCAGGCCGCCTGGCTGAGGGAAGCCATTGTTCTGGCGCGCGCTCAGGTCTATATGGATGTCATCATCTTCCACAGCCTGACCGCCGACCCGAACGCTCCCCAAGACCTGGCTTTATTATCCAGCGCGCACGAATACCATCCGTTTTATCAGGATCTGCGCTCATGGGTTGCCCTCAATGCACCCGAAGCGGCCGCCGCCCGACAC
>DAIOUB010000047.1:1239-18217 GCA_036751735.1 Levilinea sp. | reverse complement strand
CGGCAACAGCAGCGGAAGAACCCACCTAGGCGATGACGCCCAGCTTGCGGCCTACCTTGGCGAAGGCCGCCAGGCCCTGATCCAGATCCTCTTTTTGGTGCGCCGCCGAGATCATCACGCGGATGCGCGCCTTGCCGCGCGGCACGGTGGGGAAGCCGATGGACATGGCAAAGACGCCTTCCTCAAACAGCTCGCGGCTGAACTGCTGGGCCAGGGGAGCCTCGCCCAACATCACCGGGGTGATAGGGGTGGTGGAAACGCCCGTGTCGAAGCCCAGTTTCTTCATTTCATCTTTGAAGTAGCGTGCGTTGGCCCACAGCCGGTCCACGCGTTCGGTGGAGGATTCGAGGATGTCCACGGCGGCGATGCAGGCGCCCACATCGGCGGGGGTGACGGCCGAGGAGAACAGGAAAGGCCGCCCGCGCTGGCGCAGCCATTCCACAATCACTGCGCTGCCGGCCACCACACCGCCCACCACGCCAAAGGCCTTCGAGAGCGTGCCGACTTCCACATCCACTTTGCCGTGCAGGTGGAAATGATCCACAATGCCGCGCCCGCCGGTGCCCAACACACCTTCGCCGTGGGCGTCATCCACCATCAGGAGGATATCGTACTTTTCGGCAATCTCGTAGATTTTGTCCAGCGGGGCGATATCACCGTCCATACTGAACACGCCGTCGGTCACGATCAACCCGCGGCGGTAGCTGCCGGCGTTTTCCAGAATGACCTTTTCCAGCGAGGCGGGATCCGCGTGGCCGTAGCGCACGATGCGCGCGCCCGACAGGCGGCTGCCGTCAATGATGCTGGCGTGGTTCAGCTCGTCGGAGAAGATGACATCCTCCTTGCCCACCAGGGCGGGCAGGGTGGCCAGGTTGGCGGTGAAGCCGGATTGGAAGGTGATGGCGGCCTCGACGCCCTTAAAGGCGGCCAGGCGGCGTTCCAGTTCCAGGTGAATGTCCATCGTGCCGGCGATGGAGCGCACCGCGGCCGGGCCGACGCCGAATTTTTGGGTGTATTCCTGGGCGGTCTTGACCAGAATGGGTTCGTTGGCCAGTCCCAGATAGTTGTTGGAGCAGAAGTTGAGAACACGTTTGCCGTCCACCATCAGCCAGGCGCCTTGCGGCGAACCCAGCGTGCGGATGCGGTTATAGAGACCGGCCTCTTTCAGGCTGTCCAGCTCTTGGTGGATCCAGGTAAGTCGTTCAGACATGTGGGGCTACTCCGGGGGAATGGGTTGGGGATGCGCAGGGCGAGGCCCGCGCCTGAAAAAATTATACATCCAAATGAGCGTCGGCTAGATAGCCAATTTCGGTCAGGGCGGCGCGCACAGCGGCCTCGCCCCCCGGTTTGACCACCACCACGGTGGGGCTGAGGGCTGGCCCCAGGTGGCGGGCGGCGCGCGTGCGGCGCAGGGCGGTGAGGATCTCCGGCGCGCCCACGGTGAGCAGGGTGGGGCGGCTGAGGGAGGCCTGCACGCCCAGTTTTTCCCAGCGTTCCAGGGCTTCCACCAGGCTGGGCGGCAGCGGCGCGGCGCTGTGGCGTTTGAGCACGGTGAGCACATGCGTCACGCGCAGCCCCTGGCTTTGGGCCTGCTGGAGGGATTCAGGGGTCAGGCGGTAGATGTACCGATCGGCTTTTTCATCTTCCAGGGTGCAGAAGCGCGCCACCTGGTAGCGAGCGGCCCGCGGGGTGAGGGCCTGAATCACCACCTGACCGTCCTTGCTGACGATCAGAGGCTGGTTCTCGGCAGGCAGGCCTTGCGGCGCCTGCCCGTGCCAGAGGGCCGCGGCCCAGGCGGAGGGGCGAAAAGCGGTGTTGATCTCCTGGGCGTTGGCAGCCGCCAGATCCACCATACCCAGCCAATGCAGGACGGCGTGGATGAAGTGACGCAGCATGGCCCCGTCTACCCTTTCCCATGAGGCAAAGCCGCGCAGAAATTCATTGCTATTTTGCAGGCGCACAAACCACGAGTCGTAATCCCCGGCGGGGCGCTGGAAATCGGGATGGTATTCGCGCACGGCGCTGATGAAGGCCGGCAGCGACCACCAGGTATCCTGCGGCAGGCGGCTGAGCAGGTTGAGCAGGGTCTGACGGGTCTGGCGCGGGTGGTTCTGCCATTCGCCTTCAAACACCAGTCCCGGCGTCAGGCGCAGTTCGTTGAGGGTGTCGCTTTGCATCCAGGCGCGCACCAGCATGGCCAGCGCTTCGCCGCGGCCGGCTTCCAGGAAGGCGCGGGTGGGCTCTGGCAGGGGCTGACCGTGCGCATCCAGCAGACCGGCGGTGTTGAGCAAGGCCTGCAGAAAGGCCGCGGAGACGCGGTTGGGGCGGTCGCTGTATTTTTGGCCCATGCGCAGCGCGGCCAAAAAGGTGGTGGCATCGTCCAGAATTTTATCTTTGGCGGGGCGGGCGAAAGCGCTTTCACCCGGCGAGGCGGGGCGGCCCAGGGGGGGGCTTTCTTTGGGGGTCAGGCGGGGCAGCAGTTCCAGCAGGTCGTCGGGGATGTAGGCGTATTCCTGAGGCTCAGGCGGGCGGTTGAAGAAACCTTTGGCCACCAGCCCGCGGTACCAGAGAATCTCGGTGGGGGATTGGGGGTTCAGGTCGGGGCGTTCACGGTCGCGGCGGCCGGCGCCCATGATGCGCAGCTCGCCAAAGCGGCGGGTGAAGAGCGCCCAGGGCTGCGAGCCTTCGGATTCCAGCAGGGCGTAGAGGGCGCGGTAGGCCTCGGGGGGCAGCGTCTCGATCACCTCGCGGATGGCGGCACGGTCGAGCAGGGCGCGCATCAGGCGCGGCAAAGCGGTGGGCGCATCGGGGGCTTCCAACTCGATGCCCCAGCCCTGCGCCACCATTTTTAGAAAGCCTAAGTCGTGCCCTTGCAGGGCGTGTTCCAGGTCTGGCATACCGTATTGATTATACCAATGCGTCTGCGGAGGGGCTGATCTCACTTCTTGCAACTTTGTCGGTTGAAAAGTGGAAAAAAACTAACCGATTAGCTAATTGATAAGTCAGATTAATTGACTTGACCCCAGGGGTCGGGTATAATCTGCCATAGTTGTATCTCGTCCACTCCAGAGGCGGCTATGGCGCTTAAAGGCAATCTGCGCGATTTTACCATCACCCAGCTTTTAAATCTTGTCAATTTAGCCAAAAAAACCGGAAACCTGGTGGTTGAAGGCCCAGGCGAAGTGGCTCAGATTAATTTCCGTGAGGGCAAACTGGCCTTTGCGCAGCTTGCGCATGAGGACAGCAGCCTGGCGGCCATTTTGCAGCGCAACAGCAAGATTTCGGTCAGCCAGTACAAGCTGCTCAAAGAGCGCGCGGCGCGTATGACCGATAAGGAACTGGGCATTCTGCTGATCAACGCGGGCTATGTGACCCAGGAAGACATCATCGCCAGCCTGCAGCAGTATTTCATCAGCGTGCTGCGCCGCCTGTTCACCTGGGTGGAGGGCATCTTCCATTTTGAACAGGACGCGCGCCCGCCGGACGACAAGATTGCCCTGCGCATTGATCTGGAAAATCTGATCATCGAAGGCTCGCGCCAGATGCGCGAGTGGGAACAGCTTCAGGAAGAAATCCCCAGCCTGGATATGGCCTTGAAGTTCACCGACCGGCCGGGGACCAATATTCGCAATGTGAACCTGAGCGTGGAAGAGTGGCGGGTGGTGCAGTATGTGAACCCGCAGAACAGTATGCGCCAGATTGCGAAAGCCTCAAAACTGAACGATTTGGAAATCCGCCGGGTGGTGTACAGCCTGCTGCAGGCAGGTCTGGTGGAAGTGGTGCGCGTGGGTGCGCCCAGCGTGACCATTTCGGGGCGCATGTTCCCCACCCAAGACCGCGAAGAGCAAAAGTCGCTGGTTAACCGTCTGATTACCCGTATTCGTTCGATGTAAATTTCCCGCTTCAGAAGGATTCTGCCCATGCAAACGGTAAAAATCGTGGTCACTGGCCCTTTTAGTTCTGGTAAGACAGAATTTATTCGCTGTGTCAGTGAAATTGATGTGGTTTCCACAGAGCGCAAGATTACGGCTGAGGCGGAAAAAATCAAAGACTCGACCACTGTAGCGATGGACTTTGGGCGCATCACGGTGGATGACGACCTGGTGCTGTATCTGTTCGGCACGCCGGGGCAGAAGCGCTTCGATTTCATGTGGGAGATCCTATCGGAAGGCATGCTGGGGTTCATTGTGATGGTAGACAGCACCCGCCCCGAAACCTTCCGCGAAGCCCGCAGCATTTTGGAAACCTTCCGGGCCTATGCCCCCACGCCCTATGTGGTGGCGGCCAACAAGCAGGATTGCAAAGACGCCTGGGAAGTGGATGATATGCGCGTAGCTTTACGCCTGGATTCTAAGGTTAAATTTTTACCCTGCGTGGCCACCGACAAAGAATCGGTCAAGAAGGTTCTGTTGGAGCTGCTCTATTCGATCCTGGCGGAAATGGACGCGGGGGGAGCCTGAGGTTGAGGGGATGGTGACTGAGTGTCATCCATAACGACGGATCAAGGCATTCTGCATTACGAAGTATTTGGACGGGGCCGGCCGGTCATCCTGCTGCACGGATGGCTGGGTTCCTGGTCGTTGTGGCATGAAACCATGACCTACCTGGGGCAGTATTACCGCACCTACGCGCTGGATTTTTGGGGGTTTGGCGAATCGGACAACAAACGCAGCACCTACCGCGTGAAAGATTTTGTCAGCCTGGTGGATCAATTTATGGAGCAGATGGGGATCCTCTCGGCGCCGCTGGTGGGGCACAGCATGGGCGGCACGGTGAGCTTATCCGTGGCCCTGCAGCACCCCAACCGCGTGCAGAAGGTGACCATCATCGGCTCGCCAATTGTGGGGTCTTCGCTGGCCTTCCCGCTGAAGCTGGCAGGACGCCGGCCGATTGCTTTTCTGCTCTTCACCTTTTTCCCGGCCTTCCGGCTGGCCATGCGCTTTGCTTCTCCGTACATTTGCAGCGCGCCCAATTTCCCTGAGATGATGGACCGCGACCTTTCGCAGACCTCGCTGGAATCCTTCCTGCTCAGCATCGCCTCGCTGCGCCGCACCGATCTGCGCCCCGATCTCAAGCGGCTGCGCATCCCGGTGATGGGCATGTTTGGAGACCGCGACAACATCGTCAGCCCCAAACAGTGGATGGCGCTGCAGGCGGGGGTGCCCTACGCGCGCATCGAGCGCTTCAAGAAGGCCGGTCACTTCATTATGATGGATGAGCCTGAGTCCTGCCGCACCAAGCTCAAGGACTTTTTGGACACGCCGGTGAACACGCTATGAGCCGAGCTGCCTGCACATCGGGTTGTTTACAGCCAGTGGGCCGGATGGTGCTGGATGGGGTGCAGGAGATTGTGGGGCGGGTGGGGCTGGTGGCGGTCTTAAACCTGGCGAACCTGAGCCACCTCTCTGACCCGGCGGCTGCCCTGAAAGACAGCGATTTGCGCGCGCTGCGGCGCGCTTTGGAGGATCTGTACGGCCGCCGCGGCGGGCGGGGGGTGCTGCTGCGCTCTGGGCGGGCGGCGTTTCGTCCCTTCATAGACCAATTTGGCGAGGAACTGCATCTGACGCAAACCGAAGTCCGTTTGCAGCCGGCGCCGGTGCGCATCCGCGCCGGCCTGGAGGCGATCACGGGCTTACTGGCGCAGGTGGGCAGCAGCCCGCTGGACTTTGCAGAAACGCCGGATGCCTGGGTGTGGACGCAGCGCGGCTGTTTGTGGTGTCACCCGGCGGAAAGCCAGGAGCCGGTGTGCCAGTTTGCGGTGGGCTTGCTGCAAGAGTATCTCAACTGGGCCAGCGGCAAGGTGTACCATGTGGAAGAAACCGCCTGCAAGGGCACCGGCGCCGAGGCGTGCGTCTTCCATATCTCCAAACATCCCCTGGATTGAGGCTGCGGATGCTGAAAATCATCCTACAAAGCAAACGTTCCATCCGCCCGTTTAACGAACCCGCGCGCGATCTGCGCATTCAAAACAAGCCCTTGTGGCTGCTGCAGCGCGACGTGCTTTATCCCTATGTGACCCGCGAGGTGGAGCTGCCCGAAGGCTCGCCGCTGCCGCAGGTGAAAGAAGCCTGCCTGGTGTACCGCGACAACCTGTATTTTGACGAATTTTACATCCAGGCTTTTCTGGCCGAGGCCCGCAAGCGCAGCCGTCCTTCGCGGGCGGCTTTTTCGCTGGACGACCCCGCCTTTCGCGAACACTGCCTGCCGCTGTCGCTGTCGTACACGCCGGTGGGCGGGCTGTACCTGGCGGATCTGTGGTATTACCCCAACGGCCCCGAAGCTGACGCCGCGCCTTTGGTGGTGGATTTGCAGGCGCGCGAGATTGGTTATTATCACGTGCCCACCTACATGGCCACCGGCCAGGGCGACTTGATTTATCAGGTTCCCCTGCGCAGCCTGATGGCGATCGATTCCTGGGTGCATATTTTCATCATTGACACCGTGTTTGGCCTGTTTGGCCGCGGGGCGCGCTTTGAAAACCGCCTGAACACTGACCTGGGCTTCAAACTGGGCGTGTTGGCGGCGGCGCTGTATGAGGGTAAGCAGCTGCTGGAATGTTCCAAAGTGGTCCAAATCGGCAAGAACTGTGTGATTGACCCCTCGGCGGTCATCCACGGCCCCACCACCATTGGCAATAACGTCACGGTGGGGGCGGGGGCGGTGATTGAAAACTGCATCATCGGCGATAACGTCAACGTTTCGCAGGGCTGCCAATTGATGCTTTCGGTGGTGGGCGACGGCACATTCATGCCCTTCCGCGCGTCGCTGTTCATGACTTCCATCATGGACAACAGCATGGTGGCGCAGAACACCTGCCTGCAAATGTGCGTGGTGGGGCGCAATTCCTTCATTGGGGCGGGCAGCACCTTCACCGATTTCAATCTGCTTTCGGCCGGAATCAAGGCCCGGGATGGGAATGGGGTTCTAAAAGATGCCAACCGACCCGTGCTGGGCGGCTGTGTGGGGCACAACTGCCGCATCGGGGCGGGCATGATCATCTACCCGGCGCGCACGATTGAATCGGACGTGGTGCTGGCGGCCTCGGCGCAGCGCCGGGTGATTGACCGCGACGTGCATTACGAAGACAGCGATCACCACAGCATGCGCGGGTCGGTCAACCATCCGCGTTTATACCCGCGCCCCGGCGAAAAGAGCATGGAATCCTGGTGATTGGGGCGCTTCATAACAAAGTTGTAAACCCATTTGCCCTCGTCTCCAATAGGTAAGATTTCATTATGACGATATAATATTAACGGGCCGCCGTCTATCCGCGGCCTGGCCAAAGGCCGCCTGGGAGCTGGCCGGCGGCGGTTGGAATCATATGCACATCCGTTTTTGAGGGAGGCCTTGATGAGTAAAGCCCGCCTAATGATCGTGGAAGACGACCCCGATATTTCAAACATGCTTCGAATTTACTTCAACGGCCAGGGCTACGATGTGGACATTGCCCAGCGCGGTTCGGAAGCGTTGGAAAAAACTCGACAGGTGATGCCGCACCTGATCGTCCTGGATATCATGCTCCCGGATATTGACGGTTATGAGGTGTGCCGCACCCTGCGCACCAACACGCGCACCAGCCATATCCCGGTCATCTTTTTGACCCAAAAAGATGAGCGCAGCGATAAGCTGCAGGGCCTGGAACTGGGCGCGGACGATTACATCACCAAGCCCTTTGACATTGAAGAGCTGAAACTGCGCGTGCAAAACGCCATTGCCCGCGCGGAGCGCGAAAGCCTGACGGACCCGCAATCGGGTCTGCCCGCGGGGCGCCTGATCGAAGATCAGCTGCGCCGCCTGATCCGCCAGAAGGGCTGGGCCTTTATGGATCTGCGCATCAATTATTTCGATGCGTTTAAGGATGTGTACGGCTTCATCGCCGCCAACGATGTGCTGCGCTTTGCGGGCATGCTGCTGGGCGAGGTGGTGGACACCCTGGGGACGCCCAACGATTTTATCGGTCACGCGGGCGGGGACAATTTTGTGATCATGACTTCCGAAGCCACGGCGGCTGAAATTCGCCAGCAGCTTAAGACGCGCTTCAACGAGGAAGTGAAGTCGCATTACAACTTTATGGATCGCCAACAGGGCTTCATGATGGCCCCTGATGACAGCGGCAAAATGGAAAAAAGCCCACTGATGAGCCTGGCGGTGGGGTTGGTGAGTCCTTCCACCCACACCTTTGCCGACATTCGCGAAATCACCGAAATTGCCGCGGAGGAACGCCGCCTGGATGCGGCTGCTTCCAACGGCTAAGGATCGCTCATGCCTGGTTTCGATCCATTCAGCCTGGGGATCGTCGTCGGTCTTTTGGGTCTTGCTTTCTGGGTATTAACGCGCCTGACCGCGCGTTCGATTCCCCGTCTGCGCCCCATGCCCCCCTCCGACGCCGCCCCGACGGTGGATGAAACCCTGTCTTCCCACACCGATCTGGTATTTGTGGTGCTGCCGGGGGGGCGGCTGGCTTCCTTCAACAGCGCGGCGCGCGAGGCCTTGCAGCTTGCGGAGGGGGATACACCCAGCCTGGAACGGGTGGCGCGCGCCATTCGCCCGCAGGACGCTTTTCTCAGCCTGTGCGGGGCCGAGGGACAATCGCCCCTGGTGGTGAACGGGCGTGCTATGGTGGGCACGTCATACCGCCTGCCGCTCGCACCTGAGGCCGCCGTGGTGGTGACGCTGCGCGCGCCGGAAAGCGGAATGGCTGCGGGCGACGCTTCGCCCAATCTCACCTCTGAAACGCTGCAAACCTATATTGACCTGACCCGCGCGATGGCCTCCAGCCTGGATCTGCAGGAGACGCTGCGGGCCGTGCTGGTGGAAATCCGCCGCGTGCTGCCCGCCGATTTTTCGGAGGTGGCGGTGTGGGAGGCGGAAATGGAGGCCTTACGCCCCTACCGCCTGTCGGGGATTGTGCCGCAGGAATTTCAACTGGAGCGGGTGGATGACTGCTTCGCGGTGGGCGAGGGTCTGGCCGGGCAGGTAGCGCGCACCATGCAGGCTGCCCTCGGCCCTGAGCTGGACGCCGCCGAAGGCCGCCTTTCCATGATGGAGGTGGGCGGCATTTTGGCGCGGGCGTGGATGAGCGTGCCGCTGATTGTGGGGCAGGAATTTTTGGGCACGCTGACCCTGGCCAGCCTGAACGAAGGCGAGTATCAAAAGGACGATCTGGATCTGCTGCGCCTGCTGGGGGATCAGGCGGCGGTGGCCGTGCACAACGCCCTGCTGTATCAGATGGAGCAGCGCCGCGCTAACGAGCTGAACGGCCTGGCCCAATTGGCCCAGGCGTTTTCCTCCGCGCGCGATTCTCAGACCCTCTTTACCAACCTGGTGCAGAGCATCGCCCCGCTGGTGGCGGTGGATATTCTCGGCTTTTTGCTCTACAACGAGAGCCAGCGCAGCCTGGAGGGGCAGGTTCCCTTCTACGGCCTGCCGCCGCAGTTCCTGGAGCTGTACAAGGTGCGCGTAAACCCGGGCAGCCCCCTGGAAGCGGCCTTGCTGGCTCAGGATATCATTCTGAGCGAAAACGCCGCCGAAGACCCCAACTGGGCGCGGCTGGAGCTGGAACGCCTTTCGCAGGGGGCCAGCCTGCGCGAAACCGCCCTGGTTCCGCTGGTGACCGGCGGGCGCATGTTGGGCTATTTGCAGGCCTCCAATCACAGCGAGGGGCAGACGGTGTTCTCGCAGGATGAAATGCACCTGCTGACCATCATCGCCAATCAGGTGGCGCCGATTTTGGAAAACGCCGGTCTGATGCACCTCTCGCGCCAGCGCGCCCAGCGCGCCGAGGGCCTGCGGCGCATCGCCAGCCTGACCTCTTCGGCGGCCACGTTGGACGAAATTCTCAAGTTCTCTTTGCAGGAGCTGGCGCATCTGCTGCATGCGCAAATGGGTGTGGTCTTCCTGCTGAATGCAGACCGCACCAGCCTGCTGCTGCACAAAGATTCGGCCTACGGAACCCAAAAACGCCTGCAGGAGCGCAGCATCAGCCTGACGGCGGATGACCCGCAGTTCCCGTTCACCGTTTCGGCCAGCCTGCACCCCACCCTGTTGGAGCTGCTGGAAATCGGCCAAAAGCCCATCATCCCCTTCTACCGCCAGTTCTTCCAGACGTTGGATATCGTCTCGGCGGTGGTGGTGCCTTTGGTGGTGCGCGATGAGGGCATCGGCGAACTGTGGCTGGGCAGCACCGCGGCCAATTTCTTCGACCGCGGCGATCTGCAGGTGGTTTCCACGGCGGCTGGGCAGCTGGCGGGGGTGGTGGAACAGAGCTATTTGGTGACGCAGACGGATGAAAGCCTGCGCCGCCGGGTGGAGCAGCTGACGGCGCTGATGCGCATCAGCCGCGAACTGAGCACCTCGCTGGATCTGGAATCGATTCTGCGGCTGGTGTTGGAAGAAGCCCTGCGCACCGCGCACGCCCATGCGGGCGGGGTGCTGCTGTTTGACCTGGAGCGCGGCCCCGAGGCGGATACGGTGCTGTACGCGGTGGGGGAACCCCCGCGGGCAGATGACCCCCTGGTGCGGCGGGCTTTGGCCAGTGACCAGCCGGTGGTGGTGGCCGATTGGGATGCGGCGGAACTGCCCCCGGCGCGCGAGGGCAGCGCCTCGGCCCTGGCCGTGCCGCTGCGCGTGAACCAGCAGCAGGCGGGGGTGATTGCCCTGTTTGCCGAGCGGGTGGGTTTCTTTGATCCTTCGGCGGTGGAAATTGTGCAGTCGCTGGCCGCCCAGGCCTCCATCGCCCTGAGCAACGCCTTCCAATTTGAATCTCAGCTGCGGCGCGGGGAACTGCTGAAGCGCGAAGTGGACACCCTGAACAAGCTCTTCCAGGTGTTCCAGGCGCTGCGCACCAACGGCTCGCTGGAAGAAAATCTGCGGGTGATCGCCGCGGCCATCACCGAAACCACGCCCTTCGAGGTGGTGTTAATCAGTGTGTACGACGCCGCCGCCCACGCCCTGCGGCGGGTGAGCGGGGTGGGCTTCACCGATGCCGCCTGGCAAGACCTGACCGCGCAGCAGCAGCCCTGGGAGGGGTTGAGCGTGCTTTTAGACCCAAGCTACAAAATTGGCAACGCTTATTACATCCCCTCGGATCAGCGTCCGGTGATCCCTGAGGATGTGCACGTGCTGCGGGTTACCCCGGCCGTGGGGCAGCGCCAAAAGGGCCTGTGGAACCCAGAAGACTTTTTGCTGCTGCCCATGTACGACAACCAGGGCCAGCCGCTGGGCTTGATCAGCCTGGATTCTCCGCGCGACGGTTTGCAGCCCGACCAGCCCACTTTGCAGGCTCTGGAGCTTTTCGCTTTGCAGGTGGCGCTGACCCTGGAGGCTTATTACTCGGTGGAGAGGCTGCAAAGCGAAGCCAGCGCCCTGGAGATCGCCCGCAGCCGCGCGGCGCAGGCCGCCCAGGCCGCGCGCGCCAATTTGCCCATGCTGCTGCGCCGCCAGCTTTCGCAGACCCTGTCCATTCAGAACCTGGAGCGTCAGATCCATCAGACGCGCACGGGCATGGAATTGGCGGTGATGTCCAGCCGCCAGCCCAACGCCCAGGCCGTGCTCAAGACTATGGCCCGCGAAATTTTGGCGCGCTTCAACCTGCAGACCGTCTTGATCGCCGAGGCGGCTGCCGGCGGGCCGCGCCTGGCCGAGGTGATCGGCACCGTCCCGGCGGGGGTCAACCCGGATGCGCTCTTTGGGCAGCGCAACCCGCTGCGCCAGCTTTTGGAGGACGGCAGCATTTTGCTGGTGGCTGACCGCAGCACCCACAACACCTGGAAAAACGCCCCGCTGCTGAACGCGCTGGAAGCCCGCAGTTTGATTGGCCTGCCCATTCGTGTGGGCGAAGGGCGCCAGGCGGCTTTGCTGGCGGTGGGAACCCAGCCGCTGCCGCCCTTTGGGCCGGAAGATCACCAGCTCTTCTCGCAGCTCACCAGTCAGGTGGAAATTGCCCTGCAGAATTTGCAGTATCTGGCCGACACGCGCCGGCGCGTGGACGAGCTGGACCGCCTGCTGGATTTCAGCCGCCGTCTGGGCAGTTTGGACCCCAATTCCATTTTGGATGTGCTGGCCGAGACGATTTTGCGGGTGCTGCCCAGCGCCAATGCTGCCTGGGTGGGGCTGTGGGACGCGAAAGACCAAACCTTGAATGTGCGCGCGGCGCAGGGCTATGTGGACTCTGGCCGCTTGAAGACGCTGCGCTTCACGGTGGATGCGGAGCAGCGCGAAAACGCGCCTTTGCCGGTACGCGCCTTCCTCTCGCGCCAGACCCAGCGCGCGGCGGAAATGCGCCTGGCGCAAGATTACAACCTGGGGCCGGAAGATCTGCTGACCTACCGCAAGGCCATCGGCGAACGCCTGCCGCTTTCCAGCCTGGTGGTGCCGCTGCTGCGGGGCGATCAGGCCCTGGGGGTGCTGGTGATTGACAATTTCACCCGCTCTGAGGCTTTCAGCGCGGATGATCAGGTCTTTACCGAGTCCTTGGGCCAACAGGCCGCCCTGGCGCTGGAAAACGCGCGCCTGTTTATGTCGGCGGAAGAACGCGCCGCGCAGTTGATGGCCTTGAACCAGGTTTCGGGCGCGCTGGCTTCGAACCTGCAAAGCGAAGACCTCATCACCACCCTGCCGGGGCACTTGCGCAAGGTGCTGCCCTTTGACACGGCCACTTTGTGGCTGCGCAATGGCGAGCAGCTCGCGGTGGCGGCGGCGCAGGGCTTCGCGGATGACGCCCGTCAGGTGGGCCTTTCGGTGGATATTCAGGACAGCCGCCTGTTCCAGGAGATGATTGCCACCGGGCAGGCCTTGCGCGTGCCGGATGTGCGCCTGGATGAGCGCTTCCCCAGCCTGATCGAGCCGGATTACCTCTCGTGGGTGGGCATTCCTTTGATCGCCAAAGGCCAACTGGTGGGCGCGATTGCTTTGGAAAAAGCCGAGGCGGATTATTACAGCGCCGATCAGGTGCGGGCGGCCACCACCTTCGCCAGCCAGGCGGCCATTTCGCTGGAAAATGCGCGCCTGTTTGAAGAAAGCGAACGGCGCGCGGGCGAGCTGGATCAGCGCTCACGGCGTTTGGCCATGCTGAACCGCTTCTCCTTTGACCTGGGCGGCGCGTTGGATCTGGACACGGTGCTGGAGGTGACGGCCCGCCAACTGCAGGACGCCTTGGGCGCCGAGTGGGTTTCGGCGGTGCTGCTGGGCGGCAAGGGTGAACTGAACCTGAGCATGGAGCTGCCCGGCGGGGTGGGCGCACTGCCGCTGACTCTGCCGCGCCTGCCTTTGTTCGAACGCCTGGCGGATTCGCGCGGCATTTTCACCTGCGCAGATGTGCACGCCGAGCGCGATTTGCAGCCGCTGACCGCCGGTCATTTTGAGCCGCGCGGCCTGAAGGCCCTCATGGCCCTGCCGCTGCTGGCGGGCGGCAACCTGTACGGCTGGATGTGGGTGCAGAAGCAGGACGTGTACCGCTTCAGCCTGCCCGAAATTGACCTGGGGCGCACGGTCACCAACCAGGCGGCCCTGGCCATCCAAAATGCGCGCCTGTTCGCCGAAACGCGGCGCCTGACCGAAGATTTGGAACGGCGCGTGGAAGAACGCACCGCCGAGATGATGCGCGAGCACCAGAACACGCAGACCCTGCTGAGCATCATCACCGAGCTTTCCGCCAGCCTGGATCTGCGCCATGTGCTCACGCGCACCCTGGGCGTTTTGAACGACTCGCTGGGCGCGGAACAAAGCCTGATTTTGCTGACCTCCAGCCCCACCATTTACCGCGCCGGGGCGGATGGAATCAGCTCCGCTGATGGCCTGTTGGAGAAAGAATTATCCCGCTGGGTGATGCGCCACCGCGCGCCCGCCCTGGTGGACGATTTGCCCAACGACGCCCGCTGGAACAGCACGGGCGGCCCGCAGGCCCCGTACCGCAGCGTGGTGGCCGTTCCGCTGATTTTGGGCGAAGAAATCTCCGGCACGCTGCTCATGCTGCACCGCCAGGAAGCCTTCTTCATGGTGGAGCAGGTCTCGTTGGTGGAAGCGGTGGCCCGCCAGGTGGGCGTGACCCTGGGCAACGCCGAGCTGTTTAACCTCATTCGCGATCAGGCCGAGAACATGGGCTCCATGCTGCGCGATCAGCAGATTGCCGCCACGCGTTCCCGCGCCATTTTGGAAGCGGTGGCCGACGGCGTGCTGGTGACGGACGAGAGCGGCAAGATTTCGCTCTTCAACCTCTCGGCCCAGCGCATTTTGGGCATGGACAGCGCGCAGGTGGTGGGCAAGAGCCTGGATCAGTTCACCGGTCTGTTTGGTAAGGCGGCCCAAAGCTGGATGCAGACCATCCGCGCCTGGTCGGATCACCCCTACCAGGTTCAAAACGAGATGTTCGCCGAGCAAATTGAGCTGGACGACGGGCGCGTGGTGGCCGTGCACCTGGCGGCGGTCATTTACCGCGAGGAATTCCTGGGTACGGTGTCCATTTTCCGCGATATCACCCACGAGGTGCAGGTGGACCGCCTGAAATCGGAATTTGTGGCCAATGTCAGCCATGAGCTGCGCACGCCCATGACCTCGATCAAGGGCTATGTGGACATCATGCTGATGGGCGCGGCGGGCGCGGTGAACGATAAGCAGCGCCACTTCCTGGAAATTGTGCGCAGCAACACCGAACGGCTGAGCGTGCTGGTGAACGATCTGCTGGATATCTCGCGGATTGAATCCGGCCGGGTGACGCTGAATTTCCGGGCGGTGAACTTGCGCGAGGTGGCCGAGGACGTGGACGCGGATATTCGCCGCCGGTCGCGCGAAGAAAACAAGGCGATGGAATTTGTGTATGAGATCCCCGAAGATCTGCCGCCGGTGCGGGGCGATTTGGAACGCGTGCGCCAGGTGTTGGGCAACCTGGTGACCAACGGCTACAACTACACCCCTGCGGGCGGTTTGGTGACGGTGCAGATGCGCGCGGCGGAGCAAGGGGTACAGGTGGATGTGACCGACAACGGCATTGGGATTGCCCCCAAAGATCAGGGGCGCATTTTTGAACGGTTTTACCGCGGCGAAGACCCGCTGGTTTTGGCCACGGCGGGGACGGGGCTGGGGCTGTCGCTTTCAAAAACGATCATCGAGATGCATCATGGACGCATTTGGTTTTCCAGCCAGCCTGGAAATGGCAGCACCTTCAGCTTTATGCTGCCGGTGTTCACGCAAGAGGATTAACGCATGGCAAAAATATTAATTGCAGAAGACGAACCTGATATCCGCGATTTGATTTCGTTTACCTTGCAGTTCGCCGGGCACGATGTGGTGGCGGTAGGCAACGGGGCCGAGGCCCTGGAAGCTGCGCCGGGCGTGATGCCGGATTTGATCTTGATGGACGTGCGCATGCCGCGCATGACCGGCTACGAAGCCTGCGCGGCCATGAAGCTGGACGACCGCATCAAGCACATTCCGGTGGTGTTTTTATCGGCCAAGGGCCAGGACGCGGAAATTCAAAACGGCCTGGAAGCGGGCGCTTCGGAATATTTGCTGAAGCCCTTTGCGCCGGATGAATTGACCCAGCGCGTGAGCGAACTGTTATCCATGTACGGCAAGTAAACGGGAGCGGCATGAGCGTTATCCTGGTGGACCGCGAGATCGTGCATTACGAGGTGCTGGGCAGGGGCCGGCCTCTGATCTTTTTGCACGGCTGGGTCGGCTCGTGGCGCTATTGGATCCCGGTGATGCAGGCGGCGGCCATTCAATACCGCGCCTACGCCCTGGACCTGTGGGGCTTTGGGGATTCGGCCAAATCCGCCAGCCGCTACAGCCTGGAGGGCCAGGTTTCGCTGCTGGACAACTTCCTGCTGGAGCTGGGCATTGGCCGCGTGGCGTTGGTGGGGCACGGGCTGGGGGCTTTTGTGGCACTTCTGTACGCGGCGCGTTTCCCGGATGTAGTAGATCGGGTGATGGCGGTGAGCTACCCGATGGATGAGGCCAGTATTAACGCACGCCTGCGCACCAGTCCGCCGCCGGCGCTGGCCGAGTGGCTTTTGGGACGCACCCCCGAAACCGAGCCTGCTCGCGCGGACGCCCCCAAAACCGACCCCCAGGCGCTGACCAATTCGTTTCAGACGCTGGCTTCGGTCAATTTTAAAACCCTGTGGGGGCAATCCAACACGGCCTGTCTGCTGGTGCACGGCAGCAATGACGCGGCGGTGACGGCCCCCTCCCTGGATCAGTTGGCCGCCCTGCCGGAGAAGACCCACACGGTTTTGTTTGATGAGTCGGGTCATTTCCCCATGTTGGATGAAAGCAACAAATTTAACCGCCTGATGGTGGACTTTTTGACTTTGAATTCGGGGGAAAGCCCGCGGCAGCTGCAATTGAAAGAAGAGTGGAAGCGGCGCGTGCGCTGAGCGGGCGGCGCTCCGAGGGGGAGACGGCTGTTATTGCGAAGCGGCGGGGGAGGATGCCCCCGCTTTTTTTAACGCTGTGCGCCGGGCAGACTCCCGCGCCTTTAAAAATCGGTTACAATCAGGGGCACATGTGGACCGCGGAGGATGGTTTTGAAACGATATTTACGGGATTATGGCTTTTTGTTTGGGCTGGCGGGGGTGCTGATCGCCCTGGATCAGTGGACCAAATGGCTGGTGCGCAGCAACTTGGAGATGGGCGAAATTTGGATGCCGTGGAGCGCGCTGTCACCGTACGCGCGCATTGTGCATTGGTATAACACCGGCGTGGCCCTGGGCATGTTTCAGGATCAGAACCCGCTGTTCGCCGCGTTAGCGGTGTTGGTGATCATTGGCATCATTTATTACTTCCCGCAGCTTCCGGTCAAGGATTGGCCGCTGCGCCTGGCGCTGGCGCTGATGATGGGCGGGGCGGCTGGGAATTTAATTGACCGCGTGACGGTGGGACATGTGACCGACTTTCTCTCGGTGGGCAACTTTCCGGTGTTCAACGTGGCTGATTCCAGCATCACCGTGGGGGTGGTGGTGCTGATCCTTGGGGTGTGGGC
>DAIOUB010000047.1:0-1139 GCA_036751735.1 Levilinea sp. | reverse complement strand
GATTTGATGGTGATCAACAAGCCCGCGGGCATGGTGGTGCACCCGGCGGCCGGGCACAGCTCCGGCACGCTGGTGCACGCGGCCCTGGCGCACGCCCCCGGCATGGAAGGCATCGGCGGCGAGGTGCGCCCGGGGGTGGTTCACCGCCTGGATAAAGACACCTCCGGCTTGATCTTGATGGCCAAAAACGACCGCACCCATCAATGGCTGCAAAACCAGTTTCGCAGCCGCAAGGTGCAAAAGACCTATCTGGCGCTGACCGACGGCGCGCCGCCGACCCCCAGCGGGCGGGTGGATGCGCCCATCGGACGCGACCCCAGCCACCGCAAGCGCATGGCGGTGGTGCCCCCGGGCAAGGGGCGCGAGGCTGTGACGGAATATTTTGTGCGCGAAACGCTGGGGGGGCACTGCCTGGTGGAAGCCCACCCGCTGACCGGCCGCACCCATCAGATCCGCCTGCACCTGGCCTTTTTGGGCTGTCCCATCGTGGGCGATATGGTCTACGGCCACCGCCACCCCACCCTGCCCCTGGAACGGCATTTTCTGCATGCCTACCGTTTGTCGGTGGTGCTGCCCGGCGAACGAAGCCCGCGCATTTTTGAGGCCGCGCTGCCGCCCGAATTGGAAGCGGTTTTACAATCCCTGCGGCGCGCCTGAACCCCCTATCCCCCAACTGCATCAGGAGCTGCTATGGAAATCGTTGACCTGCGTTCGGATACCGTCACCCAACCTACCCCGGCCATGCGCGAAGCCATGGCCAAAGCCGAAGTGGGCGACGACGTTTTTGGCGAAGACCCCACCTTGAACCGCCTGGAAGCCCTGGCGGCGCAGCGCGTGGGCCACGAGGCGGGCCTGTTCGTGCCCTCTGGGACGATGGGCAACCTGACGGCGGTGCTGGTGCATTGTCAGCGCGGGGATGAGGCCGTGATGGGCCATTTGGCGCACACCTTTTTGTTTGAGGCGGGCGGCATTTCGGCCCTGGGAGGCGTGTTTGCCCATACCCTGCCCAACCAGCCCGACGGCACGCTGCGCCTGGAGGATATTCAGGCGGCGGTGCGGCCAGATGACCCCCACCACCCGATTTCGCGCCTGGTGATTTTGGAAAACACCCAAAACCGCTGCGGCGGGGCGGTGCTTTC
>DAIOUB010000046.1:15327-18392 GCA_036751735.1 Levilinea sp. | reverse complement strand
TCTTGCTGACGATGAGGGCCTGCAAGCCGCGGTAGATGTTGGGGTATTTATAGGGTTTGTCATCCCCTTCGGGGACGCTGGCGATGAGGACGTTGGCGTGCGTGCCCAGGCTGAAGGCGGCGGGGCAGATGAGATTGCCGACGTTTTCAACAATCACCAGATCCAGGCTTTCCAGGGGGAGCTGATCCATGCCGCGGCTCATCATCATGCCGTCCAGATGGCAGTCGCCGCCGGTGTTGATTTGCACGGCGGGCATGCCGGCTGCGGTGACTTTGTCCGCGTCAATGGTGACGGGGGCGGTATCGCCTTCGATGACGCCCATGCGCAGGCGGGGGGCCAGACGGCGGATGGTTTCGAGGATGAGGGTGGTTTTCCCGGCCCCAGGGGAGGCCATGAGGTTGACGGCGAAGACACCGGCGCGATCGAAGCGGGCGCGGTTGAGGGCGGCGATTTGATCGTTGGCGTCCATGATTTTTTCGACGATGGTGACGCGTTCTGGGCTCATGCTAAGGCTCCTGGTCGGGTTGTTCGCGTTCGATTTCGATGCTGTCGAGGAAAAACTCTTCGCCGGAGACGATGCGAAGGTCCATGGAACTGCACTCGGGGCAGGGGATCAGCTCTCCGCGGATGAGGGTAAAGGTGTGCTGGCAGGCGCGGCAGTGCATTTGGGCGGGCTTGCGGCTGAAATGCAGTTTGGCCCCGGTGCACAGGGTGCCTTCGGAGATCATATCCCAATAGAACTGGACGGAGTCGTCCACAATGGAAGAAAGCTGGCCGATGACAATGTAGATATCGGTGACGCGAGTTGCACAGGCTTTGCGGGCGTGCTTCTCGGCGATGGCGAGGATATTTTCGGTGACGGATAGCTCATGCATGGGCGTAATTATAAACCAAAACAGGCGAAAATCTCCGGAAAATCGGCAGCCATACACCTTGAGAGGCCAGCAGAGCAGGCGGCTCCAAATTATGGGTGGGGCAAGGGCTGCTGGAGGATCAAATCGTAGAGCTGGAGCCGCGTGGCAAGCAGGCGGCTGGCAACGATATTGGAGATGCGGCGCATGAAGATGTAGCCGAGGTCGTGATCGGCTTCGCATAAGGCGCGCAGCCCGTCGCCGTCCAGAGAGAGGAGGATGGAATCTTTGAGGGCCACGGCCGAGGCCGTGCGCTGGCGCACGATGGGGGTGAGGGCCGACCAGCCGATGATATCCAGGGGCTCGGCGGTGAAGACATCAAATTCACCGTGATTGGGGATGTGGGCGGTAAGCTGGACCTGACCTTCCAGGAGGATAAACAGTTCGCTTTCGCGGTCACCTTCCAGGAAGAGGGTCTCGCCCGCAGGGACCAGGCGCAGTTGGCTGATCTCCACCAGCGGCTCTAAAGAGCGTGGAGACAGTTCCATGAAGAAGGGGATGCTTCGCAGCATCGTGTTGAGGTCGGGTTGTTCAAACATGGCGGTAATCCTATCAATGCTTCCCATCTTGTTTTATCACTGATGGGGAGGTGTTTTACAGTGTGTACTGTCACCGCGGGAGGGGTGAATTGTCACCATCTTTATTGACTTTTGGTGCGCGTAAAAGGCTGTTTGAGCGGGTGATGCATGACAAATGAAGTGATAAATAGCCGCCGCGACGGGTTTTGCGACCTGTCGCGGCGGTGTTTCTCGTTCGTTGTTCCAGTGAGGCTTACTTAACCAATTCGACTTTGACCGCGCAGATCTTATATTCAGGGATCTTGGCGATGGGATCAAGAGCGGCGATGGTCAGCTGATTGGCGTTGACCTCGGGGAAGTGGAAATTGGCGTAGACCATGCCCGGCGGGACGCGGTCGGTGACCCAGGCTTCGGCTTCGATGACGCCGCGGCGAGAGGCCACGCGCACGCGCTTGTTGCCGTTGACGCCCAGACGGCGGGCATCATCGGGGTTGAGTTCCACCAACGATTGGCCGTAGACTTCCATCAGGCCTTCGGCGCGGCGGGTCATTTCGCCGCCGTGCCAGTGGTACAAAACGCGGCCGGTGGAGAGCAGCATGGGGTAGTCGTTATCGGGCATTTCGACCGGCGGGACATGAACGGTGGCCGCAAATTTGCCCAGCCCGCGGGAGAATTTGCCCACGTGCAGGATGGGGGTGCCGCCGTGCTCGGCGTCTTTGACGGGCCAATGCAGGCGCTCGCCGCGGTCGAGGCGTTCGTAGCGGATACCGCCATAAGAAGGAGCCAGCGCGCTGATTTCGGCCATGATGTCGGCCGGGCTGGTGTAATTCCAGGCGGCATGCGGGGCATCACCGGGCTTGCGGCTGCCGAGTGCGATGACGCGGCGGGCAATTTCCTGGGTGATCTCCCAATCCTGGCGGGCGTTTCCGATGGGCTGGATGGCCTGATGGACGCGCTGCACGCGGCGTTCAGTGTTGGTGAAGGTGCCCTCTTTTTCCGCAAAAGTGACGCCCGGAAGCAGGACATCGGCGTATTCCGCGGTTTCGGAGGGGAAGATCTCCTGGAGGACCATGAAGTCGAGGGTGTCCAGGGCGTGGCGGATGTGATTGGTGTCCGGATCGGACATGATGGGGTTTTCACCCAGGATGTAGAGCGCCTTGAGCTTGCCGTTGGCGGCTGCGGGCATCATTTCGGTGACGGTCATGCCAATGTTGGCGGGCAGTGAGACGCCCCAGGCCGCTTCGAATTTCTTCTGGTTCGGTTCCTGGTTGACCCACTGGTAGGCGGGGTAGTAATTGGGCAGTCCGCCCATATCGCAGGCGCCTTGCACGTTGTTCTGGCCGCGAAGCGGGTTGACGCCGCCGCCGGGAACACCCATGTTGCCGAGCAGCATTTGGAAGTTGGCGCAGGTCATTACATTTTGGACGCCAACGGTGTGCTGAGTGATGCCCATGGCCCACATGACCGAGGCGGGTTTGGTGGTCGCCAGGATTTCGGCGGCTTCGTAGAGCTGTTCCACAGGGATGCCAGTCGTTTCAGAGACGGCATCCGGCGGGTAATTCATGATGTTGGCTTTGAATTCGTCGAAGTTTTCGGTGCGCTCGGCGATGTAGGCCTTATCTTCCCAACCTTTTTC
>DAIOUB010000046.1:5886-15227 GCA_036751735.1 Levilinea sp. | reverse complement strand
CCGAAGGAAGTGGCCAGACCGGCCACAGTGCTGGAGTGTCAAAGACGGGCGCAGTGATCGATGCTGTTTGTCCCGACCACCTGGCGGGCAAACTTGTTCATCACATAGTTTTCTTCGTTGGTGCATTTGGCCGAGGTGAGGACGCCGACGCTTTCCGCGCCGAAGGTGTCGCGCGCAGCGGCGATCTTGCGGGCGGTCACGTTCAGGGCGGTTTCCCAATCCACCTGAACCCAGGCGCCGCGATCCCCGTGGGGGCGCTCTTTGCCCTGAAGGAGGTATTCGCGCACCAGGGGCTCGGTGAGGCGCTCTTCATGATGCACGAAGTCATAACCGTAGCGGCCTTTGACGCACAGGCGCATGCCGTTGACGGGGGCGCTGGGGTTTGAGGTGACGCGCACGATGTGGTTGTCGCGGACATTGAGATCAAACTGGCAGCCAACCCCGCAGTAGGTGCAGGTGGTGGTGACCTTCTTTTCAGCCGCACCAGCACCAAGGGACATTTTGTTGTCCAGCGCGCCGGTGGGGCAGTAGGCCACGCAAGCGCCGCAGGATTCGCAGCGAGCTTCCAGCATAGGTACGCCGGAACCAGCGACGACGTGCGAGTCGAAACCGCGGTTTTCCAGACCCCAAACAAAGCGGCCCTGCACTTCGGCGCAGGCGCGAACGCAGCGCGAACACAGGATGCACTTGTTCATGTCCACCCAAACAAAGGGGTTAGGGTCGCTGTTGACCGCGAAGCGGGGCTCTTTGGCGGCGAACTCGCTGTAGGAGACACCGTAGAACTCGGCCCAGTGGAGAAGTTCATTTTCACGGCCGTCATCCTTGTTATCCCCGCGGTCGTAATAGGCAGACAGTAGGAGCTTGAGGATCATGCGGCGGTGTTCGATGATGGCGGGGCTTTCGGTGACGACCTGCATGCCCTCGGTCGCGGGGGTGGTGCAGGAGGTTAACGGCCCGCGAGCACCGGCGACCTCAACGATGCACATGCGGCAGCCGCCGTGCGGCGAGAGGTCTTTATGATAGCAGAGGGTCGGGATGGTGACCCCGGCCTGCTGCGCGGCTTCCAGGATGGTTTGCCCTGGGTGAGCCTGGACGGGTTGACCGTTGATCGTGAAGTTAACCATTATTTCTCCAGTCTAGTTCAGCGGTGCACCAAAGATCAGGCGCGGCTGCGAATGATGACGTAAGCTGGGTGGTTATTTCTTTTTTCCGTTGAAGATGAACCAGTACATCAAGCCGACCATCACGGCGCCGCCGATAATATTGCCAATGGTGACGGGCAGAAGGTTTGCCAGGAAGAAGTTACCCCAGGTGAGGTTGGAAAAATCAGCTGCAGTCTTGCCGATGCTTTCAAAGAAGGCGGGGGAGCCCCAGGCTTTGATGAACAGACCCATGGGGATGAAATACATGTTGGCGATGCTGTGTTCGAAGCCGGCGGCTACGAAGGCGCTGATGGGGGGGATGATGGCCAGGATTTTATCGGTGGTGGAGCGAGCCGAGAAGCACAGCCAAACCGCCATGCACACCAGGGCGTTGCACATGATGCCCAGGGCGATGGCCTGGAAGAAGCCCAGACCGCACTTGGCGTTGGCGGTGTTGAGCGCGGCTAAACCGACGGCGCCTTTGCCAAAGGTGTACTGCGCGGAGACGAACATCAGCAGCGCGGTTCCAATGGATCCCAGGAAGTTTCCGAGGTACACAATGCCCCAGTTGCGCATGAGCTGGGCGAAGGTGACTTTGCCCGAGGTGAAGGCCATGACGATCAGGTTATTGCCAGTGAACAGCTCAGCGCCGCCCACGATGACCAGGATGAGGCCCAGGGTGAAGGAGAGGCCTACAGCAAATTTGGCCAGGCCGAAGGGGACATCGGCAGTACCAGCGCCCACGGTGGTGGCAAAAATCGCACCGGCGGAAATGAATGCGCCGGCCAGGATTGCCAGGCCCAACATGGGGAGAGTGGCCATGTTGGCCTTCTTAACACCGACGGCTTCGGCTTTTTGAGCCATTTCAGCGGGCATGAGAGCATCAACATTGAATTCAGCGGACATGTCTGTATGATCCTTCATAGATTGAGATAGAATGCGTGACTATACTTAGTTTACCGGTTTGTGGATATATACCCAGGTTATGAATGTAATGAATATACCCGTAATTTCTCCAATGATCCTCAAGATATACCCCCCTGTTTGATTAAACTAATCCGTTAAGCGGCCTGACAACCGTCCGTTTTGGTTATCCAGTGAAAGTGGAAACGCATGGTTGGGAATGTGTTTCAGGAGGGATCCGATGACAGCATCCATTCACAGAGGGTGTCCACCGCCTGTTCAGCCAGTTTCGCGGTGGATTCGGAAAGGGAATTGGCGAAATTGAAGCTGAATCCGCGTACGGAGATCAGCAAGGCTTCAGTTTGGGCATTGTAGAGGCTGTGGGCCAAAGCCAGGCAAGTTTGGGGGGTCATGTGGTGCGTGAAAGGCGACTGCTGAAAACCGGGCATGAGGTGCTCGATATTCAGATCGTTCGGAACCCGACCGGTATGAGCATCCACGAAGCACACCCGTTCATACTGGGCGATGGTTTCGGCCAGCTCAGGGTAAAGCTGCAGGGTAAACTGCACGTGGGGGTAAGGATCTGTGGGGTGCGGTTCAAAGACATCTTCTGGAGATGTGGGCAAGTCTCGTCCCAGGGCGCGCAGCACACCGACCAGGATATGCCAGCCAACCCCGTCATCTTCGCGATCCAAATTCCCATAGGCAATGATCAATGTAGATTTCATCCGCCCACCTTTCAATAATCCTTTGATGGTATAAGCCAACGGGGGGGCATTTTCGCCCCCCCGTTGGTGGAGTGACTGGAAGAGGTCCTTAGTCCAGGTTGCGGCTGAGGGTTTGGATGAGGTTTCCCTCAGGATCGAGGATTTCGATTTCCATCGGCATCTGGCCCACAGCGTGGGTGGAGCAGGAAAGGCAGGGGTCGTGGGCGCGGATGGCGGCCTCGACGCGGTTGAGCAGGCCTTCGCGGACGGGGTTGCCGTTGATGTAGGTCTTGGCGACCGAATCCACCGATTCGCTCATGGCCCAGTTGTTGTGGCCGGTGGCGACAATGAGGTTGACACGGGCGAGCTGACCCGATTCGTTGGCCCAGTAGTGATGGAAGAGCGTGCCGCGCGGGGCTTCAATGATGCCCACGCCTTCGCCGCGGAAATCGTGGCGGGTGTTGAGGATGTCTTTCCCGAGGATATCGGGGTCATCCAGGAGGACGCGCACCCGTTCGAGAGCGAAGAGGACTTCGACCATGCGGGCGTAGTGGTAATACAGGGTGTTTTCCACCGGCAAGCCGCCGTTGAGCGACTTCCAGATTTTCATTTCTTCGCCGGCCAGCGGGGTTTCGATGACGTCCGCAGCGTTCAGGCGGCCCAGGGGGCCCACACGGTACACGCCGTTGGGCCAGCCCATCTTCTTATAATAGGGGAACTTGAGGTAGGACCAGGATTCGACGTGTTCGGCGATGTAATCCAGATAGTTGCTGCCGTCGAAATGTTCCAACTGCTGGCCTTTTTGATCCAGCAGGCGAATCTGGCCGTCATACAGTTCCAGCCCGTTACCAGGGGTGACCATGCCGAAGTAGCCAGTCTTGAGAACGGCGAATTTCTCGATGTCTTCGCGGTTCTTTTCAGCCCAACCCTTCATAATGCTGATGCCGAGCTGGGTGGTGGCGATGGCTTCATCCAAACCAGCGAGGATGCCGGCGCGATCTTCAGCGGAGAGGGCCTTATTGACGCCGCCGGGGACGGCAAAGGTGGGGTGAATGCGGCGGCCACCGACGCGGAAGATGATATCCTGCCCGAACTTGCGCAGGTTGATGGCTTTGAGGGTGAGGCCGGGATCGGCCTGGAGCAGACCGACGACGTTGCGCACGGCGGGGTCGGCATCGAAGCCCAGGATCAGGTCAGGCCCGGCCAGTTCAAAGAAGTGCATGCCGTGGCTTTGGATAATCTGACCCATATGCATCAGGTCGCGCAGCAGGGTGGCCGTGCGGGGGGGCGGACAGCCCAGGACCTCATCGCCGGCCTTGGCGGCGGCCAGATGGTGGCTGACGGGGCAGATGCCGCAGATGCGGGGGGTGATGAAGGGCATTTCAAAGACCATGCGCCCTTCGCAGAATTTTTCGAAGCCGCGGAATTCATTCACATGGAAGTAGGCGTGGTTGACCGTGCCGTCATCATTCATGCGAATGGTGATTTTGGCGTGGCCTTCGATACGGGTTACGGGTTCAATCGTGATTTTTTCAGTGGTCATGATGCCCTCCTAATGCCAGTGCAGGAGTTTGCCCTTGAGGTCGGGTTCGCGGCCTTGGGCTAACTCGGAGAGCACATGGAAGATGACGTCTGCATCCGGCGGGCAGCCGGGGACGTGGTAGTCCACGGGGACAACTTCGTGGATCGCGCGCACGGGGGTCATGCGAGCCAATTCCGGATCGTCGGGGATTTTGCCTTCGGAATCGGTGGATTCGGTCTCGACATAGGCGCGCTGCAGGGCAGATTCTTCACCCACAAAATTGCGCATAGCGGGTACGCCGCCGAAAACGGCGCAGTCGCCCAGGGCCACTAAGATTTTGCAGCGCTTGCGGAATAAATGGGCAACTTCTTCATTGGCAGTATTGTTGATGCCGCCTTCGAGGACGCCCACATCCACGCCGCTTTCATCCGGCTGTTTAAGGTCGGTGATGGGGGTGGAACGGAGATCCGCCAGTTCAACGACCTGGGCCAGACGTTCGTCCATGTCCAGGAGGGACATGTGACAGCCAGCGCAGCCGCACATCCAATCACTTGAGACTTTTGGTTTTGCCATTCGATTTTATCCTTTCAACGATTAAGGAACCAACGCAACCGGAGATGCGGCTTTGTGCAGTTCCGCGCTCCAAGCGGCGAGATCCAGGGTGCAACCCATGCGGCCGGCCAACGACTTGAGGATTTCGAGGTTGGCAAAAGCTTCTTCGGTGCACTGCAGGGCAGCTTCGGACTTCTGCAAGCGGCCGTCCAGATTGAGGTAGGACCCGCCCTGTTCAAACGCGGTTTGGGCTGGCAGAACCACATGGGCCATCGCAGAGAGCTGCGAAGTGTACGCGGCCTGAACGACCAGGAAGGGTACCTTTTCGAGCTGCTGGGTGAGCTTGTGCGAGGGTTCTTCGTCACCCAGAGCCACATAGACGGCCTTGGCGTCCTTCAGGTTCAGGGGCGCGCTGAGGCCAAAGAGGGCGGCGGCGAGGCTGTTGGCCTGGCCCTTGGTGCTGAGCAGGGCGGCGTGGGCGGCCTCGGCCAGCGCGATGACGGCCTGTACCTGGGCTTCGCCCTGGCTGACCAGGTTCTTCCCGAAGACGATCACGGGTTTTTCGGCCTCAGACAGCTTCTGGGCGGCCTGGAGGAAGGTGTCGGCGGAGATGCCTGTTTGTGCAGCCGCATCGGATACACCGGCCTGATTCTGAGCCAGAGCAGCGCGCAGACCCTGGATGACGGCGGCGAGGGTGCCCTTCTTGAATTTGAGGTTGGAGTCAGCGTTCAGATCCAAGGGGTGAGCGCCTTCGCTGACCAGCACGAGGCTGGCGCCCAGGGGCAGGCTGCGCTTGATGAAGAAGCCAGCCACTTCGTGATCGGTGACGATGTCTTCATCCAGCAGGAGGAAGCAATCTGCGGTGTGCAGGTCTTCCAAATTGCCTTCGAAGGCGCGCCCCAAAGCCGCGGCGGTCTTGACCAGGTTGGCGGTGGCGGCGGATTCGTCGGTGGTGGTGACGGTTTGGGCAGCCAGGTGATCTTTGAAGATCTGTTTGAAGGCGTGCAGGGTTTCGGCAGAGAGACGCGGGGAAGCCAGCGCGGCCACTTTGCTGGCCTGTGCTTTCATTTCCGCGGCGATGGCGTCTAAGGCCTGTTCGAAGGTGGCGGCTACCAGTTTACCGTCGCGGCGGATCATGGGGGTGACAATGCGCGTGCGGTCTTCGACGGTGGGGAGGAAGCGGCCGGTCTTGCAGATCACGCCGCCGTTCAGATCCGCGGTCCAATCGCCTTCAATGCGCATCATGTTGTTGTCGCGCACGAGGACATCCAGGGTGCAGCCGACCGAGCAGCCGGTGCAGATGGTGGGATGACGGTCTACCTGGGTTTCGCGGCCGCGGTAGGCGCTGGAGCGGTCAATGAGGGCGCCGGTGGGGCAAATTTGAACGCAGGTGCCGCAGGAGATGCATGTGCTTTCGCCCAGGGGAGCGCCCAAATCGGCGACGAGGAAGCTTTTGGCGCCGCGTTCTTCAAAGCCGAGGGTGAAGTTGCCGACGAGTTCACCGCAGGCGCGCACGCAGCGGCGGCAGAGGATGCAGCGGTTGTGATCGAGGACGAAGTAAGGATGGGAGGCATCCACCGGATAGGTCGCCCAGGAAGGCTGGATGGGCCAGTGGGTCATTTCCTGCCCGTAGGCTGCGTTCTGCAGTTCGCAGTCGCCTCCAGACACCTGGCAGAAGGGGCAGAAATGGTTGCGCTCGCTGAAGATCATGGTGAGGACGAACTTGCGGGCTGAGCGAATGCGCTCGTTATCGGTGTGCACAACCATGTTGCTGCTCACCGGCAGGGTGCAGGAGGGCTGCAAGGTGCGGGCACCTTCAACCTCAACCAGGCACAGACGGCAGCCACCATAAGGGGTCAGGTTGGGATGGTCGCAGAGGGTGGGAATTTCGAAGCCGTTTGCCTGAGCGGCGCGGAGAACGGTGGTCCCTTCGGGCACTTCTACTTTTTTGCCATCAATAGTTATTGTAATCATAGGTGGTTTTCTCAGTGTTTGATTTATTTCTGTTGGATCAATTTTTGTGGCCGGACATGGGGCAAACGCCGGACGGGCAGACTTTGAGGCGAATATGCGCCTCTACTTCGGCACGGAAATGATTGAGCACATCGCGCAGGGGCGCACCGGCCGTTTGGCCAAGGCCGCAATTGGAAAGCTGGACTAAGCTGTCGTTCAGGGAGCTCAGTTCTTCCAGGTCCTGCAATTTGCCGACGCCGTTGGCAATATTGCTGAGCAGGGTGTAGGCGCGCTGATTGCCGACCCGGCAGGGGGTGCATTTGCCGCAGGATTCCACCCGGAAGAAGTTCATCAGCACTTTGGCAAGGTCCACGACGCAGGTGTCTTCATCACAGATGAGCAAGGCGCCTGATCCCAGGGCTACACCGGCTTTGGCAAAGCTGTCGAAGTCCATGGGCGTATCCTGCAGGCTGGCGGGGATGATGGAACCGCTGGAGCCGCCGGTTTGGGCCAGCTTGAAGGTGCGGCCGGGTTTCATGCCTTTGGCGTAGATGGCGATGACTTCGCGCAGGGTGATGCCCATGGGCACTTCGATGAGGCCGGTGACGTTGACATGGCCCATGATGGTGTAGACTTTGGTGCCGGGGCTGGAGGGGGTGCCGATGGCTTTGTACCAGGCGGCGCCGTTGCGGAGGATGGGCGGGATGTTGGCCAGGGTCTCGACGTTGTTGACCAGGGTGGGCATGCCCCACAAGCCGTTGGTGGTGGGGTAGGGCGGGCGGGAGCGCGGCTCACCGCGTTTACCTTCGATGGACTCGATGAGGGCGGTCTCTTCGCCGCAGATGTAAGCGCCAGCGCCGGAATGCACATGCAGGTGGAAGCTGAAACCGGTGCCGAAGATGTTATCGCCCAGGAAGCCCATTTCTTCGGCCTGGTGAATGGCGGTGCGCAGGCGTTCCTGAGCCAAAACGTACTCGCCGCGGACGTAGATGTAACCTTCGTCGGCGCCGACGCCGTAAGCGGCGATGAGCATGGCTTCGATGATGGAATGCGGGTCGCCTTCGAGTACCACGCGGTCTTTGAAGGTGCCGGGTTCGCTTTCATCAGCGTTGCAGACCACGTATTTCTTGGCGCCTTCGGCTTTGGCCACAAAGCCCCATTTTAAACCGGTGGGGAAGCCCGCGCCGCCGCGCCCGCGCAGCCCAGAGGCTTTGACTTCGTCAATCACCTGGGCGGGGGTCATTTCGGAGAGAACTTTGCCGAGGGCTTCGTAACCGTTGTGAAGGAGATAATCCTCGATGTTGGTGGGGTCAATGATGCCAGCCCGTTCGAGGACGATGCGGTTTTCGGCAGGGAGGGTACCCTTGCGGGCGGAGAGCCAGGCGATGCGGCCGGTAAGCTCGCGGGAGGATGCCTGGAGCTCGGGCACCACGCGGCCCTTATACAGGTGTTCTTCCACGATGCGGTGCACATCTTCGGGTTTGACGGGGCCGTAGATGACGGCTTCGGGATAGACGATGACCAGGGGAACCGCGTCGTGACGGCCTACATCACCCACCATCGAAAGAGAAATTTCGTCAGCAATTCCGAGGGCGCGGGTTTGTTCCTGGAGGCTGCGGAAGACATCCTGCGCACCGGATTCGAGGCTTTTGGTGTCACTGGATACCAGGACCATTGAACGGTAGGGTTTCATGTGGATCTCCTAATTGTAACGCGCCAAAATTTCGGGGATTTGCTGCGGAGTGACGTTGCCGAACATTTCGTTATCAATGATGACGACCGGGCCGACCCCACAAACACCCAGGCAGCTGACGGTTACCAGGCTCCATTTTCCGTCCGGCGTGGTTTCACCGCCGCCGATTTTCAGCTCGTCCTGTAAGGCCTGCCAGACTTCCCGCCCGCCCACAACGTGGCAGGGGGCGCTTTCGCAGAACTGGATCACATGGCGGCCGAGGGGTTTGGTGGAAAGCATCTGATAGAAGGTGGCCACGGAATGTACGCGGCTTTGGGGCATTTTCAGCCGTTTACTGACTTCTTCCAGTGCTTCTGGAGGGAGGTAGCCAAAAGACCGATTGACTTGATTCAGGATGGGGATCAGCTCATCCGGGTTTGAATCATACTGCTCTACGGCGCTTTGAACAGCTTCGAGCAAGCGTGTGTGCCGATCTGGTTCCATCGTCATGCGTTTCCTCCTGGGCGTGGGAAAAATGAAAGCGGTTTTTCCGCAGCCGGAGCCTCTTTTGGGAGGCGTCCGGCTGCGTTCATTAAGCTGGCGATTTAGTGAATTTCGATGGCGTTGAAGTTACAAACCTGCATACAGATACCGCAGCGGATGCAGATGTCGGAGTCGATATGGTGAACACTGCGGCGCTCGCCGGTGATGGCGTTGACGGGGCAGTTGCGGGCGCAAACGGTGCAGCCGGTGCAGGCCTCGGGCTTGATGACGTACTCGATGAGGGCCTTGCAGACCTTGGCGGGGCAGCGCTTTTCCTTGATGTGAGCTTCGTACTCATCGCGGAAATATTTCAGCGTGGTGGCGACAGGGTTGGGCGCGCCCTGACC
>DAIOUB010000046.1:0-5786 GCA_036751735.1 Levilinea sp. | reverse complement strand
CGGGGTTCGCCGCGGCGGCCTTCGATGGAGTTCATCAGGGCGGTTTCTTCGCCGCACACAAAGGCGCCAGCGCCCATACGCACTTCCAGATCGAAAGAGAAGTCGCTGCCGAGGATGTTCTTTCCGAGGAAGCCAAATTCGCGGGCCTGTTGAATGGCGACATTGAGGGTTTTGACGGCCAGGGGATATTCGGCGCGGCAGTACACATAACCCTGCTTGGCGCCAATGGCGTAGGCGGCGATGGTCATACCTTCGATGACGGCATGGGGGTCGCTTTCCAGCACGCGGCGGTTCATGAAGGCACCCGGGTCGCCTTCGTCGGCGTTGCAGATGACGTATTTCACTTCGCCGGGGTTCTGGCGGGCGAACTGCCATTTTTTGGCAGCGGGGAAACCCGCGCCGCCGCGTCCGCGCAAGCCGGATCGAAGGACTTCATCAATCACACCGTCGGGGGTCATTTCGGAGACGACTTTGGCCAGGGCCATGTAACCGTCTTCGGCGATGTAATCTTCGATGTTGAAGGGATCAATTTTGCCGCAGTTGGAAAGCACCACGCGCATTTCTTTGGGCTTGGGAGCGCCAAGCTCTTCATCCACAGCGACGCGTTTGACCGACTGGAATTTTTCGACGACACGGCCTTTGAGGAAATGCTCTTCCACCAAGAAGGGGATGTCATCGGCATTGAGATTGATGTAGTGAACCCCTTCGGGGTAGACCATCAAATCGGGGCCTTCGGACGCAGGGTCGCCGAGGCGAGAGGTTTCCAGAACCTGGATTTCATCGATCAGGCCTTGATAGACCAGTTCGTCGTGCAGCGAGTCAATGATATCATGCGCACCTTTGGCAAGGCACTGCGGGTCCACGGATACCAATATATGCGATCTATAAAAAGCCATAGAAGCACCTTTTCTTTGTAGTTTCAAATCATCCGGCCCGTCAGGCAGAACCCGCGGGCGGGGTGATTAGCTTTGGACGACGAACGCCTTCACGACAGAACCGCCGACAACGTGTTCGGCCATGATCTGGCGGGCAATTTCGGGGGTGACTTTGCCGTAGGTAACTTTTTCGCCTTCACCCAGCGAAACCTGGACGATGGGTTCCATCGAATCCAGGCCGATGTTGCCGGTTTGGCGGACAACGATATCGGAGAGGTTGTGCTCTTCGATGTATTCAAGGATGGCTTTGAGGGTTTGGCGCGCGCCAGCAGCGATGCCGACGGTGCCCATGCCGACGACGATCTCTTTTTGCCCAGAGACGGTCTTGGCCTGGCGTTTCTTGAGCGCTTCTTCGCGGATGCGCTTCAAATCTTCGAGGGATTTCACTTTATCCATGATTTTCTCTCCATTTTGATGGTAGGCAAGTTCTTCGATTAAGCTTGGTTTATGTGGACCTGGCGCAATCCTTCTTCGAGATATTCACGGATGAAACGCAGGACATCCGGTTCGGTGAAGGGAACGCCGTCCAACTCTTGTTTGATCGGTTGGTCGTCGAATACGAATACCTCTTGATCCACCTGCACATCGAACACCCAATGGACATGGGGCGAGCCGATGAGCAGGCTGAGGAAGGTTTCGGCCAGGCTGCCCAGGGGCATGCGGTCAATGTGGCTGAGCTGAAACTCGACCTCAATCGTGGTTCCCACCCCAGGGGCAGAAGTGATGGTGAGCCCGCCGTTGCAGGCTTCGGCGGCTGCCTTGAGGAGAGGGATGCCCAGGCCCACCTTGCGGGTGGTGCGGCTGGTGACGAAGGGATCAATGACGCGCGCGACCATTTCAGGATCCATGCCCTTGCCGTCGTCTATCACTGCCATGAACAGACGATCTGCGGCCCGGTCTTCGCGCACCTGGATGGTGATATTGGAAGCCTGGGCGGAGATGCTGTTTTCAGCGATATCCAACAGGTGAAGGGCTAATTCTCTCAATTGCTCTCAGCCTTTTTTTGCAGCGGGTGGACGATTTGAGGGAATTTGTTAGGACGAATGCGGCCGACAACCTCTTCGTCCACGGTGATGACCGGGGCCTGGCTGCAGGCGCCTACGCAGCGGCACAGTTCCAGAGTAATCTGCCCGTCGGGGGTGGTTTGGCCGGGGTTAATGCCCAGGACTTGTTTGGCCTTTTCGATAATCTGGGGGACACCGCCCACGTAGCAGGCCGTTCCCATGCAGAACTTGATGGTGTGGGCCCCGCGGGGGGTGGTGGTGAAAAAGGAATAGAAGGATACGACACCGTGGACGGTGCTGGGGGGAATTTGCATTTTATCGGCGACGTATTGCTGGATGGGTTCAGAGACGTACCCAACCTGACCCTGAATTTCGTTCAGAACGACCATCAAGCCGCCGGGGCGGTCGCGGTTCTCATCCAGGATTCGATCAATTACCTCTTTGATTTCCGGTTTGGCGAGGGGGTTGTTCCCCGTTTTCGGTTCAGCAGTATTCAGCATTGTGTAACTCCGTTTTCCGTATTCAGGTAATATTTGTATAAAAATGGCACACGACTACCTTACAGAGTCTAACGGTGACCTGTCGTTTGGGTCAATTATCAAATGTCACTATTATAACAGTCCTTTGTCTGTGTAGTGAAAAATGTCACAAATTGGCAAACCCAGGGCTCGGCGAGGCGAAAAGGGGTTCGGCAGCCGTGGATTGCGAGATTACCTACGTGATGGGGGCGATTCTGACGCTGCGGTCTTCCAGGCCGTGAACGGCTTTGCGGATTTCGGCGATGGTGGGGGCGGCAAGGGTATAATGCGAAGAGCCTAAAAAGCCGTCCAGTCCGTGAACATCGCCATTTTGGATGAGGGGATAGGCGGCGATTTGGGGGAAGGTTTCGCGAGCTTTTTGGGGGGTGATGTGGCGCGAGATTTCGAGGGCGTCTACGGGCACATCCATGGGGACGAAGCCTAAGATTTCCAGCAGGCCGAAGCTTTTGCGGTTGACGTGAGCGGGGATTAAGATTCCGCCCAATTCATCCACCTGTGTCCAGGCCTGTTCGAAGGTGAGGTCGGCAGAAGAAAGCAGCAGGCGCTCTTCGCTGCGAATGAAGTCGCCGGTTTCATCTACCACGAACTGCTCGCCGAAGAAATCGGGATTATTGGGGATATTGGGCAGGTGAGCATCTACGAGGGTTTGGAAGGCCTGTACCTGCTCCAGCGTGTCGAAAAGGCAAAGGAGATGTACTTCTTCACGGGTTTGCAGCTCCATGCCGGGGAGGACGATCAGCTCGGTATCCTGGGCGGCTTTCATCACCGCGGAAATGTTAGCGGTGGCGTTGTGATCGGTGACGGCGATGAGCTGAATGCCCAAATCCAGGGCTTCCCGCACAATTAACGGCGGGATCATCTCAACTTGAGCGCAAGGGGAGAGAACGGTATGGACGTGAAGGTCAGCGCGGTAGGTTTTCACAGGCGCTGTCTTTGGGCAGATTATCCGGCGCGCAAACCGAGATCCCACAACCGGCCGATGACATGGAAGCTGGGGTCGGTGGTGGCCAGCAGGGTGATGCCTTCCTGGTTGGCTTTGGCGATGGTGGCGGGGTCGGGCATGGCGCCTTCGGTGATGATGATGGCGGTGAGCTCCAGCAGGGCGGCCACGGCGACGATGTTGGAATGGGCCTGGAGGGTGACCCACACAGAATGCTTGGCGGCGCCGGACATGACACAGCTGAGAAGGTCTGAGGTGTAGCCGCTGGAGGGCTCAACGGCGGCAAAATCCTGGGGTTCGGTGAGGACCGTGAGGTGGAGTTCTTGGATGATTTGGGCGAGGTTCATGCGGCATCTCCTTGCTTGCTGGCATAGCCTTCACCAACGGTTTCGGCTTTATCGAGGAATAGTTTCATGCGGAGGCGAGTGCCTTTATCCAACGAGGATTCGAGCACCATACTGTCGACACAACGGGCGATATTGACCAGACCCATGCCGGCGCCAAAGCCCAGTTCGCGAATTTCTTCGCTGGCGGTGGAGTAGCCGGGTTTCATGGCCAGTTCAATATCTTTAATGCCGGGGCCGTCATCATAGGCATCAATGGAAATGCGGTGGGGTTCAATTTCAACCCGCAGCACGCCGCCGTTGGTGGTGTGGATGATGAGGTTCATCTCGGCTTCGTAGATGGCGATGCCGCAGCGGCGGGCAATCTGGGGGCTGGCGCCCAAACGAAGGAGGGCGCGTTTGATATTGCCAGAGGCTTCGCCGCCGTGGTTGAAATCGCGGTGGCGGATGGTGTAGCGCAGGATGAGGCTGGTGCGGTCGGAGATAATATCTTCGAACAGGTGGCTGGCGCGGTAGCGGCGCACCTCTTCGGCCTGGTAGTCGTGCTGTAAGGCGCGCAGCAGGCCGCGGGTGATATCCCCTTTGGTGAGGATACCCACCAGATGTTCGTTTTCGTCTAAAACGGGCAAGCGGCCGACCTGGGAATTGACAAAAACCTTGAGGGCTTCGATGACCGGATCGCTGGCTTTGACCGTGAGCGGGCTGGGGGTCATGTATTTGCTGATGCTGGCGGCCAGATCGGAGGTGACCAGACAGCGGATCAGGTCTTCCATGCTGATGATCCCGACCAGCTGGTTGTTTAAAACAACCGGCGCGCCAGAAATGCGCGCCTGCCGGAAGAGATCTACCACGTCCTGCATGGTCTTATCGGGGGAGATTTTATACATGTTGCTGGTCATCACTTCGCTGATCTTGAGCTCATAGGCCAGCTCTTCAGCGCGGGTGATGGTTTCAGCGACTTCGTCGTTGATCAGGCGCCCTTTGTGGGGAGAGGTTTCTTCCATTGTGCCTTTTTGAGTTTACTCAAGTTCTGAGGGGCCGTCGGAAACGGAGCGCTCCAGCGAGGGAAGCCCAGCGCGGTGCAGCCGGCCGCAGAGTTCGAACATCCCAAAGGGAGAAGTGATGAGGGCGATATTCTCTTCCTCGGCGAGGTCAATGGTGACCTGGGGCGGGTTTTTGCCGCGAACCAAAACGATGGCGGCTACATCGGCCATGACCGAGGTGCGCACCACCTGTGGATTGCACAGGCCCGTCAGCAGCACAGCTTCAGGTTGGATGGAGGCGAGCACATCGCTCATCAAATCTGCACCGCACCCGCCTTTGACTTCGCGGGAAAGATCGGCAGAGATATTGATCAGATGGCCGTCAACTAGTTCGATAAGCTCTTGAACATTCATAATCACCTGTGAATGCTGCTAACCCGGTTCTCGCGGACTGATCCGACATAATCCATTCCATTTTACCTTAATTTCTGAGGCACATGCCACTTAAACGGGGGTGCCTTTTGTCATACAAATGATGGATACTTGGGCCGGAATGACGGGTGGGTTGGGGTGGGCTTCGGAATTTTGAGCGGAAGTATGTTAAAATTCAGAAAAACTGGCACGGGCGAGGTGTTTCATGAAAGCGATCATTCCCAGCGTGAAGGGTACCCGCGATTTTTATCCGGCGGATCTGGCGGTGCGTAATTATTTATACCAGACGCTGCGCACGGTGTCGGAGCGGTATGGGTATCAAGAATACGACGGCCCATTTTTGGAACGAATTGATTTATATGCGGCAAAATCGGGCGAGGAGCTGGTGAAGGAACAGGCGTTTGTGTTCCCGGACCGCGGCGGGGATGAGATTACCCTGCGGCCTGAGCTGACGCCCACCCTGGCGCGCATGGTGGCCCAGCGGCAAGGTGAGCTGACGGTGCCGCTGCGCTGGTGGTCTTTTGGCCCGTTTTGGCGCTACGAACGCCCGCAGAAGGGGCGCACACGCGAATTCTTCCAATGGAATATTGACCTGATCGGGGTCAGCTC
>DAIOUB010000045.1:16092-18605 GCA_036751735.1 Levilinea sp. | reverse complement strand
GCCGCCACCCCGGGCAGAACCAGCCCTTCCAGCATCTCCAGCGAAGCCCCGCCGCCGGTGGAAATGTGGGTGATCTGATCCGCCAGCCCAGACTGCTGAATGGCCGCCACCGATTCGCCCCCGCCGATCACGCTGATCGCCGCGCTGGCCGCCACGGCCTTGGCAATCCCCACCGTGCCCACCGCGAAAGCCGGGAACTCAAACACGCCCATCGGGCCGTTCCACACCACCGTCCCCGCCTGCGCGATGACTTTGGCGTAATTCTCCACCGTCTCCGGGCCAATATCCAAAATGCGCCAGCCGTCCGGAACCGGGCCGGTGGGCACCGTCTTGTGCTGGGCTTCCGCCTCAAAGGCATCCGCAATCACCATATCCACCGGCAGGCGCAGCTTATCCGACCCCGCCGCCAAAAGCTCGCGGGCCAGCTCCAAAGCCTCATCCTGCACCAGCGAATCGGCCACCGGGTAGCCCTGGGCCTTGAAGAAGGTGTTGGCCATGCCGCCGCCGATCAGCACCTGGTCGGCCTTGGTCAGCAGGTTGCGGATCACGCCGATCTTATCGCTGATCTTGGCCCCGCCCAAAATGGCCACAAAGGGGCGCTTGGGCTCGGCCACCGCCTGGCCCAGATATTGGATTTCTTTTTCCAGCAGGAAACCCGCCACGGCCGGCAGATGGTGCGTCACGCCCTCGGTCGAAGCGTGGGCGCGGTGCGCCGTGCCAAAGGCGTCATTCACGAAGATTTCAGCCAAAGAGGCCAGCTTACGCGCCATCTCGGGGTCGTTCTTTTCTTCCTCGGCGTAGAAGCGCGTGTTTTCCAACACCAACACCTCGCCCGCCTTCAGCGCCTTAGCCGCCGCCTCGGCCGTCGGGCCAATGCAGTCTTCGGCGAAGGCCACCGGCTTGCCCATCAGCCCGCCCAAATATTCGGCCACCGGCTTCAGGCTGTATTTGGCCTCCGGCCCACCCTTGGGGCGGCCCAAATGCGAGCAAAGGATCACTGCCGCGCCCTGATTCACCAGGTATTCAATCGTCGGCAGCGCCGCGCGGATGCGGGTGTCGTCGCCCACTTTGCCTTCCTTCACCGGCACGTTGAAATCCACGCGCACCAAAACGCGTTTTCCACGCACATCAATATCACGAACGGTCTTTTTCTGGAACATGCTTTCCTCCCAACGGGTTGGGGAAATAAAGGATCGAACAGCCGCAGATTGCAATCACGGAGGGCGCTGCACAGCCAAAAATGGCAGACGGCGGCCCTCCGTGATTCAAGTCTCGCAAAAAATTACAGCGCTTTGGCCATCAACGCGGCCAAGTCCGCCGTGCGGCAGGAGTAGCCCCATTCGTTGTCGTACCAGGTGACCACTTTCACCAGGTTGCCGCCCATGACCATACTGTTGGGCAGGTCCACAATCGAGGAGCGGGAATCGCCGCGGAAATCGACCGAAACCAACGGGTCGCCGTATTCGCCGCGGGTCACACCCAAAATGCCCTTCATCTTGCCTTCCGAAGCCGCAATGAAGGCCGCGTTCAGTTCGTCTTTGCTGGTCGGTTTTTCAACCCACGCGGTGAAGTCCACCACCGAAACGGTGGGGGTGGGCACGCGCAGCGCGTAACCGTCGAACTTGCCCTTCAGTTCCGGGATCACCAGCGCCACAGCCTTGGCCGCGCCGGTGGTGGTGGGGATGATGTTCAGGCCGGCCGCGCGCGAGCGCCGCATTTCTTTCTTGTGGCCTTGATCCAAAATCACCTGATCGTTGGTATACGAGTGAATGGTGGTCATCACCGCGTGCTGAATGCCAAACATATCATTCACCACCTTGGCCGCCGGGGCCAGGCAGTTGGTGGTGCACGAAGCGTTCGAAACCACATGGTGCTTGCTGGGGTCGTATTTCTCATCGTTGACGCCCAACACGATGGTCAAATCTTCGTTCTTGGCCGGGGCCGAGATGATCACCTTCTTGGCGCCGCCCTTTTCAATGTGCACGTTAGCGCCGGCCTTGCCCTTCGCCGGGTCGCCCTTGGCATCCGTGAAGATGCCCGTGGCTTCGATGACGATATCCACGCCCAGATCGCGCCAGGGCAGGTTGCCGGGGTCTTTTTCAGCAAAAGCGCGGATGCGCTTGCCGTTGACCACCATGTCCGACCCGTCCACTTCCACCGACCCGCCGAAAATGCCGTAGGTCGAGTCGTACTTGACCAGATGCGCGTTCTGCTTGACATCGAACAAGTCGTTGATCGCCACGACTTCCAGAGTATCACCCTGGCGTTCCAAAATGGTTTTCAAAACCAGACGGCCGATGCGGCCAAACCCATTGATACCAACTTTGATCGTCATGTCCATTCCTCCAAAGATTGTCTAAACAATTTTACCACGCCTTCAGACACAGCAAAATTGTTTGTTTGCTTGTGTTTCATCCCTCGTCGCGGGATGCCAGCGGCCCGGTGCGTTCATAGAACAGATCCATAATCACCTGAGCCAGCTTGTTGGAATCGTGCCGCCACGGGTTTTCCTT
>DAIOUB010000045.1:14524-15992 GCA_036751735.1 Levilinea sp. | reverse complement strand
GCCAGGGGGTTATTCGGCTCCAGCCACACGCGGTTCACCCGCCCGCCCATCTGTGAAATGCGGCTCTCGCCCTTAATCACCACCTCTTTGGATTGGTCGGGCAGCTGCACATCCGCCACCAGGCGCACATCGTGCAGGGTGGAGGGCATCACCTGCCCCTTCACCGCCAAAACCCGCCCCGTCTCGGCCACGGCTTCTTCAAAGCTGCCGGTGATGTCCGTCAGCGCCGTGATCAGCAAATTGCCCAGGGTGTGGCCGTTCAGCCCCGCCCCGCTGGCAAAGCGGTATTGAAACACCTGAGTCAGCAGGGCTTCGTCGCTGCTCAAGGCCGTCAGGCAGTTGCGGATGTCGCCCGGGGGCAAAATGCCGATGTTGCGGCGCAGCTCGCCGGAGGAACCCCCGTCGTCCGCCACGGTCACAATCGCCGTCAGGTTGTTGGTTTGCGCCTTCAGCCCGCGCAGCAGCGTGGCCAGGCCCGTGCCGCCGCCCAGCGCCACCACCCGCGGCCCCTTCTCGCGCCGCCGGTAACTGGTCACCGTGTCCAAAATCGGCTTGCCGGGGTGCAGGAAAGGGGTGATCAGGGCGCGGTTCAGGCCCCACGACCCCAGCAAAATCAACGCAAGCCCCAGCCCGCCAAACACCACCGCGCGCAGCGTGCGGTCTAAAAAGCGCAGCGACAGCGTCGAAAGAATCGGCAGCCACCAGGTCTCCGGCGCGGTGCGGTACACATCCAAAATCAGAATCGCGAATCCAATGCCAATCAGCGTCGTTCCCGCCAGAATAACCGCAATCCAGCGCTTCACCCCCAGCCCAGGAAGCAGCCAGCGCATCTCGGAGCGAACCGTGGACCACAATCGAACCAACCCATTTCTGTGCTTAATCGGCATACGGGTCTTATCATAGCAGGAATTTAAACCAGCGTCAACGATTTTAACCCTCAGCGTGCGGGGGTTAACCCAATAAACTGCATTGTATGGAAACGCTCCCATATTTCCTCAAGTGACGTTATAATTTACACTATGACGGACTACTACCTGGCCATAGATATCGGCGGCACACGCCTGCGCACAGCCCTCTTCCCCGCGGGCAGCCGTGAACCGGTGCGCCACGAGCGCATCAGCACCCGCGGCGCCGGCTCCACGCTGGACCGCCTCTGCGATCTGGTGTCGCGCGTCTGGCCCGATGACGGCCCCGTGCGCGCCATCGGCGCCGCCGCCCCCGGGCCCATCAACCCCCGCACCGGCGTCATCTACGCCGCCCCCAATATCCCCGGCTGGCGCAATATGCCCCTCAAAAAAGAGCTGGAAGATCATTTCCACGTTCCCGTCGAATTGGGCAACGATGCCAACCTGGCCGCCCTGGGGGAATGGCGCTTTGGCGCAGGCATGGGCTGTCATAACTTGCTTTACCTCACCATCTCCACCGGCATCGGCGGCGGCGTCATCCTGGATGACCGCCTGGTGCTGGG
>DAIOUB010000045.1:0-14424 GCA_036751735.1 Levilinea sp. | reverse complement strand
GATTTCCTCCACGCCTTCAACCCCTCCATGATCGTCCTGGGCGGCGGCGTCATCTCCAGCGGCGAGCTCTTCCTCGCGCCCGTGCGCCAGGCCATCTACGACCACGTCATGTCCCCCGCCTACGTGCAGGACCTCAAGATCGTCAAAGCCAGCCTGGGGGATGATGTCGGCTTGTTCGGCGCCCTGGCCCTGGCCGCCAGCAAGTATTAGCCCCTTCCCCTTTCCGGATGCGCCCGTGTTTAGCGGGCGTTTTTCCATTAAAAAGCGCGCAGAATAAAGATGAACGTTCACCAAAACGGTGATTTACTGCCTATAGGCCGCCCGCGTGGGAATGCTATAATCAATTCAGGTTCACCGTCGGTGTCAACGCTCACCATTCAGAAAAAGGAGTCTTCGTATATGGAACGGCTTAACTTACCCGGCCCCAATGCCCAGGAGATTGTCTCGCGCGACGAAAAGGTCATCTCCCCATCCTACCCACGCGGCTACCCCTTTGTGATGGATCACGGCAAAGGTTCTCAGGTTTGGGATGTGGACGGCAATATTTTTCTGGACTTTGCGGCGGGCATTGCGGTGCTCTCCACCGGTCACAGCCACCCCAAAGTGGTCAAAGCCATTCAGGAACAGGCGGAGAAGTTCATTCACATCTCCTCCGATTTCTACCATCCCAAGTGGGTGGAATTGGCCGAAAAATTGAACGAGATTGCCCCCTTCAAAGAAGACGCCATCTCCTTCATGACCAATTCGGGCACCGAAAGCGTTGAGTCGGCCATCAAGCTGGCCCGCCACACCACCGGCCGCACCCAGTTCATCGGCTTCCTGGGCGGCTTCCACGGCCGCACCCTGGGATCCGTCACCTTCACCGCTTCCAAATCCAGCTATCACCGCGGCTTCTACCCTCTGATGAACGGTGTGGTGCATGCCCCCTTCCCCAACACCTACCACCCCATCCTGGCCTCCCTCCCCGGTGAAGATTACGGCGAGACTGTGGTGCGATACATCGAAGAGCAAATTATCGGCCGCATCGTCCCCGGCGAAGATATTGCCGGCATCCTGGTCGAGCCTATTCAGGGCGAAGGCGGCTATGTCGTGCCCACGCCGGGCTTCTTCCCCGCCCTGCGCCGCCTGTGCAACCGCCACGGCATCCTCCTCATCGCCGATGAAGTCCAGGCCGGCGTCGGCCGTACCGGCAAATGGTGGTCCATCGAGCAATTCGGCGTTGAACCCGATATCGTCTGTATGGCCAAAGGCATCGCCTCCGGCGTGCCCCTGGGGGTCATGGTCGCCCGCGAATCCCTGGTGAAATGGCCGCGCGGCTCTCACGGCAACACCTACGGCGGCAACCCCATCGCCTGCGCCGCAGCCCTGGCCACCCTTGACCTGGTGGAGAGCGAATACATGCAGAATGCTGCCGAAGTCGGCCAGCACGCCAAAGATATCATGGAAGAGATCATGTCGCGCCACCCCAGCGTGGGCGAAGTGCGCGGCATGGGCCTCATGCTCGGCATGGAATTCGTCAAAGACCGCGCCACCCACAAGCCCAACGAGCACATCCGCGACCGCATCGTGGACCTGGCCTTTGAACGCGGCCTCATCACCCTGGGCTGCGCCAAGAGCACCATCCGCATCTCGCCGCCTCTGTGCATCACCCGCACCGAGATCGAAGAGGGCATGGCCATTCTGGACGAAGCCATCTCCGTCGCTGAACAGGAATTGATGGATTAATGCTGCCCGATTTCCGCGTCCGCCAGCGCGATTACCTTCTGGAAATCTCCCGCACCATCACCCAGGAGCTGGATCTGGATAAGGTGCTGGAGCGCATCCTGAATATTTCCATCGAAATGCTGGCCGGACAGGCGGGGATCATCGCCTTACGGAAACTCACCGGGGGCTGGAACGTGCGTGTGGCGCACGGCCTGCCCCCGGCTTTTCTTAAGTTTATCGAATCCCTGCTCAGCCAGCTCCCCGATATCGGCCAGGCCAATTTCACCGAGGTGGACATCGCCGAAATCAACCAGCGGCTGCAGGAGCTGACTTACACCGCCAGCATGGGCTATTACACCAGCGTGGCACTGCCCATGATCTCGCGCGGCTCCATCGTGGGGGTCGTCTTTATCTTTCGCAATTATTCCGGCACGTTTTCTGCCAACGATCACGTCATCCTGGCTTCCTTTGCCAACCAGGCCGCCATCGCCGTTCAAAACGCCCAATATTTCGCCCAGGTCACCCAGGAAAAGCTGCGCCTGGATGCCCTGCTGGACACCGCCGGTGACGGCATTTTGATCCTCACCAACAACCACATCATCGAGCGCTGCAACCAGGCCCTGGCCCGCCTGCTGGGTTTCCCCGCCGAGGCGCTGCAGGGCAAACATCACGACGCCGTGCTCACCTGGAACCAGCCGCCCCAGGGTCTCACCCTGGAACAAGCCGTGGCCGGTGGGTGGCCGCTGACCGCCCACGCCCAGCTCTACATCGAAGGCGACCTGAAGCGCGGCCCCGGTCAGCCCCCCCTGCCGGTGGGCATCACCTACGCCCCGCTGCTCTCTGGCGAAGGCGCGCTGCTGAACATCATCGCCACCGTGCGCGATATCACCCGCTTCCGCCAGGCCGACGAGATGAAGAGCACCTTCATGTCCATCATCAGCCACGAGCTCAAAACCCCCGTGGCCTTGATCAAGGGCTATGTCTCCACTCTGCGCCGCGACGACGCCGATTGGGACCGCGAAATCGTGGCCGACAGCCTGCAAGTTATCGAAGAAGAGGCCGACCGTCTGACCATGATGATCGAAAACCTGCTGGACGCCACCCGCCTGCAGGCCGGGGGATTAAACATCAAGCGTTCGGATGTCTCCCTGGCCGCCCTGGCCGAGCGCCTGGCGAAACGCTTTCAAACCCAAACCACCCGCCACACCCTGGTGGTGGACTTTCCCCCCGATTTCCCCGTGATCCTCGCCGACGAGACCCGCCTGGAACAGGTGGTGGGCAACCTCATCTCCAACGCCATGAAATACGCCGCGGAAGGCGAAATTCGCATCGGCGGCCAAATCCTGCCCGATCTGGTGGTGGTGTGCGTCAGCGACCAAGGCCCCGGCATCGCCCCCGGCGACATTCCCCACGTCTTCGACCGCTTTTACCGCGCCCCCGATATGGCCCGCCACACCAAAGGCGCTGGGCTGGGGCTTTTCCTCACCCGCGCCATCATCGAAGCCCACGGCGGCCGCATCTGGGTGGACCCCGAATCAGGCAAAGGCGCGCGCATCTGCTTCTCGCTGCCGCGCCCCGAAACCCACCTCGTCGCCACGAAATAATCACGATCCTCTGAATGGATCTCTCTTTGCCCTTTACGCTGCAAGTTGGCTATACGCAGTTAACCATACCACACCCCGCTTTCTGCTATCCTTCCCCCAAAATGGTATAATTCCCCCACACTGGCTGTCTCGATCAAAACGCCTGCCTCTGGGCGTATCTTTTTCTTAGGAAGGCTCACCTTCGTATGGCTAAAACCACCACTTCCTGTCCGCGCTGCCGCCAGCCCGTTGTGGCGGATGTTGAACAGCTCTTCGACCTCAACCAGGACCCCCGCGCCAAGCAGCGCCTGCTGGGCGGCCAGGCAAACCAAATCGCCTGCCAAAGCTGCGGCTACCAGGGCAACTTCAGCACCCCCATCGTGTACCACGATCCCGATAAAGAACTGCTCCTCACCTTCTTCCCCCCCGAAATGGGCCTGCCTGCCAACGAACAGGAACGCATCATAGGCCCCCTCATCACCCAGGTGACCAATAAGCTCCCCGCTGAAAAGCGCAAAGCCTATCTCTTCCGCCCCCAGACCATGTTCACCTTTGACACCCTCATCGAGAAAATTCTCGAAGGGGACGGCATCACCAAAGAGATGATCCAGGCCCAGCAGGCCCGTTTGGCCCTGCTCCAGCGTCTGCTCACCACCGCCTCCGCCGAAAGCCGCCTCACCATCATCCAGCAGGAAGAAGCCAACATCGACGCGGAGTTCTTCACCCTCTTTGGGCGCGTCATCGAATCCGCCATGGCTCAGGGCGACCAGCAAACCGCCCGTGCTCTGGCCGGACTTCAGCAGGAACTGCTGGATAACACCAGCTTTGGCCGCCAGGTCAAATCCTCGGCCGAAGCCTCCGAGCGCATGGTCAAGAGCCTGCAGGAAGCCTCGCAGAGCGGCCTCACCCGCGATAAGCTCCTGGACGTGTTCCTCACCGCTCCGGATGAAGCTTCGCTCTCCACCGTGGTCACCATGACCCGCTCCGGCCTGGATTATGAATTCTTCCAGATTCTTTCCGACCGCATCGAGGCCGCGGACAGCCCCGAAAAAGAAAAGCTGGAAACCCTGCGCGGCACTCTGCTAAAAATGGTCGAAGCCATTGATCAGCAGGTCGCCCAGCAAATGGAAGCCACCAAAGCCATCCTCGATCAAATTCTGGCCACGCCCGACATCGAAAAAACCATCCGCGACAACGCCCAGTTGATTGACGACTTCTTTGTGGAAGTTGTGCAGGCCGAGCTGCAGGCTGCCCGTCAGAACGGCGACCTGGCGCGCAGCGCCAAGCTCAACCAGGTGGTGGACGTCCTCAAGAAGTTGAGCGCCCCGCCCAAGGAATTTGAACTGATCGAAAAACTGATGCAAGTTGAGGACGACGCCCAGCGCCGCAAGATTTTGGAAGAAAACGCCGAGATGGTCACCGGTGAATTTGTGCAGATGCTCTCCACCCTGGCCAGCCAATCCGAAAGCCAGGGCCAGCCCCCCGAAGTTGTGGAGGAGCTGAAGAAAATCTACCGCCTGAGCCTGCGTTTCACCATGGAAACCAACCTGAAGAAATAGCCGCCTTTCGCAAACAACAAACAGACCGACCCAAGCAAACGGGCCGGTCTGTGATTTTAAGGGGTTCAGCCCTCAGGCAGCTGGGTTATCCAGGCGCAGCCCGTGGCCGCGCACCGTCAGAATGTAATTATGCCGCGGGTCCAGCGCCGTCAGCCGTTCGCGCAGCCGCCGCGCCAGCGCGTCCAGCGCCTGATCCGAAACGCCAAAAGCCTCTTCGCCCCCCCACACGGCAGAGACCAGCTCCTGGCGCGAAACCACCTCACCCTGCTGGTCATACAGCGCCTGCAGCAGCCGGAACTGCGAAGCCGAAAGCGGCGGCAGCACCTCCTGCGTGCCCACCCACACCCGCCGCGAGCGCGTATCCAGGAACAGACGGCGGCTGGCCCGGCTGATCACCGGCAGATCCATGCCCTCCATCGGCATGGTAGCGTCCGAACTGAGGAACACAAAGCTTTGCACCAGGGCAATTTGCAGCAAATCGCTGTCCTGCAGCATCTGCGGTTCGCTCACCAGGTTGGCGTTCACATACGTCCCATTTTTGGAGCCTAAATCTTCCAGCAGCACCCCTTCGGGGCCGGGCGTCAGCCGGGCGTGGTAACGGGATACCTGGCGGTCAGGGATGACGATGTCGCAGCCCGGTTCGCGGCCCATCATCAGCACCTGTCCAATCACCCACCGCTGCCCGTTTAAAGGCCCTGCCTGACCGATCAAAACCGGAAGTTCTGCTGTGCGATTCATGGATTCCTCCCAGCTTCAGATTACCCTTACAGCCGCCCCCCCACCGTAGATTCAGCAATCGAAGGCCGCCGTATCTGATTTCAATTCCCGCTGTCCGGGCAAATCTTATTCTTTGAAGGCGCTGTGCTTTCCGTTCCTTCGAGGTATAATATAGCAGAATTTTGATCTTTTGTGTGAACATGGCTGGGTTTTCTTGAGCGGCAACACGCCGAAATAATTCACCGCCGCTCAGCCGACGCCAATTCAAAAAGATCTCGCTGCGTTGGGTGAGGAGTTCACGCTATGCCCGTCCCTCTGAAAGCCGGGGAAATCTTGCGTGGGCGTTACCGGATCAGCCGCATCATTGGCCAGGGCGGCATGGGCAGTATTTACCTGGCAGATGATCAGCGCCTGGAAGGGCGGCAGTGCGCCCTGAAAGAAGTTGAACACGACCGCTCACTTCCCCCAGATCTCGTTCGAGAGGCTCGCGAGCAGTTCCTGCGTGAGGCCACCGTTTTGGCGCGCCTCGACCACCCCAACCTGCCGAAAGTATCCGATTTCTTCTCCATCGGCACGCGCGATTATCTGGTGATGGATTTCGTCCCCGGCAAAGATTTACGCGCTCTGATGTTGGAAGCGCGCCAATCCGGAAATTTCCTCCCCGAAAGCAGCGTGCTCAATTGGGCCAACCAGTTGGCCGACGCGCTCACCTACCTCCACGCCCAAAAACCCGCCATCGTCCACCGCGACATCAAGCCCTCCAACCTCAAGCTTACCCCCAGCGGTCTGCTCAAACTGGTGGATTTCGGCCTGGTGAAGCTCCTGGCCCCCGGCGAGGTCACCATCACCGTGCTGCAAGGACAGGGAACCGCCCTCTACACCCCCTTGGAGCAGTACGGCGGCGACAGCGGCCACACCGATGTGCGCAGCGATATCTTCACCTTCGGCGCCACCCTCTACCACCTGCTCACCAATCACCCCCCAGCCGACGCCCGCCAGCGCTTCTTAGACCCAGCCGCCTTGCAGCCCCCGCGCCAGATCAACCCTGAGATCTCCCCCCGCACCGAGCGCGCCATCCTATGGGCCATGAGTATGCACCCCGATGACCGCCCTGCCGATGTGGAGAGCTTCCGTGAGGCCCTGGTGGGCAGCGCCCCCTTGCTGAATAATTTGCCCCAACGCACCCAGCCGCAAAAAAACACCCTCCAAAGCATGTTCGCGCATGATCCAGAGCGCTCCCTTTGGTGGGCGTTAATCGGAATGTCGGTGGTCAGTCTGGTGCTTTCTCTGCTGCGTTAGGCCTGCGCCCGCTGACGGATCAACTGCCGCCAGGCCGCAGCGGCCCCCGCCCCCAACAAACAGCCGATGCCCACAAAACTCACCAGCCGCAGGAAGGGCAGCCCCTCCACACTCCATTGTGGCGCATCCAGCAGCAGCAAAAGCGCATAAGCCCCCAATCCCCCCAAAGCCACACACAGCCCCAACCGCAGGCTCCAGCGCGGCGTCAGCCAGCGCCGCCCCACATACAGCGCCCCAAACCCGCTTCCCCAGGCCAGCAGCATGGCCGCCAGCCAGCCCGCCGTGTTGGCTTCGGGCGGCTCGGAGGTTTCTTCCACTGTGGGGGTCGGCTCCAGCGTTGGGGTGGGCGTCTCGGTGGGCTCCATCGTGGGCGTGGTGGGTAAGGTGGGGGTTATTTCCATCACCACCGCTGCCTGCCCCGCACCCACATCCAACCGCAGCTGCGTAGAAACCACCGCCGGGTCGCTGGTCACGCGGATATCCATCAGCCCCGGGCTTTGAATGCGGTACACCGCCCGCGCCACCCCCTGCACGGTGGTGGTTTCAATTTGCTGCACGGTGCTGCTGTCGCCGCCAAAGGTGAACAAGAAGCGCACCACCGTCCCATCCGGCACGGGGTGTCGGTTGTGATCATAGATCACGCCGGTTTTCAGCGGCAGCGAATCGCCCACCTTAAACGTGGGTTCCGGTTCGGGCGTGGGGGTCAGCTCCGGCGTGGATAGATCCAGGGTGGGCGCGGCGGGCACCCCTGCCTCACTTTCGGGCAGGTTCAAGTCAATCATCAAAGGGATCACCTGGGTGGGGTCGGGTGACATGGCCGTGATCAGGTCGTACCCCAAACCAGACACCGACACCGGCAAAGCCCCCACCGCCGTCTGCTCCTGAAAGAGCAGGCGCGCCGCCATATCCACAAAGGCGGGCTGCTTGCTGTACAGGGCGTAATACGCGGTCAGTTTGGAAATATCGGTTGCATCCAGGTAGTACGGCGCGTTGAAGGCGAACACAATCACTCGTTTATTGCGCACCAGGTCGGGGCGTTCGGCCAGCAGTTGCCGCAGCGCCTGAGACTCAGCCCTGGCTGTGGTGGTGTTCATGAATGAAAACACTACCCAATCCGTCAGCTTCAACTCCTGCGCCAAGGTTTCCGTCTTTTCCGGCGCGCCTCCGTTCAGCAGCAGCCACAAATCCATAAAGCTGAATGAAGACAGCTTAAAGTTGATCACCTGCGCGCCGGCGTTGGGGCCGTACAGGCGCAGCACGGCGCTTTCCAGCGCGCTGGCGGGGAAAAACTCCTGTGTGGAACATTGGCTGCACTGCTGCTGGCTGACCGTCTCGGTGATAAAAACGATACGGTCCAAAATATCCGGCGGGCGCGGCAGGCTGACGTTTAATTCTGTGGGGTCTGGGCTGAGCAGGGTCGCCGCCCGCTGCGCCACCTGAAACACCACCTCCTGCGATTTACCCACCTGGATCAGCCGTTCCACCGGCGGCGTGGCAGCCTCCAGGCTGAAGGCGCCGTACATGCGCAGTTTGATGGTCAAAATCCGCGTCACCGAAGCATCTACCCGCTGGGCAAAAATCACATCTTCGCGGTATTTGGTGGCAAAGAACTCCAGCGTGCGCACAATGGTGGTGTAGGTGTCCGCATCCCCGCTGGCGATGAAATTGTCCAGGTAGAGCACATCGTTGCCCGCCAAAAAAGCACTGCGCGCCACCTGCCGCGCATCAAAGGCCTGGCCGGTGGGGTCAAAAAAGCGCCGCACCGCCTGGCTGCCCAGGTCGTCGCTGATCACGATCCCGCCCTGATCCCGCCAGCTTTGGAATTGCGGCAGCCCCATAATTTGCTCAAACGCCGCCGGGTCAAAGCTCACCGGACGGGTGGTGGCGCGAATATTGCCTTGAAACCCCTGGTAGCGAATATGGGAAGCCAGCAGCCCATCCGCCCTGGCCTCTTCGTTGGGGGCGCTGCCGGTCACCGCAAAAAAGGGCGCCAGTTCAATCTGTTTCAGCTGCTCCAGCGACTTGCGCACCGTGGCCACTTCTTCCTGCGGCGGCCGGTCCGACCCGCCGCGCCCGGGGAAGTTCTTGGCGATCACCGCCAGACGGTGATTGCTGCCCGCGTGCAGCCCGCTGATATAGGCCTTGCCCATCTCGCCCACCCAGTAGGGGTCACCCCCAAAGGTGCGGGTTCCCAAATCTTCCCCCGTTTCTGCCTGTACCACATCCAACACGTCCAGCGAAGGGCCGAACAGTAAATTAATGCCCAGGGCCGAAAGCTCTTGCCCCAGGGCGGCCCCCACGCTCTGCGCCAGCCCCGGGTCCCAGGTGGAACCGATAGCCATCTGGTTGGGCAGGGGCGTCAGCCCGTTCAGGATCTGGTCATACGGCGGGCCGTCGCCGTCCTGAGAAAGACCCACAAACAGGGGAATAAACTGGGGGGTGTACACGCTGGAGGTAGCCGTGTTCACCAACTCCATCTGTGAGCTGCTCCAGGCGTTCTTTTGCAGCTCGTTGATCAACTGGTAAGTATCCCCCACTGTGCCGTCGGGGCCGGTGAAATTGTCATTCCCCGCCCGCAGCACCACCCCGCCCACATGGTGATTGACGATCAGGTCGTAGATGGACGATGACAGCCCCGTCTGCCGCCCCTTGAAAGTCACCAGAAAGAGCTGCCCCACCCGCTCCTCAGGGGTCATCTTTTCCAGGATCCGCCGCACCTGGGTAGGCACATCACTTTGCGCCTGCACAGGCTGCGCGGCCGGCCCCCAGGCAGCCAAAAGCAAGGCCACCGCCAGCAAGCAGCGTGTCCATAAACCCATCCTGAATCGGCGAGGCGGCCTCAATGCTTCTAAAAATCTCCTTACTTGAAAACTCAGGGGCCTAACCCGCCGCAGCGGCTGCCCCATCCTGCTCAGTCAAGATTTGGCGGGCCAGCCGCGGGTCATCCGTGAAGATGCCGTCCACACCGTCGCGGAACAGCCGGCGCATATCTTCCGGGTCGTTCACCGTCCAAACGTGCACGCGCCGCCCCAACCGGTGTTGGGCGGTGATCAGCTCGGTGGTCGTATCCGCAACGTAAGGGTGCAGAATCGCCGGGGCAATCCGCCGTCCAAAGGGTGAGCGCGCCAAAAAGCCCGCCCAGCCCGCATCCGCCAGCAGCCCCGCGGGCACGTCCGGCATCCAGCGCCGCACCTTGAGGATGTTCAGCGACAGGAAGGAAGAGAACAGCACGCTCTCTTCCATGTGGTGTTGGCGCACCAGATCCACCACCTTCTCCACCAGTGCATCCCGCGGGGTGGTGTAATTGGTCAGCTCAATGTTGATGAAAAGCTGCTGCCCCACCGCCTCAAACACTTCGGCCAGGGTAGGCACTTTTTCACCGGCAAAGTCCGCCGAAAACCAGCTTCCCGCATCCAAAGCGCGCACCTGCGCAAAGCTGTGGTCTTTTAACAGGCCGTGGCCGTTGGTGGTGCGGTCCAGGGTGGCGTCGTGCAGCACCACCACTTCGCCGTCCGCCGTCAGCTTAACGTCCAGCTCAATGGCGTCTGCGCCGTGTTCAACCGCCAGCCGGAAGGAGGACAGCGTGTTTTCAGGGGCATGGGCTTTCGCGCCCCGGTGGGCAAAAAGAACGGGTTTAGGAAGGGTTTCGAGGGTCATAGGTCCACAAAATAGGCTTCACAGGCAGCATCGATGAGTTCAGTGGTCATAGAAGGTTCCACAGAGATGTAACGCGCCACGTCCACAATCTGATCGCAGATATCGCGGGGGTGCGAAGCGCGCATTTTCCGATTATGTTTGATATACCATTCCTGCAGCAAATACGCCAGACCCTGATCGCTGTAGGCCACGCCCTTGGCTGCCGCCACCCGCCGGAAAATTTCGCGGTATTCCTCATAGGTGGGGTCGCCGATCTCGATCTTGTGGCGCAGCCGCCGCAGGAAGGCCTCATCCACCAGGTCGCGCGGCGGCAGGTTGGTGGAAAAGATGACCAGCACATCAAAAGGCACTTCCACCTTGCGCCCCGTGTGCAGGGTCAGGTAGTCAATCCGGCTTTCCAGCGGCACAATCCAGCGGTTGAGCAGATCGCGCGGGCGCACCTGTTGGCGGCCGAAGTCGTCAATCAGCAAGATCCCGCCGTTGGCTTTCACCTGGAAAGGCGCTTCATAGAACTTGCTGTTCTCCTCATACACCAAATCCAACCCCGCCAGGGTCAGCTCGCCGCCGGTGATGATGAAAGGCCGTGAAATGCGCACCCAACGCGGGTCGCGCCGCTGGTTGGCGCGCAGCACACCCGTCGAGCTGGTGGGCAGTTCTTCTTCAGGCGAAAGCTGGTGGTTCACCGAGTCGTACAGTTTAATCACCTGTCCGTCCACATACAGAGCGTAAGGGATGTACATGGACTGGCTCAAAATCAGATTGCCAATCGCCTTGGCCACGCTGGATTTACCGTCCCCCGGCGGGCCGTACAGGAAAATCGAAGTGCCCGAATTCACCGCCGGGCCCAAACGCCCGTAGGTTTTTTCAGAAAGCACCATATGAGAAAGCACCTGATGCATCAGGCGCGAGGTCACCTGAGTGCGCCCGCGGCTTTGGCGGCGGCAGGCGTCGTTGTACACTTGCAGCGGAACCGGCGCCGGCCCAGCGTATTGGCTGCGGTCCAGCGCTTCGCGCGCGCGGGCGATCCCCGCCCCTGTGATCGCGTACAGATAGGCCCCATCCCCCAGGCCTGTGGAAGACGAACGCACTTCCACCAGCTTCTCGCGCTTGAGAGACTCCAGCACCTGATCCACCACCCCCGCGAAAGGCAGGGCAATTTGCTCGGCGATCTTAAAGCCGGTCAGGTATCCTTCGTAGTACATCACTTTCAGGATATGGTCTTGAATCCACAAAAACGACAGGCCGGTATCCTCAACCCGCGTGATGGGCGGTGGGACATAAGGAGCCGCATTAGTGTTCGGCTCCAGGCTGGCGGAACGCGGAGGCATTTTGCTCATTCTTCCCTCACGTGTCAATCAGGGTGGGTGCAGCTGCGCCCTTAAATTATAGCACGCCTCCCCCCTTTCACCCCGCCAGTACTCTGCAATGACTTTACAATTCCCTGACCTTTTGAACCGTAAACCTTGCCTCGCTGTGCCTGTTCCCGTATAATTCAGGCCATGAATGTAACCGTGATCATCCCCGTTTATAATGAAATTAAGACCATCCACGAGATTGTCCAGCGCGTCAAAGCCACCCAACTCGTGCATGAAATTGTCATCGTGGACGACGGCTCCACCGACGGAACCCGCGCTGCCCTGGCTGAAATGGACGGAAAAGAGGGTGTGCGCGTCATTCTGCACGAGAAAAACAGCGGAAAAGGCGCGGCTCTGCGCACCGGCATTCAATCTGCCACCGGGGATGTGGTCATCATCCAGGATGCGGATCTTGAATATGACCCGCGCGACTACCCCGCCCTGCTCAAGCCGATTCAGGAGGGCATCGCCGACGTGGTCTACGGTTCGCGCTTCCTGGGCGGCGCCCGCCGGCCCATCCTCTTCTGGAACATGGTCGCCAACAAAATCCTGACCTTCATCACCAATATTCTGTACAACAACATCCTTTCAGATATGGAAACCGGCTACAAGGTCTTCCGCCGTTCCATCGTCCAAGATATCACCTTCCACGCGCGCCGCTTTGAATTTGAGCCGGAATTTACGGCCAAAATCCTCAAGCGCAACATTCGCATCTTCGAAGTGCCCATCACCTTTAACCCGCGCCTGTACTCCGAGGGTAAGAAGATTAAAATGAGCGACGCCTTCGAAGCCTTGTGGGCGCTGTTGAAGTATCGTTTCGTAGATTAATCCAATTGAGGGCTGCTGCCTCCAGCTCCCAGCCGATACAACGATGCTGGTCGGGCCGCCTGTGAGGGCGGCTAAATTCTGGATTGGATGAGGACGAGCATCGTGATCAACCTGTTCTTCAAGCGCCTGCGCGCCATGTATGAGTATTACCCCATGCAGTTCTGGCTGCTCATGGCCGGCATGCTGGTCAGCCGCATCGGCATGGGCATGATCTGGCCTTTCCTGACCATCTACCTGAAAACCAAGCTGGGCCTGCCCCTCACCACCATCACCGCCCTGCTCACCCTGGATTCCATCATGTCCATCATCGCCTCCTTCCTGGCGGGCACTGTCACCGACCGCCTGGGGCGTAAATGGGTCATGGTGGTCAGCCTGAGCATGATGGGCATTGTGTACGCCTTGATGAGCCAGGCGCACACCCTGGGCGCGTTTGCCATCCTCATGGCCCTGCGCGGTCTGGCCGTGCCCATGTATCAGGTGGGCGCCGACGCCATGATCGCCGACCTGATCCCCAACGACCAGCGTGCCGAGGCTTATTCTCTGCTGCGCATGGTCAGCAATACCGGCATCGCCATCGGTCCGGCCATCGGTGGTTTCATCGCTGCCACCTCCTACGGCATCGCCTTCATGATCGCCGCCGTTTCTCTGTTGCTCTTCAGCTCCCTGGTCGGCTTCGGCATGCGCGAAACCATCCCAGCCGAGGCCGCCGCCCAGGCCCGCACCGGCGACGGGGGTTACCGCACCGTTTTCCGCGACCGCTTTTTCCTGTGGTTTGTGGGCGCCTTCACCATGACCGGCATGGCCTCATCTCTGGTCTTTGCCTTGCTGCCCCTCTACACCAAAGAAAATTTCCAACTGCCCGAAACCCAAACCGGCCTGCTCATGACCGTCAACGCCACCATGGTGGTGCTTTTCCAGGTGCTGGTGACCCGCTGGACCAAGCAGCGCCGCCCGCTGGCGATGTTAACCATCGGCGCGCTCTTCTATGCCGTGGGCATCGGCGGCATGACCGCGGGATCGGCCTTCCCCCATTTCGCCGTCAGCATGGCCGTTATGACCATCGGCGAGCTGATCGTGGCCCCCACCTCCACCAGCCTGGCCTCCAGTCTGGCTCCCATGTCCATGCGCGGACGCTACATGAGCGTCTTCAGCCTGGGTTGGGGCATCAGCCACGGCCTGGGGCCGGTGGTGGGCGGCCTGCTCAACGACTTCATCGCCCCCATCGCCATCTGGTACGGCGGCGTGGTGTGGGCTTTGCTGTCCGCCGGGCTGTATTTCATCCTCTACCGCACGCGCAAAGCCAGGGAAAACAGCGCCGCCCCTCAGCCTGCCTGATTCTTCCCGAGACAATATCATATAAACCAAAACGCCAGCCCATCTGCGGCTGGCGTTGTTTTTCTGTCTAAGGATGGGTTACTCCGCGGGTTTCAAATCTCGCACGTTAAGCTGCAAGCTTTCCCGCCCCATAAAGACGTTCTTTTCAAAAGCGTACAGCAAATCCACCCGTTCCGGCATCTGCTTGGCCCAATACCCCAATCGGAAGCCGATCGCATCATAGACCAGTCCGCGCCCGTCGCTTACCGTCAGGCGCAAATGCTGCTGCTCGCGGCCCACCGTCTTAAAGTGCCGCACCTGCAAGCCGCGGGTGACAAAATACACCCCGTGGTTGGCCATGCCGGTCGGCTCAATTTGATCCATCAGCGGCAGCAGTTCCGGGCGCAG
>DAIOUB010000044.1:6117-18944 GCA_036751735.1 Levilinea sp. | reverse complement strand
CTGCCGGAATCCGGCGGGGCAGCCGTGCTGGAAGCGCCCTTGGGCGTGCTGGCGGTGTATGAACAGGTGGCCACGGGTGAGGATGTTAAATACGGCCAGCCCATGTACAGCGGCATGGAAGCCCAGGAAGCAGGCGGCTTGCTGTTTGTGCCCTATTTTGTGTACCAATATTCCGAGCTGTATTACAAGACCCCCATTACTCTCAGCGCAACGTTGGGCGTGCAGAACGTGACCGATGCGCCGGTGGATGTGCGCGTGTTGGAAAACGGGGTGGAACTGGCCGCGGCCACCATCCCGCCGCAGTCCAGCCGGCATTTTGACGGCGCGGATCTGGGCCTGGCTGCTGGAACGCGCACCGCTTTGGTGGTGGAAGGGCCGGACGCCAGCATTTTGGGGGCGGTGGTGGTGGAGCAAGAATCCGACGGGCGGCGCGCTTTTGCCTATGAGGCTCAGGGGCCGGCCCGCGCTTCGCAATCGCTGACGATGTCGCGCCTGACGTGCAGCACGCTGACGCGCCGCCTGCGCAGCCGCTATTACGTACAGGCCAGCGAGGATACCACCGTTGATGTACTCTTTTACACCAACGGAGGCTCCAAGATCAACCCTTCTAAGCCGCTGAACTTTACCGGTCTGGCGGTGGGCGCGGGGCAAAGCCTGGAAATTGACCCCTGCCTGGACTCGCGCCTGGCGGGCAAGACCGGCTCTGTGGTGGTCACCAGCAGCGGAGCGGCCCTGACGGGGGTGGGCATGGTGCGCGATCGCTATGGGGTGGGCACCACTTTCGCGGCCCAGGTGACGCCCGCGCCGGCGCCCAGCTACCGCTACGCTTTGCCGTATGTGGTGTGGGGCAAAACCTCCACCCTGCCGCGCACCTATATCAGCATGCTCAACCTGGGAGCTGCCAAGGCCAATATTGAGGTGCGCTATTACCGCTCCGACGGCAGCCTGGGGAACAAAAAGAACCCCACCCTGCGCTATAAGGGTGTTCCGCTGCACGCGGTGCGCAGTACCACACCCTCCTCAGCATATGTGCTGCGCAGCGGGGCTTTTGCCGGCGCGGTGGAAGTGATCAGCGACCAGCCGCTGTTGGTGACGGCGCGCGTGCAGCGCGCGGTGACCAAGGTGCCCGGCACCACCCGTGTGGCGGAGGACTACGACGCGTTTTATCTGCCCTAAAAGGCTTCATTGGCAGGTGCGCGCGGAGGTCAGCAGTTTTGACCTCCGCGTTTTTTATGCACATAAGATGATATTCACCGGTGAAAGGGTGAGAAATGACGTGTTGAATTTAACGGAATTTAATGTTAAGCTATTTGGCAGGTGGTTTTACCAGTTACTTGTGGAGCTGTCTTTTGGATCCTTTGCAGATTTCGCCTTTAGCGGTTCAGAGCCTGAAAGAAGCCTGTGTGCGCAAGCTGGAGGGGTTCATCCTTTCGGGTGAGTTAAAAATTGGGGAGCGGCTTCCGGCAGAACGGGCGCTGGCGCAGCGCCTGGGCTTAAGCCGCCCTGTGCTGCACGAGGCTTTGGTAGACCTGGCAGGCAAGGGTCTGGTGGTGATTGAACCGCGCCGGGGGGCGCGCATCGCCGATTTTCGCACCAGCGGGTCGCTGGCACTGCTGCCCTCACTGCTGGCCTATCACGAAGGTGCGCTGGATCCGGTGTTCATGAACAGCCTGATGGAAATGCGCCTGGTGTTGGAGATGGAAACGGCGCGGCTGGCCGCGGAACGGCGCACCCCGGAACAGTTGGAACGCTTGCAGGCACATTTGCGGCGCGAAGCGGCGGCGGATTGGAGCGATGCCCAGACTCTGACCGCATTGGACTTTGAATTTCATTTGCTGGTGGCGATTGCCTCCAACAATGTGCTCTATCCGATGATTTTGAATTCGTTTGAAAAGGTGTACACCAATTTGACCGGCCGCTTTTTTGCGGGCGTGCGCGGCGGGGCAGCGGTGGGCGAGGTGTGGGCCTTTCACGCCCAATTGAGACAGGCGGTGAAGGAGCAAAATTCGCCGCGGGCGGCTGAGATCATGGCGGCCATGCTGCGGCATGGAGAAGCCTACCTGCGCATGGCGAGTGCGATGGGGCAGGACTGAAGAAGACGCAGATGACGGGTTAACTAAATACAACGGAGGCCGCATGAATCACCCGGAAGCAACGCAGCAAGCCCTTTCGATTTTACGCAGCGGGGAAAACTTTCAATGGATCGTCATCCCCATGCTGGCGATGGCCGTGTATATCTACGCCAACGAGTATTCCCACAAGAATTGGAAGGGGATCGCGGCGGGGTTGGCGCTGTACATGGTGCATTGGTTTTATGAAATCCTCAACGCGCTGATTCAGCATTTCAGCGGGCACGCCCTGTGGACCGTGCCGACCGGCACCTCGCTGCTGCTGCTGGTGGGGGTGGGCGTGGAACTGAGCCTGATGTTTTCGGTGGCGGGGTTGGTGATGAGCAAGCTGCTGCCCGCCGACCCGCGCCTGAAGATTCTGGGCATCAACAACCGCGTGTTTTTCGCGGTGCTGAACGCGGCCTTTTTTGCTTTCATTGAAATTTTCCTGGCGATGACCCCGGCTTTCGTGTGGGTGTACCCCTGGTGGGGGGCGCTGCCGGTGTTTGTGACGGTGTACATCCCCTTCTTCCTGGCGGCCTTCTGGTGTTACGACTGGCAGCCTGCCCGGCAGAAGCGCTTCATCGGCGGCCTGTTTGGGGTGAACGTGCTCATGCTGGCGGTGTTTGCGGGCATTTTGGGCTGGATTTAAAAGCGACATTTGGACGGCTTAGGGAAGGGAAGGCCCTAAGCAGTGGGGTTAATCTGCACCCCGCCGGGTTACCTGGCGGGGTGCAGGGATTCATGGGGGAAGTGCCGGACGCAAATGGACAGCCCATTTTGGGTGGGCCTGTATAATGAAGTGGACTCGCGAACACCCCCCTGACCCCTTTCAAGGAGATTTGCATATGTACGATTGGTCCACCCCCACCCGTGCCTGGTCTCTGCGGCTGACCCAATTCCCCAGCCAGACCAATACCCCCGGCGAGCGCGACTTTGCCCATTTTCTGCGCGCGCAGCTGCTGGAATGGCCGTATTTCCAGGAGCATCCCCAGCAGATTCAACTGCTGCGAACCCAGCAGGACGCCTTTGAGCGCTACGCGGCGGCGGCTTTGGTGCGGGGCGAAGGGCCGCAGACGGTGATTTTGACCGGGCATTACGATGTGGTCAGCGTGGAGAATTACGGCGATTTAAGCCCCTGGGCCTACGACCCCGAGGCTTTGCTGCCGCGTCTGATCGAACGCCTGCAAAGCGAAGCCGCCCGTCCCCAGGGGCTTTCGGCGGCGGACGCGTTGGCATTGGAGGATTTGCTCAGCGGTGATTTTTTGCCGGGGCGGGGGCTCTTGGACATGAAAAGCGGGCTGGCGGCTGGGTTGGCGGTGATGGAGCGCTTTGTGCGCCTGCCCCAGGCCCAGCGGCGGGGGAATCTGCTGTTCGTGGCCGTGCCGGATGAGGAAATTGCCTCTTACGGTGCGCGGGCGATGGCGGCACATTTACCCGGCCTGGCCCAGCAGTGGGGGCTGAACCTGGAGGCGGCCGTCAACCTGGACGCCTCGGATGATTTGGGGGACGGCAGCCAGGGGCAGGCGGCCTATTTGGGCAGTGTGGGCAAGCTGCTTCCGGCGGTGTATCTGGTGGGGCGCGAAACCCACGCCGGTTCCCCCTTCAGCGGGGTGAACGTGAACCGCATGGGGGCCGAGGTGGTGAGGCGGGTGGAATGCAGCCCGGAAGAGGCGGACAGTTGGCGGGGGGCCTTCACCGCGCCGCCCACCTGTCTGAAATATGCCGATTCGAAGATGCACTATGACGTGACCACGCCCACCAGCGCCTGGTGTTACTTTAACTGGCTGACGTTAAAACGGCCGGTAAGCGAGGTGTTGACCCGCATGATCGCGGCGGTGGGCGCAGCGTTGATGGATGCTGTTGAAGATTTGCAGAAGGCCGCGGATGTGTACGCGGAGCGCACGGAGAGCCCCAATGATTGGGAACTGCCCAGGCCGTCGGTGTACACCTTCGAGGAGCTCAAAACCCTGGCCGAGATGAACGGCGGCAGAGAATTTTCGGCGCGCTACGACCGCCTGGAACAGGAGCTTTCGGCGGACCCCAACCTGAACACGCCCCAGGTGAGCCTGCGCCTGATGGAAGAAGCCTGGGCGGCCAGCGGGCTGACCGGCCCTGCGGCGGTGGTGGGCTTTGCCGCCATCCATTACCCGCCGGTGATTTTGGATGAGGGGGATGAACGCGCCCGCCGCCTGCAGCTGGCCATTGAAACCCACGGCACGGCGGTGAGCCGCGATTTCCAAACGCCGTTTACCACCCATGCCTTTTTCCCGGGGATTTCGGACCTGAGCTTTTTGGGCGGGCAGGTTTCGGAAGAGGAACAATTTGAACTGATGCTGAACACCCCGGCCTGGGGTCAGCGAGCGGGTTTTGATTATTCGGCGGCGGCTGGGCTGGCCCTTCCGGCGGTGAACATCGGCCCGTGGGGGCGCGACTATCACCAGCGCAATGAACGCCTGTACACCCCCTACGCCTTCAAGGTGCTGCCCGAACTGCTCTGGCGGATCTGCGCCGACCTGAACGGGGCCGCAGAGGAGGCGCGGGCAGAGTGAAAACCGCCCGGCGAGGGTGATACTCTTCCATAGAATTGCGACAAAGCTCAAGTTTTTTCCAAAGCGCCTTGAGACCGTGATATGATCTTATTGTCCGTTAATGGATTTTTACGGCAGCGTGAAATCCACTTTTAACTCTCAGATCGAAAGGATTGCTTGTATGGAGCCAATTCGTGTTCTTCAGTGGGGCCTCGGCGCGATGGGTAGCGGAATGGCCCGGCTCATGCTCGAGAAATCGGGCCTCAAGATCGAAGCCGTCATTGACGGCCGGCCGGACTACGTGGGAAAAGACCTGGGCGATGTGTTGGGTGTGGGTAAATCGCTGGGTGTGACCATCACCAACCGCCCTGAGGATGTGCTGAAGAAGGAGAAGGTGGATCTGGTCATCCTGGCCACCACCTCCTGGCTCTCTGAGCAGATGCCGGATCTGCGCAAGGTGCTCAGCGCGGGCATCAACTGCATTTCGATCGCCGAAGAAATGGCCGATCCGTATGCGCAAAGCCCCGAACTGGCCCGCGAGCTGGATGAGCTGGCCAAGAAGCACGGCGTGTCGGTGTTGGGCACGGGCGTGAACCCTGGCTTTGTTTTGGATCTGCTGGTGGTGACCCTGACGGGCGGCAACCACAGCGTGGAGCGGATCGAAGCCTCGCGCGTGAACGACCTCAGCCCCTACGGCCCCACGGTGATGAAATCGCAGGGCGTGGGCACCACCCCCGAAGCCTTCCGGGCGGGCGTGGCGGACGGTTCGATTGTGGGGCATGTGGGCTTCCCCGAATCGATTCACATGATCAGCGATGCCCTGGGGTTGGGCGTGGACCGCATTGAGCAGAGCCGCGAACCGATCATCAGCAAAGTGCACCGCGAGACCCCGCACGTGACGGTGGAGCCGGGCATGGTGGCGGGCTGCGCGCACATCGGCGTGGGCTACCGCGGAGACAAAGAAGTCATCCGCCTGATCCACCCGCAGCAAATTCACCCGCAGTTGGAAAATCAGGACACCGGCGACTACATTCACATTTACGGCAAGCCAGAAATTCACATGGCGGTCAAGCCCGAAATCGCTGGCGGCATTGCCACCATGGGCATCGCGGTGAACATGATCCCGCATGTGGCGGCGGCGACGCCCGGCCTGAAGCGCATGATTGATTTGCCGGCCCCGGCGGCTCTGATGGGTGAGAGCGCCTACAGCCGTCATATCTAAATCACGATGTTGACGTAAACGATTCCTTGTTCATCGCAGGCAGAAAACCTCAACCGTTTTCGGCCTGTGATGTTCTATGCGGGTTGGAGGCAATATGAGCAAAATTGAGAAAGGCACCTGGGTTGAGATTGAGCAAGTGGTCTTAAAACCCGAAGAGCGCGCCCCCTCGGTTCCAGAAGACACCAAGCAGGTTCCCTATGTGCTGCGCGTGTCGGGCTTTTTGCTGGAGGCGGCGGAGCTGGGCGCGGAGGTGAAGATCCGCACGATCATCGGCCGCGAATTGAGCGGGGTGCTGCGCACGGTGAACCCCAGTTACAGCCACAGCTTTGGCACGACCGTGCCGGAACTGCTGACGATTGGCACGGAGGCGGAAGCATGAGCGCGAAAGACACTTCTTATGCCGCGGTGATGGCGCGCAAAAACGAAATCATGAAGGCCTCGCTGGGGATTGATTTTGACGATTACATGCAAAGCCCCATCGCCTTTGACTATGAGCGCATGATGCGCGAAACCGGCTACAGCCTGGACGATATCCGCCGCATTCAGCGCGAGACCAAGGTGGGGGATACCCCCTTGTTTGAGCTGCGCAACCTGACCGAGGCCGTGCGCAGGATGGCCGGGCCGGGGAAAGGCGCCACCATCCTGGTGAAGGACGAGGCCGCCAACGCTTCGGGCAGCTTTAAGGCGCGGCGGGCGTCCATCAGCGCGTATGAGGCCGCCAAGAAAGGCTACAACGGCATGATCGCGGCCACCAGCGGCAATTACGGCGCGGCGGTGGCATCGCAGGCGGCCCAACGCGGCCTGAAATGCATTGTGGTGCAGGAAGTGTACGACAGCCGCGGCGTGGGGCAGCCCGAAATTGTGGAAAAAGGGCGGGCCTGTGAGGCCTATGGGGCCGAGGTGCTCAAGCTGACGGTGGGACCAGAGCTGTTTTACATGCTGCTGCGCGCCCTGGAGGACACCGGCTTTTTCAACGCCAGCCTGTACACCCCCTTTGGCATCCGCGGGGTGGAAACCCTGGGCACGGAAATCGCCGAGCAGGTGCGGGCGCGTTACGGCAAAGACCCCGATGCGGTGATGATCACCCACGCGGGCGGCGGCAACCTGACCGGCACAGCGCGCGGGCTTTTGGCGGCGGGCTGCGATCAGACCCGCATCGTGGCCTGCTCGGTGGATTTGGGCGGGCTGCACATGGCCTCGGATCACGATTTTAACCGCAAGTCCTTCACCACCGGCCACACCGGCTTTGGCGTGCCTTTTGCCACCTGGCCCGACCGGGTGGATGTGCCGCGCAACGCGGCGCGCAGCCTGCGCTATATGGATGAATACCATCTGGTGACGCAGGGCGAGGTGTTTTACATCACCGAACTGCTCACCAAGCTGGAGGGCCTGGAACGCGGCCCGGCAGGCAACATCAGCCTGACAGCGGCGGTGGCCGTGGCGCGGCAGATGGACCGCGATCAGATTGTGGTGGTGCAGGAGACGGAATACACCGGCGCGGGCAAGCACCACAACAGCCAGCTAGCCTTTGCGCGCGAGAACGGCGTGGAAGTGCGGCGCGGCGATCCCAAAGACAACGTGCCGGGTAAGGCCATCGTCATTCCGGTCAGTCTGGATCAGGTGTGGGGCAAAGAGCAGGATATGGACAAGCTGCGCCTGTCTTACCTGCGCAACGCGGCCAAGGTGGCTGGGATGGATACCTGGAGCGAGGCCGATGTGGCCTTTTTGGCGGCAGATATCAAACGAGACTCGGCCTGGGTGCGGCAGCACATGGCGGGGCTTTCGGCTGGCTAGGCCGGTTGACTCGAGATTGGGTCGGAGGAAAGGTACATGATGAGTGAAGATCGAATTGCCCGCTTTGAAAAGCGGCAGGTGGAATTGAAGAAGATGAGCGACGAGGCGCTGAAGGCCCGTTTTTGGGAGCTGTGTCAGCAGGTGGTGGAGCCGATTGTGGAGCTTTCGCGCTCGTATACCTCGCCGTCTATCGAACGCTCGGTGCTGCTGCGCATGGGCATTGACAGCATCAGCGCCCACGGGGTGGTGGATCGTATTCTGGAAGCCGGTTTACTGGGTAAGGGCGCGGGACACGTGGTCTTGAAGCTCGCTCAGAAAAATGGGACGGACGTGCGCGCCGCGACAGCGGCCATCCTGGAAGACAAAGAAGTGCTCCAGGGCCTGTTTTAGCCAGCGAATCGCAAGGAGAGCCAGACGATGACTCACAAGAAACCATTGGACCCGAACCAGAAACTGGATATTGAAGCCATTCTGGAAGGGTTAGAGCACTATCACCCCCAGCGCAAGGGTTGGACCTGGCGCGAAGTCCCGCCGGAAGGCGTGGATATGGGCCCGTTCCATTACCGGAACATGTCGAAGCCGCTGAAGAACAGCATCGGCCTGCCCGCCTCGAAATACTTTGACCATATTGACCCGCAGCCCAGCTGCGTGGTGACCACCGAGATCGCCTCGGGGCGCTTTGAGGACGACATCCGCCGCATGCGCATGGCGGCCTGGCACGGTGCGGACCATATCATGGTCATCCGCACCACCGGCCAAAGCCACATTGACGGCCTGCTGGAAGGCACGCCGGAGGGCGTGGGCGGGGTTCCCATCACGCGCAAGCAGATCCGCGCCAGCCGCAAGGCCTGCGATATGATCGAAGAGGAAGTCGGCCGCCCGATCAATTTCCACTCCTACGTGTCCGGCGTGGCCGGGCCGGAGGTGGCGGTTTTGTTCGCGGAAGAGGGCATCAACGGCGCACACCAGGATCCGCAGTACAACGTGCTGTACCGCAACGTGAACATGTACCGCTCGTTTGTGGATGCGGCCGAAGCCAAAAAGGTGATGGCCGGCGCGGGCATTTTCCAGATTGACGGCGCGCATAACGCCAACGCCACCGCCAAAGCCGGCTGGCTGGTGATGCCGGAACTGATGGTGCAGCACGGCATCAACTGCGCCTTCTCCGCTTCGGTGGGCATGGATAAGGACCTTATCGGCCTTTCCACCGTACCACCGGACGCGCCCCCCGCGCCCAAGCTGTGGTACGACCTGCCCTACGCCGTGGCCCTGCGCGATTTCTTCTCGGAATACAAGATGCGCGCCCAGCAGAACACGCGCTATATCGAAGCCGACATTGAAGAAGCCGTGCGTACGCACACGGTGGACACGCTGATTTCTATGCTGACCAGCGCCGACATTCAGAGCACCATCACCCCGGATGAGGGGCGCAACGTGCCCTGGCACTACAACAATGTGCGCGGCGTGCAGACCGTGAAGCAGACCTGGGCGGCGCTGGACGGGATTAAAGAGCTGCTCAGCCTGAATCACGACGGTCCGCTGGGCGAGATGGTGCGCGACCTGAAAGAACGGGCGGTGGCCTTCCTGGAAGAGGTCATCGAGACCGGCGGCTACTTTGCTGCGGTGGAACAGGGCTTCTTCGTCGATTCGGGCAAATACCCCGACCGCAACGGCGACGGCATCGCCCGCGACGGCAAGGGTGGCGTGGGGGCCGGCACGATTGTGGAACGCGACAGCGACTATTACGCACCGGTGTGCAGCCACTTTGGCCATAACCACCTGCCTGCGGGGGTGGAACACGCCTGCGACCCGATTGACGGCTGCACCCTGTGTCAGCCGGAGAAAATCGTCTATATTGACGAACTGGATCCCGAAGACAGCTGCGATGCGCGCCTGGCTGATACCCTGCCCTACCGCAAGGGCGGCAAGGTGAAGCCGGAAGCCGAATGGGCGGGTGACGGCACAGTCTTGACCCAGTTCTTTGTGCCCCTGCCGGAGGATGTGGCGCCGGTGTACGGCCTGGAAATGGCCAAGAAGCTGGGCCTGCTGGACCCCGAAGTGGTCAATTTGCAGGTGATGCACCCGGCGGAAGGCTGCTTTGTGGAAGTGAAAGGCAAGATTGGCTTTGATATTGAGCTGTCTTCGCTGAAAGTGCCGGAAAAAGAGGTGATTCTGCCGGAAGATGAGCTGCGCGAAGCGGTGAAGAAAGCCGGTGTGCGCGTGGTGGCCGCCACGGTGGGCGAAGACGAACACAGCGTGGGCCTGCGTGAGATTCTTGACATTAAGCACGGCGGCATTGAAAAATACGGCGTGAAATATCACTACCTGGGCACCTCCGTGCCGATTGGCAAGCTGGTGGATGCGGCCATCGAGACTGGCGCCCACGCCATCCTGATTTCGACCATCATCAGCCACAACGACGTGCACCGCGCGCAGATGCGCAAACTGGCCGAGCTGTGCCAGGAGAAGGGCATCCGCGACAAGATCATTTTGATCGCGGGCGGCACGCAGGTGAACCGCGAGATGGCCCAGGAAACCGGCCTGGACGCGACCTTTGGGCGCGGCACCAAGGGCATCCACGTGGTCAACGCCATTGTGAAGCTTTTAAAGGCGCGCGGCGTTGTCTAGGCCGCCGTACGGTGAGGGAGCAGCCGTGTCGAACGCTGTGGATATCCTGACCATTGAAGTAGGCTCGACCATCACCAAGGTGAATGGTTTTGTGCGTCTGGCGGGGGGCGGCCTTGGGCATGTGGCTCAGGGCTTTGCCCCCACCAGCGTGGGCCAGGGGGATGTGGGCCTGGGCGTGGATCAGGCGGTGGCCGATTTGCAATCGCGCTACGGCCAGCTCCTGGGCAGCCCCGAGACCTTTGTGAACAGCTCTGCGGCGGGCGGCCTGCGCATGACCGTGCACGGGCTGACCTACAGCATGACGGCGCGGGCGGCGCGCGAAGCCGCCCTGGGCGCGGGAGCCATCGTCAAGATGGTGACGGCCGGTCTGCTGGATGCATACAACCTGGAGGAGATCCAGGACATTCACCCCAACATCATTTTGCTGGCGGGCGGGGTGGATTACGGCGAAAAAGACATTGTGCTGCGCAACGCGGAAAAGATCGCCCAGCTGGGGCTGCCGGTTCCGGTGCTGTACGCGGGCAACGTGGCCATCCGCAAACAGATTCAGGCGGTTTTCACGCAGGCGGGCATTGAGATGCTGCAGGCCGCCAACGTCTTCCCGGACGTGGATGTGCTCAACATTGAGCCGCTGCGCAAGGTGATTCAAGAGGTCTTTAACCGCCACATCATCCATGCGCCCGGCATGGCGCGCTTTGCCGAGCTGACCCAATGGGGCATTTTGCCCACGCCGGGGGCGGTGCTGCGCGGGGCGGAGCTTTTTACCGAAGCTCTGGGCGACTGCCTGGTGTTTGACGTGGGCGGCGCCACCACGGATGTGCACAGTGTGACGGACGGCAGCCGCGAATGGGCCAACAAGGCGGTGGAGCCCGAGCCGCGCGCCAAGCGCACGGTGGAAGGCGACTTGGGCGTGTATGTGAACGCCCACAACATCGTGGAAATGGAAGGCGACCCGGCCTGGGAAGAACGCCTGGCCGATTTGCAGGCCATCCCCCACACCGACCGTCAGCGCGAACTGACCCGCTGGCTGTGCACCAAAGCGGTGGAGGTGGGCGTGCGGCGGCATGCGGGCGTGGTCACCGATCTATATACCACCACGGGCAAGAAGCAGATCGTGAAGGGCAAAGACCTGTCCTCAGTGCAGTGGGTGGTGGGCACTGGCGGCGCGTTGACGCGTATTGAGGGCGGCGAACGGATTTTGCGGGCCATTTGCACCGGCCCCGGTAAACATCTGCTGCCCGCGCCCGACGCCAGAATTTTGATGGACCGCAACTACCTGTTCTCAGCGCTGGGAACGGTGGCGCAGGCCTACCCCGACGAGGTGAAAGCCACCTTCGTGCGCTGGGTGGAAGAAGACGCCTTCGCGCGCAGCGCCGTTTAGGGTCTGCGCGGTCAAGAGCAGTTTTTTTGGAGGACGGATGTACATTCGAACCCCCCGAGTTGAGATTTACCCCAAGCGAATCGCGAGTAATGCTCGCTCGGTGATCGGTGAATGCCACGCGCACGGTGTGCAGGTGGCTTGTGTGACTAAGGTGAGCTGCGCCCACCCGGCGGTGGCGCGCTCGATGGAAAAGGGCGGCGCGGATATGCTGGCCGATTCGCGCATTGCCAATTTGCAGGCGCTGGCCACCACCGGAACGCGCCTGCCGATGATGATCCTACGCATCCCCGTGCCGCGCCGGGCGGCGGATGTGGTGCGCTGCGCAGATATCTCCCTGAATTCATCCGTGGAGACCCTCCGGCAGCTTTCGGACGCGGCCGGCATGTTCGGCCTGAAACACCAGGTGGTCATTATGGTGGATCTGGGCGATTTGCGCGAGGGGGTGTGGCCGGATCACGTGGACGACGTGGTGCGCACGGCGGGGCGGCTGCCCAACCTGGAGGTGGCGGGTTTGGGGGCGAACCTGGCGTGTTACGGCGGGGTGATCCCGACCACCGAAAAGATGCAGATGCTGGTGGACATCCGCGATCAGTGCCGCAAGGTGACTGGTTTGGAATTGGGGATGCTGTGCGGCGGAAACAGCGCCAATATGCCGCTGCTGGCGGCCGGCGGCATGCCCAAAGAGATCAACGTGCTGCGCATCGGTGAAACCATCCTGCTGGGGCGCAATGTGCTGGATCGTTCCCCCTGGCCGGGGACCCGCCAGGATACCTTCCGGATAGTGGCTGAAGTGGTGGAACTGGAACGCAAGCCTTCCATCCCCATTGGCTACCGCGGACAGGACGCCTTTGGCGGCAGTCCAGAGTTTGTGGACCGCGGGGTGCGCCTGCGTGCCATTTGCAACATTGGCCGCGAGGATGTGGTAGTGGACAACGTGTACCCCGAGGACCCCGGCATGATCGTCCTGGGGGGCAGCAGCGATCACCTGATTTTGGATGTGGAAGACGCCGCTGAACCGGTGAAGGTGGGGGATGAGGTGGGCTTTTACCCGGGCTACGGCGCACTGCTGACAGCCAGCACCTCGGCGTATGTGCAAAAAGTGATTGTCAACGACCCGTAAAGGGATTCTACGTAGATAAAGACAAACCGTGTGGGGCTTTTCG
>DAIOUB010000044.1:3780-6017 GCA_036751735.1 Levilinea sp. | reverse complement strand
TCGAAGGTGGGGGTGTTGTTCAGCAGCTTGACTTGATGGGCCGGCGAGAACAGGGTCGGCGCGGCATCCCCTTCGAGGATGGTGATGGTGAAGACCTGCTCAAGCGTAAGGTTGCCAGCCCCCGAATCGGTGGAGCGCACACGGATGGACAGAGTGGGGGTGAGAGCCTGCGAGAAGACCGCGTTGGTGAAGAGCTGCCCGGCGGTGATGGTGAAGGAGGCGTTGTCGGTGTCACCCGCACCCGCCACCAGGGCGTAGGTGTGGGTGTCGGCGGTGTCCGCGTCGGTGGTGCTGAAATCACCGATGAGCGTACCGGTGGGCATGAACTCCGCCACGGCGGCCGGACTGAGACTGACCGCAGACGGGGCATCGTTGACGGACGCGATCGTCACGGTGACCGTGGCGTTATTGCTGTTCACGGTTCCGTCGGAGACGCGGTAGGTGAAGCTGTCGGCGCCGAAATAATTGGCCGCGGGGGTGTAGAGCATGGGGTTGGACAGGATGTTCAGCGTGCCGTGGGCCGGGGCGGTGATGACCGAAACGGTCAGCGGGTCGCCGTCAATATCGGAGCACAGGTGCGCCCAGGGGGTGGGCACATCCTCGTCCACGGCCAGAGCGGCGTTTTGGCAGGTGGGAGCGTCGTTGACCGGCGTCACCGTCAGGGTGACTACGGCGGTGGAGCCGTCGGCCTCAGCGTCTTTGACCTGGTAAGAGAAGCTGTCTTCACCGGTGAAATTGGCATCGGGCAGATAGGTGAAGGAGCCGTCCGTATTGAAGTTCAAATCGCCGTGGGCGGGGTCGGTGACCTTGAGCGCCGAGAGCACATCCCCAGCGTCGGGATCGGTGTCATTGAGGAGCACGCCCTGGGCGGCGGGTACCGTCAGGAGGGTGTCCTCGGCGGTGCTGTAGGCGTCCACCACAGCGGTGGGGGCCTGGTTGGAGGAGCCGATGGAGACGGCTACCGCGGCCGAATCCGTGCTGCCGTGGCCGTCAGAAATGGTGTATCCGAAGGAATCCGAGCCAAAGACGTTGGCAGGCGGAGTGTAGATGCAGGTGCCGGTGCAGGTCACGGTTCCGCCCAGGGGCGTGAGCGCATCGTAGGCGCTGATGGTCAGCGGATCGCCGTCCACATCCGTGTCATTGCTCAGCACGTTGATATCCACCGAGCCGTTTTCAAGCACCGAGGCGGTGTCGTCCTGCGCATCGGGCGGATCGTTGATGGGCAGGATATCGAGCGTGACCGTGGCGATGTTGGAATCCAGCCCGCCGTCGTTGGCTTTGAAGGTGAAGGAATCACCGCCGTGGTAGTTCAGGTCGGGGGTGTAGGTGAGCAGAGGCGCCTCGCCGCTGAGCTGGCCGTGGGCGGGCGGAGTGACCGCCGCGTAGGTCAGCGCAGAGCCTTCCTGGTCCGTGGCGGTCAGGGTGATCTCGATCGCAGTATCTTCATTGATCTGAACACCCTGACCCTGAGCCACTGGGGGATCGTTGACAGGATGGACGGTGATGGTGACAGTGGCGGTATTGGAAAGGGCGGTGCCGTCAGAAGCGCGATAAGTGAACGTATCCGATCCGGAATAGTTGGAGCCTGGCTGATAGGTGAAGCTGCCGTTGGCAGCCAGCGCGAGGGTTCCGTGGCTGACGTCGGTCACCAGCTGCGCGGTGAGCGGGTTGCTGTCTGCATCCGTGTCGTTGCCCAGAACCCCTGGGGCCGAAATGGACAGGAGCAGATCCTCATCCACGGCGTAGCTGTCATCCACGGCGACGGGGGCGGAGTTGCCCTTGGTGACGGTGATGGTGACGGCAGCGGGCGTGGAGTCCAGCTCGCCGTCGTTGACTTTGAAGGTGAAGGAATCTTCGCCGTAGTAATTCAAGCTCGGGGTATAGGTGAGGTTGGGCGCCGTGCCGCTGAGTGTGCCGTGGGCAGGCGAGGTGACCACCGCGTAGGTCAACCCTGAGCCTTCCACATCCGAGCCGGTGAGGGTGACGGCTTTGGCGGTGTTTTCCACCGTGGAAACACTCTGGGCATTGGCCGTGGGGGCGTCATTGACGGCTGTGACCGTCAGGGTGACGGTGGCCACGTTGGAGTAGGCCTGCCCATCGAAATCGCGGTAGGTGAAGCTGTCGATGCCGTTGAAGTTGAGATCCGGCAGATAGGTGAAGGACCCGTCTGTATTCAGGTTGAGCGTCCCGTTGCTGACGTCGGTCACCAGTTCGGTGGGGATGAGGTCGCCGTCAAT
>DAIOUB010000044.1:0-3680 GCA_036751735.1 Levilinea sp. | reverse complement strand
TGGTCGGCGGCGGGCATGACCAGGGCGTTGGTGTTGGCGGTGCTGGCGTTGTTGGCGGTTCCCGTCCAGCCGCTGATCTGCCAGCCGGGATCGGGGACGGCGCCGCTAAGGGTGATGTTTTCACCGGCCACGTATTTTCCGTTTTCAGCGCAGGCCGCAGATTTGAGCGGGTCGGCGCTGGGGTTGCTGCCGCTGCCAGTATGTGAGAGGGTCAGTGTGTAACACGTTGCAGGGGTGAGGGTGAAGGTGGCGGTGACGGTTTTATCGCCATTCATGACGATTTGAGCAGGGTTGTCGCTGCCGCTCAGGTCATCGCTCCAGCCGCTGAAGCTCCAACCGGCTTCGGGCACGGGGGTCAGTTCAACGGTGGTGCCGGAATCATAGACGCCGCCCGCTGGTGAGAGGGTGACGCTGCCCTGGCCGTTGGTGACCACGGTGAGCGCGTATTGGGTTACGGCAGGCTCGTCATCCCAAATCACCTGCACCTGTGCTGCGCCCGCGGCCCGCACCTTGAGCTGGCCGCCCAGACCGCCGGTGGAATCTTCCACGCGGTATTGGGTGGTGGGCACGCCGTCTACGAGCACACTCTCCACCGAGCGGTCATCTGGAACAGCGATATCCAGGGCGTAGGGATCGCCGGCGCTGTTGCCAGTGAGGGTCACGGTGACCTGCACGTCAGGGGTGTAGGAGGGGGCGATGGAAACGGTGCTGCGGCCAACCCACCAATCGTAGATCTCTTCGGAGTGGGTGTTCCACACGTGCGGTTTGCTCAGAGCGTAGCTGATGTAATGTTCAAAGGGGTCCAAATTGGGGTGGATCCACAGGCCGGGATCGTTGATGTGGTCGTAGACGTTGATCACGCCGCGCAGGTCGTAGGTCAAGTCCACAGTTTTCTCGATATAACGGATGTCATCCGCCAGGGCCATATTGCCGACGTGCGAAAAAATCAAATCGCTCCAGGTTTCGCCGGGCAGGGTGTAATACCGGCCCACAGGGATTTCCAGGATGGGCCAATGGGCAGCCAGACCGTATTCGGTGGCGGTGTCTATCTTGAGGGCGAAATTGGGGTAGGGGCCGTGACTCATATCGCCCGTGGTGATCAGGCCGTTGTCTACCATAGCCTGCTTGGAGGTGTCGCGGAAACCCATCATGCCGGGGGTGACGTAGATTTTCGGGCGGGTCCCCAGGGCTGTTTCCAGCGCATCGAGGGATTGATGGATGTTATCATACCCTGCGGTGTAACCGCCGCTGTCGAGGGTGTATTCATTCATGGTGTGGGAACCGATTTGGGCCCCATTTGCCAGAATGGTGCTGAGGTGCGCCCAATCGGGACCGCCGATAGCCTCGTTGGTGCGCAGCAGATATTCGCCCTTTACACCGTACTCTTCTTCAATCTCCGAGGCGGCCAGGCTGAGGAAGTGGTCGTGGCGGGTCTTGAAGGCGGCGTTGTAGGGATAGGGCCAGCCGCTGAGACGCACCAGGGGGGCATGATTGGCTTTGAAGGCCTGTTCCACAGCCTTGCGGAAGAAGCCGTATTCAAAATTATCCACCACGTAGCCAGAATACCCGGCCAGAGGGGAGAACTCGGAATGGTAAATGAATTGGCCGCTGCCGTAGGGCGTCACACTGAGAGTGGGGTGGCCGTCGGAAGACAGCAGCACCGTGGCGGTGGTGGGCTGGACAAACTGCGCCCAATGCTGGCGATGGGTATAGCCGTTGTCGCTGTAGGCCTTGGGCAGGAACCAGTTGCGCACATCCGTTTCGGTCATGTGGCTGACAATGGCGTGGCTGTTGACCTTTTGGATGCTGCCGATCAGGCCGGTGTTACCGGGGATGAGGCCCATTTCAGGGGAGAGAGCGAAGGCGCTTTGGGTGAAGAGCAGAGGGGCAGCGTTGATCAAAGGATCGCCGTTTTGGTCGTAGGCCTGAAAACCATCCAGGCCGATCCAGTTGGCGGTGTTGTAACCGGAGTAGACCTCATCCTCCCAACTGGGGTAATTGGCGGTGACGCGAATGCAGCGCGCCGCTGCGGGGGTGAAGGAGGTCTCTTGATAATCGCCCGGAATGTCCTGTCCGGTGTTGGTTGCCACCGGCGTCCAGTCGGTGCAATTGGTGGAGAGCGAAACTTGATAATCGCGGATGCGGTAGGACCAGGGCGGAACGTAGCTGGCCTGCCACAGGCCAATTTTGCTGATGGTCTCTTCCGCGGGCAGCTCCCACCAGATGCTGGTGGGGAGAGTGTCGTCAATGGCGTTCAGCCACACATTATCGGCGTTGTCGTCAATGGTGAAGGAGGGCGAAAAGCTGGCGGAGAAGAAGTTATCTGCGTACGCGTTGACGGTGTTCCAGGCATATTTGCCGGTGTTGGAGCTGGCCCCGCGCAGCTGACAGGTTTCGTCGCGCGTCCAGGCTGTGGAGCCGGCGTAAGCGTGGCCGCCCGCCTGGACATACGCACGAATCTGCTCCGCCTCCAGGTCGGAGATGCAGGCGGCAGCCAGGCTGATGAAGATGGGATATCGGGGGGTGCCGCTGTCCAGCAGGGCGCCGGCTTCGATATTGGCATCCGTGAGGACGGTGTAGGGTGTACCGTCCGATTGGAAGGCTTCCATCAGAAAGCCGTAGATATGCCAATACTTCCAATCGTTATGCGGCCCGCCCAGTGTGGCCCAGTGGGCGGCGGTGTATTCCGAAATGTGGATGGCCACCAACGGCATGGTGTTCCCACTGCCAGCGCCGATGGGTTCAGGGGGCGGCTCAACGAAGGCAGGGGATTGCGCCGAAACGGCGGCGGGGGAGGCCCCCAAGAGGGAGGCCATAAAAATGATCAAAATGGAAAATTGACGGATGACCGCCAGCAGGGAGCCTTTACGGTTTTTGCTGATCGCCTTTCTTGACATAATACCCTCCTATCCATTGGGTGAGGTTGGCAGGATGTAGGCCGGGTTGGTGAGAAAAGGGACTGCGCAGACTTGCCGTGAAGAAAATGATGAGTAATACCGCTGATGTTCTCCCCGATTGGATCCAAAAGATGGCGGCATGGTGATCTTTTGGTTTTGGGCCGCGGGCGCCCGGATTTGTCACTAGGGGCGCTTGCGCCCATTGACTTGCTCGTTTAAAATTAAAAAGCGAAAGCGGTGTCTCACCGACCCGTTACGTACGCCCTCCGCTGGTTGCCGCCAGTTGGGGGGCACTTTATTGCCGAACAAAAACGGTATGAGGCCTGGAGCCTCGCACAGCCATACCACCCTGTCACTGATCTGTCTACCATTAAAAGTTGTATTGGGAAACAACAAAAAAACCGACCACATCGTGGCCGGTTTCGCATTTTGCTCGTCGAAGGGTTGTATGGGCATCACCCCACACTGCGACCAATTGACCTTCGAGTCAACACATCCACAAAATTACCCACCTATTTTATTTTTGAGTTATTTTGTAAACAATTCTCTGTGTATTTTATAACATAATAAACAGGCGGCGTCAATAAGGGAATTTCGACACAAACGAGCTGGAGCAGCAGGAGGGGGATCCCTCTGAGGTGAGCTCGGTGCTCAACACAGCTGGGTGAAGATAACGATACCCCCGTTCATTGGGGCGCACGGCCCTGATGAACGGGGGTAGATTCTGGTGGTGTTAGGGGATATGTTTAGCGCTCGCAGGTGAAATTCTCGACGAATTTCACC
>DAIOUB010000043.1:0-19386 GCA_036751735.1 Levilinea sp. | reverse complement strand
CGGCACATCCGGTATAATGTGGCCATCTTTGCTGTGCAGAGGCCCGTATGTCCGCACCCGAACCCCAACCGAAACGCAAACGCCTGGAAACGATCGCCGCCGTCGGCTTGCTGGCTGTGCTTTCTGCCCTGGCTTACCTGCCTTTGGCGGCCCAGTTCGGCTTCTATAACGATGATTGGTATCTGATGTATGCCGGTTTTACCCAGGGGGCGGCGAAATTTACGGATGTCTTTGCCATTGACCGCCCGGCGCGCGCGTTTTTGGTCTCGGCGGCCTATCAACTCTTCGGCACGCAGGCCCCCTGGTACAGTTACAGCGCCTACGCGCTGCGCCTGATCAGCACCCTCAGTTTGCTGTGGACCCTGCGGCGGGTCTGGCCGCGCCAAAGCCGCCTGATGCTGCTGGTGGCGGCTCTCTTCGCCGTGTACCCCGGCTTTTTGGATCAACCCAACGCGGTGGATTACCAATCGCATCTGGTCAGCTTTGCGCTCATTCTGCTTTCGATGGCCGGGTCGGTGGCGGCCCTCACCACCGAACGGCGCGGGCTGCGCATCGGCCTGATGCTGCTCTCGGCGCTGTCTTCCCTGGCGGGGCTGCTGCTGATGGAGTACTACATCGGCATGGAGGTCTTCCGCTTCTTGATTCTGGCGGCCCTGGGGCAGTCGGGCGTGCGCCTGCTGCCGCGTCTGCGGCGGGGTGCGCTGCGGGCGGCTCCGTATTGGGCGGCGGCGGCAGGCTTCTTGATCTGGCGCATGTTCTTCTTCAGCAGCCAGCGCGCCGCCACAGACATCGGCTCCATGTTCAGCAGTCTGGCTGAATCGCCGTTGATGCGCGGGCTGTGGTTTGGGGTGTATTGGCTTCAGGATTTTTGGAATGTGACCGTCCTGGCCTGGGGCGTGCCGCTGTATCAGAGCGCTTTCCGATTGCGGCTGCGCGACAGCCTGATGGGTATGGCTCTGGGGGCGGCGGCGGCGCTGCTGCTGGCGGGCGTGGTGTGGTGGCTCCACCGCTCCAAAGGCGCGGACAGTCTCCAGGCACAAGAAGAGGATCCCTCCTCGAATAGCTGGGCCTGGGAAGCTTTGGCGATTGGCGCGCTGAGCGTGCTGGCCAGCCTGGCCCCCGTCACCCTGGGCGACCGCCACATTCTCTTCCCCACCTACAGCCGTTTCACCCTGCCGGGGTCTTTGGGCGCGGTGTTGATTTTGGGCGGCCTGCTGTCCATGCTGAAATCACAGCGGCTGCGCCTGGGGCTGGCCGCGGTGCTGGTGGGCGCGGCCGTCTTTGCCCATTTCGGCAACGCCACCCAATACGTGAACGAATGGCGCTCACTGCGCAATTTTTGGTGGCAGGTTTCCTGGCGCGCCCCCCAGATCCAGCCGGGCACGGTGTTGGTGGCCGATTACCCCAACAGCGGCATCGCCGAGGATTACTTTGTGTGGGGGCCGGCCAATTTGATCTTTTACCCCGAAAAGCAAACCGGCAATCCCACGCCCATCCCTTTGCCCGCGGCGGTGCTGAACCGCACCACGGTGCAAAACATCCTGCGCGGTGAGGGCGTGACCGAAACGGTGGACCGGCGCGGCCTGGAAGTGACCCGCGATTATGGGCGGGTGCTGGCCCTTTCCATGCCCACAGAAGGCTCGTGCGTGCACCTGATTCAGGGTGCGCAGCCGGAGCTTTCAGATCAGGAGGGCTACGAGATGCAGATCATCGCCCCCCGCTCCGACCCGTCGGCGGTGCTGACCGAGGCCGACCCGCACCGGCCGCCTGAGGCCATTTTTGGGCCGGAGCCGCCCCACACCTGGTGCTATACCTATCAGCGCGCCGATCTGGCGCGCCAACGCGGCGATTGGGAAGAAGTGGCCCGCCTGGGGGATGAGGCCGTCCAGGCCAAGGCGCACCCTGTGGATTGGGTGGAGTGGATGCCCTTCATTCAGGCCTATGCCTACCTGGGGCGGGAAGACGCCTTGCGCCAGCTGGCGGTGATCGTGAAAGACCAGCCGTATCTGCGGCATCAGGCCTGCGCGCTGTTTCAGGCGGACGGGGCCGGATGGGGGGAACAATATCCGCAGGGGCAGGCCCGCCTGGTGGAGACGTTTTGCCCCTAGGGGCTGAGGCCGCCGCGAAACGTTAAAAAATCCCATTGAAAGGCAAGTTGGGGGATTGACAAACCTTCAAAAATCTTTTATATTAATGTTACCGGTCACGTGACCGGTAACATATCCCCACTACTTGTTTTCATAGGCGACCTGTACGGATGAAACGTTCCAGTCCCACCATTCGAGATGTTGCTGCCCTGGCCGGGGTTTCGCACCAAACGGTCTCACGGGTGATTAACGGGATTGAACGGGTCAACCCCGAAACGCGTGAGAAGGTTGAAGAAGCCATCGCTGCCCTGGGCTACCGTCCCAATGCCATCGCCCGCTCGATGGCCCAGGGACGCACCTGCATGTTGGCCTGCGTGGCCCCCAACCTGACCGACTTCACTTTTGCCAGCATCATCGAAGGGGCCGAGGGCGAAGCCCGCAAGCACGGTTACTTCACCCTGGCGGCGGCCGCCGCTTTGGACAGCGATTTCGAGAATGTGATCGAGCAGTTGGTGGGGCACCAGCGCATTGACGGCATCATCGTCATCAGCCCCTGCCTCGACAGTTACCAGGCCACTATCGCCGCCACCATCCCCTCGGTATTTGTCAGCGCCCCCCACCCTTCGGGCGCGCTGCAAACCGTAGATATTGACAACTACCAGGGCGGCTACGACGCCACCACGTATCTGTTCAGCCTGGGCTACCGCCGCGTGGGGCTCATCACCGGCCCGCAGCAGGAGATCACCTCGCGGGAGCGCAGCCGCGGCTACGAAGAGGCCGTGCGCGCATCCTCAGAGAACCTGGACGCAGACTTGATCGCCGAAGGCGACTGGTCGGCCACCTCGGGCTACCGCGCTTTTCAGAAGATTTGGAACCACCATCCCCAGGCTATTTTCGCCCAAAACGACCGTATGGCCGTGGGCGCCATCCGCGCCGCTCGCGACGCGGGACTGAGCATCCCCGAAGATTTGGCGGTGGTCGGCTTTGATGATATGCCGCTGGCTTCCTATTTTGACCCTTCGCTCACTACGATCCGCCAGGACACAGAAGGTTTGGGCCGCGAGGCTGTGCTGCGCCTGGTGGAGCTGCTGCAAACTCCCGAACTCCCCGGAAAGCACACCCGCCTGGCCACCACGTTGGTGGCGCGCGGCTCCACCGCCCCTTTGAAAAGGAGGTGATGCCCCTTTCGCCGGAGAAACTTTTTCCCCTGTATCCAAATTGTGTAAAGTTGGGCCTGCCCCGCTGGGGATGACCCAATTCTCAATCGAAAAATTTTAAGAGGAGAACCATGAAGAAGAACCTGTTGTTTGCCTTAAGCCTGATGGTTATGGCGGCCATGCTGTTGGCGGCCTGCGCCCCGGCGGCCACCCCTGCCCCGGCGGCCCCCGCCGAACCCGCCGCCCCCGCGGTTGAACCGACCAAAGCGCCGGAACCCGTTGTGGAACCCACCAAGGCTCCCGAAGCACCCGCGGAAGTGGCTCTGCGCTGGCGCACCCGCCCCGACAACCAGGCTGAAATTGATCTGTACTCCACCATCAGCCAGGACCTGGACGCTTCCCTGGAAGGCATCACCCTGGCCTACGAACCGGGCGGCTCGGAATCCTCCAGCTACCAGGACGTGCTCAAGACCGAAATCGCCAACGGCACCGCCCCGGACGTGTTCTGGATCCCCGGCACCGACGTGGCCGATTTTGCCAAGCGCGGTCTGATCATGGACCTCAAGGCCATGGCCGACAAGACCGAAGGCTTCAAGACCACTGATTTCTACGAAGGCCCCATGTTCCACATGACCTTCAGCCCCACCACCAACAAAGCTGGCGACGCGCTGTGGGGCCTCCCCCGCGACGTTTCCACCTTCGTGCTCTACCTCAACCTGGACCTGATTGCCGAAGCCGGTGCGGATGATCCGCGCGAACTGGCCAAAGAAGGCAAATGGGACTGGGCCGCTTTCCTGGATGTAGCCCAGAAAGTTACCGCTCTCGGCACTGACATCTACGGTTACGGCGCCAATGCCTGGTGGGGCCCCTACGGTGTGTGGCTGAACTCGGCTGGCGGCGGTTTCTTCAACGCTGACCGCACGGCCTGCGCCCTGGATACGGATGCCTCCATCGCTGGTCTGGAATTCGAACGCAAGCTGTATGTGGACGAAAAAGTGGCCGTGCCCTACGGCGAAGACTCCGAACCCCCCTTCATGGCGGGTAAGGTTGCCATGTTCCAGAACGGCCGCTGGGCTACCCCCGGCGTTCGCTCCAACGCCAAGTTCAATTGGGACGTGGTGGAACTCCCCACCGGCGCCAACGGCCAGGGTAACTGGCTGTTCTGGGGTGCCTATGTCGTCAACGCCAAGACCGCTCACCCCGAAGAAGCCTGGAAACTCGTGCAGGCTCTGACCACCGCCGAAACGCAGGGCAAGATCTCGGCTCTGGGCGCCAACATCCCCAGCCGGGTCAGCCAGGAAGCCTTTGACGCCTTCTTGACCTTCACCCCGCCCGCCAACAACCAGGCCTTCTTGAACGGCATTGACCCCAAGAACAAACCCACCGCCGAAGGTCCGCTGTGGGCTGGCTCCTGGCCGGATTACGATGCAGTCATGGGCCCCATGATCAGCTCGGTCATGAACGGCGAAATGACCATCGAAGACTTCAAGGCCAAGATCTGCACGGAAGCCAACAAAGCTTTCGCTCAATAAGAACTTCACGTCTCTTCCTCCTTCCCTGTCCGGTTTCGGGCAGGGAAGGAAGTTTCTTTGAACCGCTGTAACCCCCACTGGTATCGCACCGCCGCACATCGTTGTTGCTTTTGTGAGCTTTCTCGAATCTCATGGAGGGCCGTCAGATGACCCCTGCTTTGGATGCGCGTTCCACGCGTCTCACCCAGCGTTTGATCCAATCCGCCACCCTTTGGCATGTTGTGGCCGCGCTTGCGGGCCTGGCCGCGGTGGTGTTGATCGCCGTTGGGGTGATTGTTCTCAATTTACCTGCCTGGCTGCGCATCACCGCCGGGGTTTTACTGCTGGTTTTCACCGGCGCTTCCGCGGCGGCCGCCTGGTTTTTGCACCTGCGCAAACGCCTGGGCCGCACCTTTTCACTGGTGACCAATTATCTTGGTTTCATCGTTTCGCTTTTAGCCCTCTTTCAATTTTTGGGGATTTTTACCGGCGTGGACGCCCTGGCCGACACTTTCAGCCGCGGTTTGTGGGCGCTGGCCGGGGTGTTCCTGGGCTATTTGATCTCCGCCAGCGGCGACCGTTTTCATGCCAGCATTGACACGGAAATCCTGCTCAAGAAAATCGGCAAATACGTGGCCCTGGCCAGCTTTGTCGTTTTTCTGTTCCTGGTGGGTCTGGTGGACGGGCTGCTCTACCTGGCGCGCCAATTGGCCCAGCCCGCGGCTGTGGCCGCGCTGCTGCTGACCCTGGTGTTTGGGTTCATGGTGTGGGCCCTGTGGCGCGAGGATTCGGGGATTGCGCTGAATCGCAGCAACGCGCACACCGAAACCCTGGAAGGCTACCTCTTCCTCTCCCCCAACCTGCTCGGTTTTTTGGTGTTCTTTGCCTTCCCGCTGCTGTTTTCCTTCTTCGTCTCCCTCACCGATTGGGACGCCTTTGGCAACCAGAATTTCATCGGGCTGCGCAATTATGCCAACATCTTCACGCTGAATTTGCAGCCGCTGGCCTACGCCGGCCAGTTGATGACCGAGGTCATGGACGGCTCGATCTTTTCGGAGCTGCTGCGCTTCAACTTCTTTGGCAAAGAGTTTTTGCTGGGGGCCAAAGACGCCCTGTTCTGGATTTCGCTGCGCAACACCCTTCTGTTTGTGATCCTCACCGTGCCGCTCAGCGCCATCCCCGCCCTGCTGTTGGCCAATATCCTCAACAGTAAAATCCCCGGCATGAAGGTCTTCCGCGCGATTTACTTCGTGCCCTCCATCGCCGCCACCGTGGGCATCGCCCTCATCTGGCAGTGGCTGTACAACGCCTCCATTGGGTACATCAACTACTTTATCACCCTGGCGGTGACCTTCTTCAACGGCACCTTTGGGGCGGCTCTGGTAGACCCGCAGATTCGCTGGCTGTCTGAGGCGCGCACCTCCATGCTGGCCATTGTGATCATGTCCGCCTGGCAGACGTTGGGTTTTAACACCGTGCTGTTCCTGGCGGGGCTGCAAAACATCCCCAAAGAAATTTACGAGGCCGCCACGGTGGACGGCGCAGGCTCGTGGGCGCGTTTTTGGAACATGACCCTGCCGCTGCTGGCCCCTACCACGTTCTTCGTGATCACCACCACCACCATTCAAGCCATGCAGGTGTTTGAACAGGTCTTTATCATGACCAACCCGCCGGGGGCTCCGGCCAATTCCACCCTGACGATTGTGCTGTATCTGTACCAAAACGGTTTCCAGCGCTTCCGCCAGGGCTATGCCGCCGCCATTGCCTGGGTGCTGTTCACGGTGATTTTCCTCGTGACCCTGCTGCAATTCCGCAACCAGCGCCGCACCGGCGGCGGGTACGACATGTAGGAGGCCGCCATGAACTCATCCCGCTTCCATTCCCCGACCAAAACGCAATGGGGCCGCTGGCTGACCAACGCCCTGGCCTACATCGTCCTCTCGGCTTTTGCCCTGGTGATGCTCTTCCCCTTCTTATATATGTTCGCCACGTCGCTGAAGACGCCGGACGACACCTATAACTATCCCCCGCGCTTCTTCCCGCGCGAACAATCCACCGTCCAGGTGGAAGGCTACCCCGACCCCCTGCCGATGTACTACGTGGAAAAGGACGGGCAGCGGCTGGCCTTTGCCCTGGCGCAGCAGACGGTTCCCGCGGGGGTGTATGCGCCCCCCGATGCGCTGGATCAAACCGTGGCGGTGCCGCTGGATCTGGCGGTTCCCAACGGCCAGACCGCCGTGGTGGACGGCCAGGAACAGCCCCTGCTGGATGTGCCCGTGGATGGGCAGGTGGTTTCGATGGTGCAGGTGGGCAAAACCGCCCTGGGGCGCTTTATTAACCCCGATAACCCCAGCGAAGAAGCCTTTCAAAATGTGCGCAAGAGCGAACCGGTCAACCGCATCACCTGGAACCCGGAAAACTACGTGCGCGTGATGACCCTGGAGAACATGGGCCGCAGCCTCACCAACACCACCCTGGTGACCCTCTTTGTGGTCATCGGGCAGGTGACCACCTCGGTGCTGGGCGGCTACGCCTTTGCCCGCCTGCGCTTCCCGGGGCGCGACAAGCTCTTCGTGGTCTATCTGGGCACGATGATGATCCCCTTTGTGATGCTCATCATCCCTCTGTATCAATTGATGGTATTATTTGGGTGGGTAGACAGCCTGGCGGCTTTGATCTTCCCCTGGGTGTTCACGGCCTACGGCACCTTCCTCATGCGCCAATTCTTCATCACTGTGCCCAAAGAGATTGAGGAAGCCGCGCTGATTGACGGGGCCTCGCGCCTGCAAATTCTGTGGCGTATCTTCTTGCCCGCGGCCGCCCCGGCCCTGGCCACCCTGGCCACCTTCACCTTCCTGTATGCCTGGAACAGTTTCTTCTGGCCGCTGGTGATCATTAACACGGGCAATTACGACAACCACGTTCTGACCCTGACGCTGAACATGCTGCGCGGTCGGGCGTCGGATCAGGGCAATATCATCCTGGCGGGTGCGGCCATTTCCATCCTGCCGCCCATGATCCTCTTTATCCTGGGGCAGCGCTTCTTCATCGAAAGCGCCATGTCCTCGGGTGTCAAAGGCTAAAATACTTCGGGGTGGTTCTACGCTGTTAGCCTGGGGTTGGCCTCCACCAACCCCAGGCGCATTTAACCCCGTCTGCCCAATTTCCCTAATCTGCGAAATCTGCGTAATCTGCGGATCGATTCCACCGCTAATAAATGCGCTGCGGCCAAATTGACCGGCACAAGGCGGGTGTCTGCGCGCTATAATTACATACACACCCACACAACCGCTTTCGCCCGGAGGGACGCCGTGGATTCAATCACCCTCTTGCTGGTTGCTGGTATTCTTGTGCTGGCCGTGATTTTTGTGCGGCTGCTGCTATATCTCTGGGAGCGTCTGAATCCGCGCTCTGCCTGGCCCACCACCCACGGGCACATCACCCATGCGGTCATCGAACGCTGGCTGGGGGACAACTCGGGGGACTACCGCGCCCACATTGCCTACGAATTCAGCGTAGGCTATTTTATTTACCGGGGTGAGCGTCTGCGCTGGGATCAGCCGGTGCTGAACGGAACCAAGGCTGAAATGCAGCGCGTGCTGCGCCGTTACCCGGTGGGGCGGCGGGTGATGGTGCACTACAACCCCAAAGACCCGCACGAGTGCTGTTTGGAGATCTAACCCGCGTGGCGGCGGGCCAGCTCGGCCTCCACATCCTGGGGGGTCAGCCCGCGCGCGGCCAGCAGCACCAGGGCGTGATAGGTGAGGTCGGCCAGCTCTTCCACCAGGCGGGCCTGCCCCTGGCCTTTGGCCGCCAGAATCACTTCCACGGCTTCTTCCCCCACTTTCTTTAAGATTTCATCTTCCCCCGCGGCCGTCAGGCGGGCGGTGTAGGATTCTTCCGGCGGGGCGCTGCGCCGCGCCTGGATGACAGCAAATAACTGGTTGATGTTCATGCTCATTCCTCGTTCTGGGGCTGGGTTGGCAGGCATTGAAAGAAACAGCTGACCGCGCCGGTGTGGCAAGCTGGGCCGTTGGGGCGCACGCGCACCAGCAGGGCGTCGCTGTCGCAGTCCAGGCGCAGTTCCACCACCTGCATGGTATGGCCGCTGGTGGCCCCTTTGTGCCACAATTCCTGGCGGCTGCGCGACCAAAAGACCACCTCCCCGCGCGCCTGGGTCTGCCGCAGGGCCTCGGCGTTCATCCAGGCCAGCATCAGCACCTGGCCGCTGTCGGCGTCCTGCAATACGGCGGGGATCAGCCCGCGGTCGTCAAATTGGATGGGGTGCATCAACGCACCTCCCGCCGCATCGGCAGGCCAGCCTCGGCCAGACGCTGCTTAAGGTCGCCGATGGCCAGCACGCCGTCGTGAAAGAGCGAGGCCGCCAGAGCCGCATCCGCGCCGCCGCTGGAAAGCACATCGGCAAAATCCTGCCAGCGCCCCGCCCCGCCCGAGGCGATGAGGGGCACGGGCACGGCCTGGGCCACGGCGCGGGTCAGCGGCAGGTCGTATCCCGCCAGGGTGCCGTCGCGGTCCATGCTGGTTAAAAGAATCTCGCCCGCGCCCAGAGCCACGGCCTGCCGGCACCAGTCCACCACGTCCAGGCCGGTGTCGGTGCGCCCGCCGTCAATCACCACCCGCCAGCGGCCCGGGCTGTGCTGACGCGCGTCCACCGCCAGCACCATGCACTGGCTGCCGAAGCGCTCGGCCCCCGCGGCGATGAGCTGCGGGCTGCGCACAGCGGCGGAATTCAGGCTGATTTTGTCGGCCCCAGCCAGCAGCAGGCGGCGCATATCCTCCACCGTGCGGATGCCGCCCCCCACCGTCAGGGGCATGAACACCCGCTCGGCCACGCGCTCCACCACCTGCACCATTGTGTCGCGGCCCTCCACCGTGGCGCTGATATCCAGAAAGACCAGCTCATCCGCCCCGGCCTGGTCGTAGGCCGCGGCTTGTTCCACGGCGTCCCCGGCGTCGCGCAGATGGACGAAGTTGACCCCCTTCACCACCCGGCCAGCGTGAATATCCAGGCAGGGGATGATGCGGCGGGCTAACATGCGGGCGTCTCCAGGGCAAACAGCGCCTGGGGATCCATCTGGCCGGTGTACAGGGCGCGCCCCACGATGACGCCCGCCAGGCCGGCGCTGCGGGCTTCTTCCACCTCGCTCAGGCTGCGCACGCCCCCAGAGGCCACCACGTTCAGGGCGGTGCCGCTGGCCAGGCTTTGGGCCACGCTCAGGTTCAGCCCCTGGTTCAGCCCGTCGCGGGCGATATCGGTGTAGAGTACCCAGCGCACGCCCGCGTCCTGCAGGCGGCGGGCCACCGACAGGGGATCAAAGCCGCTGCCCGTGCGCCAGCCGCGCACATACACCACCCCCTCGCGCGCGTCCACGCCCGCGGCGATGCGCTCCGGCCCCCAGCGTTCCAGCACGCCCGCCAGCATATCGGGGTTTTCAACCGCGCTGGTGCCCAGCACGGCGCGCTGCACCCCGGCCTCCAGGGCGGCCCGCACGGCCTCTTCGGTGCGCAGGCCGCCGCCGAACTGCACGGCTGCGCCCAGTTCCGCGGCAGTTTTGACAATGCCGCTCAGGGCAGCGCGGTTGGCGACATCGTCTTCGCCAAAGGCGCCGTCCAGATTCACCACATGCAGCCAGCGCGCTCCGGCCTCAATCCAGCGCCGGGCGCAGTCGGCCGGGTCGCTGCTGAAAACGGTTTCGCTGCCGGGGGCGCCGCCGCGCAGCCGCACCACCTGTCCGCGGCGCAGGTCAATGGCGGGGAAGGGAATAAAAACGCTCATGGGTCACCTCATCCTTGGGTTAGAAAATTATCCAGAATACGCAGCCCCACCCGCTGACTCTTTTCGGGGTGAAACTGCACGCCGTACAAACGTCCGCGCTGCACCACGCTGGCAAAAGCCCGGCCGTACAGGCTTTCGGCGGCCTCGTCTTCTGGTGCGGCCTGGCACAGGTAGCTGTGGTTAAAGTACACATAAGGCTCTTGCCCCAGCCCGTCCAGCAGGGGGCTGGGCTGGGTCTGGCGCAGGCTGTTCCAGCCGGTGTGGGGGATTTTGAGCCCCGGCAAATCGGGGAAGCGCACCACTCGGCCCGGCAGCAGCCCCAACCCGGCGCATTCGCCCATTTCTTCACTGTTTTCAAACAGGGCCTGCATGCCCACGCAGATGCCCAAGAGCGGGTCGCCGCGCTGTACGGCCTGCCGCACGGCCTGATCCAACCCGGCGGCGCGCAGCCCGGCCATAAAGCTGGCGAAGGCCCCCACCCCCGGCAGCAGGATGCGCTGCCCAGGGCGCAGATCTTCGGGGCGGCGCACGATTTCAATCTCGGCCCCCACGGCGCGCAGGGCTTTTTCCACCGAACGCAGGTTGCCGGTTCCGGCATCCATCAGAGAGACTCGGCGCGGGTTCATGGTTACAGGCTGCCTTTCGTGGAGGGGATACCCGCGCGGCGCGAGTCAGGCTGCACGGCCTCGCGCACGGCGCGCGCCAGGGCTTTAAACAGGGCCTCGGCCTTGTGGTGATCATCGCGCCCGGCGCAGATGCGCGCGTGCAGGTTCACCCCGGCCTCGCGCGCGAAGGAGTCCAAAAAGTGGGCGATCAGGCTGGTGGGCAGGCTGCCCAGGCTGGGCGCGCTGAATTCGGCCTCAATCACCGCTACCCCCCGGCCGGAAAAGTCGAGGGCGACAAAGGCCAGAGCTTCATCCATCGGCACCCAGGCCGAGGCCATGCGCTGGATCCCGGTGCGCGCCCCCAGGGCCTGCCGGAAGGCGCTGCCCAGGGCCAGGGCGCAGTCTTCCACCGTGTGGTGGGCGTCAATGTGCAGATCCCCGCGCGCCTCCACCTCGATGTCCACCAGGCTGTGGCAGGCCAACTGCGCCAGCATGTGATCCAGAAAGCCGACGCCGGTGGCGAGCTTGTGCTGGCCTGTGCCGTCCAGATGGATGCGCACGGTGATATCGGTTTCGGCGGTTTGGCGCCGCACCTCGGCGCTGCGCTCAGATTCAGGCGAAAGGGTCATAGCAGTTCCTCCAGTGCGTCCAGCAGGGCGCGGCTGTCTTGGGGACGGCCCACGCTGATACGCAGATAGTTTTGCAGGCGGGGGGCAGCGTAGCGCCGCACCAGAATGCCGCGTTCCAGTAAGGCCTGGTGCAGGTCGGCCGCCGGGCGGGCCGACACGCGGCAGAGGATGAAATTGGCCGCGCTGGGCAGCGGTTCCAGGCCGGGGAAGGCGCTCAAGGCCTGGCGCAGGCGCTCACGTTCCGCGCAGAGCTGCGCCACGCGCTCACCCAGCAGGGCGCGCTCTTCCAGCGAGGCCAGGGCGGCGGCGTTGGCGGCGGTGTTGACGTTGTAGGGCTGCTTGGCCTTCCACAAGGCGGGCAGCAGCCAGCCCGGAAAGGCCCCGTAGCCCACCCGCAGCCCGGCCAGCCCCGCCCATTTGCTGAAGGTGCGCAGCACGATCAAATTATCGCGCTGGGGCACCTGCTGAATGCAGGAACGGGCCGCGCCCAGGCTGAGGCTGTGGCTGAACTCAATGTAGGCTTCGTCCAGCACCACCAGGGTGGGCAGCGCCAGCAGGGTTTCGATCTCCTCCGGCGTCAGGAGCTGACCGTCGGGGTTGTTGGGGTTGGCCAAAAAGAGCACTTTGGGCCGCTGCTGCACGCACACGGCCTGCAGGGCGGGCAGATCCAGCGAAAAATCTGCGCGGCGGGGGATATCCAGCTCCTGACCGGCGTTCAGGCGCGCCCCGAAGGCGTACATGCCGAAGGTCGGCGAGCAAAAGGCCGCCCGGTCGCCGGGTTCCAGGAGCACGCGCAGCAGCAGGTCAATCAGCTCATCCGCGCCTGCCCCCGCCAGGAGAAATTCGGCGGGCACACCGGTGAAATCCGCCAGGGCGGCGCGCAGGGCGCGGCTTTCGGGGTCGGGGTAAATATGCACCCAGGGCAGCTCGGCCAGCGCCTGCCGCACGCGCGGCGCGGGGCCGTAGGGGTTCTCGTTGGCGTCCAGCTTGACCAGGGAGTCCACCGGGCGCCCCCAGCGCGCCGAAAGCACGTCCAGCGGCTCCACAGGGGTATAGGGCGGCAGGTCCAGAATGCGGGCGGGGAGGGGCATCATTGGCGCATCCTCGCGGCGGCAGCGTGCCCATCCAACCCCTCCGCATCGGCCAGGCGGGCGGCCGACCGGCTGATTTGGGCGGCGGTTTGCGGATCCAGCGCCACCAGGCTGATGAGCTTGGCGAAATCCCACACGTTCACCGGCGAGGAAAAGCGCGCCGATCCGCCGGTGGGCATCACATGGCTGGGGCCGGCGGCGTAATCCCCCAATACTTCGCAGGAGTGCTCTCCCAGGAAGACCCCGCCCGCGCAGGTGATCTTTTCCGCCAGCCGCCAGGGGTCGGCTACCGACAGGCACAGGTGTTCGGCGCCAAAGGCATTGGCCAGCGCGGCAGCTTCGTCCAGGTCGCGGGTCAGCACGGCCCCGCTGCTTTGGCTGAGCGAGGTTTGCAGGATGCTGATGCGGCTGAGGGTCTGCATCTGGCTCAGCACCTGACTGCGCACGGCTTCGGCCAGGCGGGCTGAGGGGGTCAGCAGCACGGCAGAGGCCAGCACGTCGTGCTCTGCCTGGGCCAGCAGATCGGCGGCCACCCAATCGGGGCGGGCGGAGTCATCGGCGATGATGAGGGTTTCGGTGGGCCCGGCCAGGGAATCGATGCCCACCAGGCCGTACACCTCGCGCTTGGCCAGGGTGACGAACAGGTTGCCGGGGCCGAAGATCTTATCCACCGGCGGCACGCTGGGGGTTCCGTAGGCCAGGGCGGCCACGGCCTGCGCCCCACCCATGACGTACACTTCTTCAATGCCCAGCAGGGCGGCGGCGGCCAAAATCACCGGGGCGATGCGCCCCGTGCCGCGGGCAGGCGGCGCGGCCAGGACGATCTCTGGAACCCCGGCCACCTGGGCGGGCACGGCGCTCATGATCACGCTGGAGGGCAGCGGAGCGGTTCCGGCGGGCACGTACAGGCCCACGCGCCGGATGGGCCGCACCCATTGGCCCAGGGTCCCCCCGCTGGCGTTGGTGATCCATGAGGTCAGCGGCTGGCGTTGGTAAAAAGCGCGCACGCGGTCGGCCGATTCCTGCAAAGCGGCGCGCAGGTCTGCGGGCAGCTCCGCCAGGGCCTGGCGCAGTTCTTCGGGCGGCACGCGCAATGAGTCGGGGGCGGCGCCGTCCAGCCGCTGGCCCCAGTCGCGCACGGCCTGGTCGCCGCGCGTACGCACATCGCGCAGGATGCGCTGCACAGCCTGGGCGGGGGTCAGGGCTTCGCCAAACAGCTCGGCCAGGCGCTGCGACACCGCGGGCGGCACGGGGATTTCATCCGGCGGGCGGCGCAGCAGCAGGCTGGATTGGGCGGTGGGTACATCGAGAATGGGAAAGAGGGTCATGGCGGTCTCCGTGTTGTTAATCGTTGGGGTCGTTCAGCGCGGCCAGCATGGCGGTGTAGCGCGGCGGCTCTTCTTCAAAAATGTAGGTCACCGGCACGGCCACCACGCCCGATCCGCCGATGCGGCGCAGATCCTGGATGGTCTGGAATAAATCCCGCCGCGGGACGATCAGGTTCACGGCGTACCAGCTTTGCGCATCTTGGGGCAGGATCACGCGCGAGATGGTGGGGCCTTGCAGGCCGTGGATGTGGCATTCCTGGAAGATGCGCTCGGCGATGGCCTCGGGCGAATCCCCGCGCATGTTGACGAACACGGCCAGGTTGTCGCTGGCGCGCAGGTAAGCCTCAAAGTATTCCAGCAGTTGGCGGGCGGCGGGCAGGGCGGCCGGGTTGCGGCGCAGGGCCTCGCGGTTGGCGATCAGCACCGCCTGCGAGGTCAGCAGCACCCCATCCGGCAGGGGCCGCAGGCGGTTGTCGCGCAGGGTTTGGCCGGAGGAGACGATGTCGCAGATCAGGTCGGCGTAGCCGATGGCGGGGGCGGTTTCCAGGGTGCCCTCGGCGTGCACCAGCTGATAGGGCACGTTGTGCTGGGCCAAAAAGCGCCCCGCCAGGCTGGGGTATTTGGTGGCCACGCGCAGAGGGCGGCCCAACTGGTGGGCGCGGTCCGTCAGATCGGGCACGCACAGCACGTTCTGCCAGTCTTCCGGCACGGCCAGGTTGAGCGTGCAGCCGCCAAAATTGAGCGCGTTGTGCAGCAGGATCAGGTCGCTGTTTTCCCCTTTGAATTCCTCCACCACGTCGCGGCCGGTGATGCCAAAGGTCACAGAGCCGTCGCGCACCGACACGGCGATATCCACCGGCCGCTGGAAGAGCACGTGCAGGTCGGGGACGGCCGGCAGCACGGCTTCGTATTGGCGCGGGTTGGGCTTATATACGGGCAGCCCGCAGGCCGCTAGAAAAGACAGGCAGTCTTCAGCCAGGCGGCCTTTGGAGGGCAGCGAGAGGCGTATGGCGGGGTTGGGTTCGGTCATCCTTCGATCCTTTCAGAACGGAACTTCGAGAAAATAAAAACCCCCCGGCAGACCGGGGGGTTAGATGTGCTTTGTCAGGTACGTAAAACGAACCAGACCTCCGGTCAGGCAGGGGGACGGCTGGTATGATGATGGAACCGGCAGAAAATGGCGTTCATTGTGTGGCATTCTACTGCCCGCGGGTGGATTTGTCAACCGCTGGCGCGATTCTGGATGATTAAGCCTGTACACAAGATTGGATCCGCCGGAAAAGTTCCCGGCTCAGCGCGCAGCGGGCGGGAATCCTCCCCCCTTCCGGCCCAAAACTGGTTATACTTAGACGAGCAGCTTTCAGCGCGGTGCGGCTTTTTGGAATGAGAAGGGAGCCCCTATGAACGACATGGATCTGTATTATTTGCGTTGGGCCGTTACGGTGGCCCAAAAAGCGCGTCAGCACGGCAACCTTCCTTTTGGCGCGGTTTTGGTGGATAAAAACGGCGGCCTGCTCCTGGAAGCCGAAAGCACCGTGATCACCGAGCGCGACTGCACCGGGCACGCAGAAACTAACCTGATGCGAGCCGCCACGGCGCGCTATTCCCCCGAAATCCTGCGCACCTGCACCCTGTACGCCAGCACCGAACCCTGCCCGATGTGTTCCGGGGCGATTTATTGGGGAGCGGTGGGGCGGGTGGTGTTTGCCCTGGGTGAAGACCAACTGCGCGAGATGATCGGCCCCGATTCAGAACATGACGCCCTGGTGCTCTCCTGCCGTGAGGTCTTTGCGCGCGGCCTGCACACCGTGGCGGTGGAAGGCCCGGCAGATCTGCCGGAGGCCCGCGAAGTTCACAACGGTTTTTGGTAAAACGACCTGAAATTTATATTTCGTAGGAGTTTGTATGTCGGATACTGCTTTTCGCCGCTGGCTCGGCCCAATTTTTGGGCTGGTGCTCGGCTTGATCTACGGTTTCACCACCCAATATGCCAATCAGTTTGCTTTGCCGGGCTTACCCCTGTACCAGCCGCCCTTCGGACCTGTGCTCAACACCGCCCTGTCAGGAGTCATCGGCCTGATTTTAGGCTGGATCGCCGGGTGGCCGCCCACCGGCGCGGTGGGTTGGATTTACGGCAGCATTGTGGCGGCCTTGTTTGTGAGTGTCGGCCTGCTGGTGTCGGGCAGCACCCCGGCGGAGCTGCTCATGGGCAAAATCGCCACGACCTTTTTTATGTATATCCCCCTGACGGGCATGGTGGCGCCGGTCTTGATTTTCTTCCGCTGGACCCTGGATAAGCTCCAGCTGCACCGCGGGCAAAGGGTCAACTTCTTTGCGCGCATCTGGCGCACGGTGGCGGCGCTGGCGATGGCGGTGGGCCTGGGGATGTTTTCCTTCCTGCCGGTCGAGGGCCGCGACGCCCTGCAGCGCATGGACGCCCTGCTGCGGGCCGGGCTGCAGGCCGCTTCACCCGAGGCGCTGCCTGTGCCGCTGCAAGCCCCAGACGTGCCCAATTTCCTGGGCCTCTCCAGCCCCACTTATCAGTTGGCCTGGGAATCGCGCAGCCTGGAGCGTTTTGCCATCCCGCGCCCCAACCGCCCCGATTACGAAATGTCGGTGGTGGTGGCGCATTTTGACAACGGCCGCATGCTGGCCTGTCTGTACGCGGGCGCGGATCTGGAGGCGGAATGCCGCCCGTACCCGCCTTTGGGCGCACAGGAGGCGCCGTGATGAAAATTCGTTGGATGGGATTCTGCGTGATTTTGGCGGGGATCAGCCTGGCCTGCTCGTGGAGCGTGCCCCAACCCCCGGCTGCCGCCGCCACCCCCTGCCCCCAGGCGGCCTGCGCGCCCTGCCCGCCTCCCGCCACGGCTGCCCCCACCCAGGCCGCGCCGCGTCTGCGCATCATCTCCCCCCAGCCAGGGGAAGAGATCAGCGGGGGCGGCTTCACCATGATGGGCTACGGCGGCCCGGCTTTTGAAAACACGGTGGTGGTGTATTTGTGCGGTGAGGGCGGCGAAGGCGCGCCGGACGCGGTGTGCGGCACGGAGGATAACATCCTCTTCAGCGCCCCGGCCACCATCCACGCTCAGGACATCGGCTTTCCCGGCCCGTTTGACCTCAACATCCCCTACAGCGTCAGCCAGCGCACCAACGCGCGCCTGTCCGTGGCGATTTTCTCCATGCGCGACGGCGGCCTGGAAGATCTGGTTTCCAGCTGGGTGATTTTGCAGCCTTAGGCGGCGGGGGCAAAGCGGTACTCGTCAAAATCGCCCACGGGCACATAGCCGATCTGCTGATAGATGGCGTTGGAGGTGGGGTTCGACAGGTCGGTGAACAGGGTGCAGAACTGGCGGCCTGAATCCAGCATGCGCTGGCTGACGGCGGCCACCAGGGCGCTGGCGTAGCCGCGGCGGCGCTGGGCGGCGGGGGTGTACACCAGCCCAATGGTGATGCCGCTGCGCGTGGGGCGCGTGGTGGCCGTCATGCTCACCGGCTGGCCTTCATTTTCCCAAACAAACAGACTGCCGTCCTCAATGCGAAAACGCGTCCGCCGCAGCAGGTCTTCCCAATCGCGCGCGCTGCCGATGGCTTCCACTTCAAAGGCCTGCGACCAGCCCGCCAGGAATTCGATCTCGGCCTCCTGCGCCAGGCGCATGCTTCCGCTGGGGGGCTGGGGCGGCGGCGTCACCCGGCGCAGTTCGTACACACGCTCGTGCATGGCCAGGGCGGGCGTTTGACCGGTGCGCTGGGCCCACAGGCGGGCAAACGCGCCGCTGAGCTGCGCCGGGCCGTTGACCCCCGGAACTTGCCGTCCGGCGCTTTGCAGCGCATCGGCCAGGGCAATCTGAGCCTCGCCCAGGCCGACCTCCTGGGCGGCGTGCAGGATCAAATTGTGCGGTGGGGTCATCAGCGCGGCCAAGACCAGCTCCCCGCTGGCGTTTTCCACCGCGGCGCGCAGCACATCCGCGGCGTAGCGCTCCGGGTGGACCATCACATTCTCCGTCAGCCCTAAAATCAATCCGTTGAAGGCTTCCTGCTGAAGAAACGAGTCCAGCGTGCGTGCGCGGAAGGCGCGGGTATCCTCATAGAAGGTCACTTTCATGGCGGGGTGTTCCTTGGGGTGGGGGTTAGCGGATGGTCAGCACCAGCCGGTCTGAACTGACGCCGGTATAGGTGGCGGGGCCGGGGTAGCCGTAGTGCACTTCGCCCGTGGCGCTGATCCACAACTGGGCCTCTCCGGCGGCCGCGGCGCGCAGGGTGAAAACCGCCTGGCGCATCTCGGCGCTGACCTCGATCACCTGCAGGGGCAGCCCCGGCGGGGTGGACAGGCGGGCTTTGTTTTCATAATCCACCGAGGCCATCATCACCCCCGTGCCGTCCTTGCCCAGGGCCACCAGGTTGTACACGGGCAGCCCCAGATCCACGGTGTAGACGCGCACGGTGACGGTTTGGCCGACCTTCAGCTCCAGGCGGTCGGCGCACAATTCCAGATGGGGGTCCACAAACACCCCCGGCTGGCTGGTGGGCGCGCTGGGCGGCGGGGTGCGCGTGGCCAGGATGGGGCAGGCGCGCGCCAGGGGGACGGCCGTGGGGGTGGCGCAGCGCGTGCCGCAGCCGCCCGGGCAGTCGCCTGGGCAGTCGTAAACCTCACCCGGCCCGCAGGGCGGCGGGGTGCACTGCAGCACCGGCGCGGCGCTGGGGGTGGTGGGCGGGCTGTTGAGTTCGGGGAAGAGCTCCAGGTACGGCGGCAGGCCGGGGGTGGGGCGGGCGCGTTGGGTGGGGTAATTGCAGGCAAGGCCCACCCCAAGCACCACCAGCAGGGGGATCACAGCCGTCCACAGCGCGCGCCAGCGGGCCGGCATGGGCCTATCCTCCGCTGGGGCAGCCCAGTTCGGCCAGCAGACCGCGCAGGGCCTGGGGGGTGGGCGGGCAGTGCACCGGCGCGTGCATTTCCCACACTTCGCTGTGCTGCACGGAGGCCCCCGGTTCCAGGCGGGTCAGCGGCCCCTGGCTTTCCAATTCGACGAAGGTATCGTTGACGTACACCTGGGCGTTGCTGTTCAGGTCGGTGTAAGCGGCGCCGGGTTGGCGGGTGAAGCGCTTGATGAAGAGGGTCTCCCCGCGCAGATAGGCCAGCCAACCGGCGTGGTTGGGGAAGCCCACCTTAAAGGGCGGCAG
>DAIOUB010000042.1:0-19608 GCA_036751735.1 Levilinea sp. | reverse complement strand
CCCGCCAGGAAGCCGCCCAGCGCCTCAACCTGCAGCACCAGACCCACCAACAGCGGCATCACCACCGAAATGGTCGCCAGCGGGATCAATTCTTTCTGCGATGAAGCTGTGGAAATCGCTACCACCTGCGCATAATCCGGGGTCTTCGTGCCTTCCATGATCCCAGGGATGCGGAACTGCTTGCGGACTTCTTCCACAATCTGGCCAGCCGCGCGAGACACGGCCTTAATCGACAGCGAGCTGAACAGCCAGGGCAGCGCGCCGCCCAGCAATAAGCCCACGAACACCTTGGTATCCGAAACGCGAATCGCGTCCATGCGCAGCAGACCCAACTGATCCTGCACCCGACCCACATCCGTGATGTATGATGCAAACAAGCTCACCGCGGCGATCACAGCCGAAGCAATGGCAACGCCCTTGGTGATGGCTTTAGTCGTGTTGCCCACCGCATCCAGGTCGGCCATGATCTGGCGCGCCTTCAAAGTGTTCTCGTCTTCCATCCCGTGCCAGGACATTTCGCCAATACCATTCGCGTTGTCCGAGATCGGTCCGTAGGAGTCCATCGCCACATTGTTGCCCGTGTGGCTCAACATACCAATACCCACCATCGCCACCGCGTACAAAACGTAGGTGGGGTTCGATTCATTCCCATACAGGAAGATGGCCAGCACAAAACTGGTCGCCACCACCACCAGCGCCCAAACGCTCGATTCCATACCCACCGACAGACCCGAGAGGATCGTGGTCGCCGGGCCGGTTTTGGTGGATTTGACAATTTCCTGAACCGGGGAACGCCGCGTTGAGGTGAAGTAAGAGGTCAGCGGGTTAAAGACCACAGCCAGCGCCACGCCAATCGTGGTCAGCATGCCCAGCCGCCAGTCTTTGGCGTACACCATCGCAACGACAAAGGCCCACACCACCGTGTTGATGCTGGAGACTTCGTACGAGCGGAACATGGCTTCTTCTGCATCATGTGCGCGCAGGAATTTGATCGGGAATTTTTCCCAAATCGGAACTGTGAACGTCCCTAAAATGGAGCTGATCACGCCAATAGCACGGATGATCAACGGATAAACAATCCAGCGCAGTTTCAGATCCGACGGGTCAATCGCCACCAGGGCCAAACCCAGGATCAAACCGGAGACGATGGTGACTTCATAGCTTTCGAAGATGTCTGCAGCCATACCGGCGCAGTCGCCCACGTTGTCGCCCACCAGGTCCGCGATCACTGCCGCATTGCGCGGGTCATCTTCGGGGATGTCTTTTTCGACCTTACCCACCAGGTCCGCGCCTACATCCGCGGCCTTGGTAAAGATACCGCCGCCCACGCGCATGAACAGCGCCAGCAGCGTACCGCCGAAGCCAAACCCCAATAATGCATCGGGTGCAGCCCGACCGAAGATGATGAAGATGATCGTGCCGCCAAACAGGCCCAGGCCATCCGTCAACATGCCCGTGATCGTCCCGGCGTAATAAGCGATGGACAGCGCTTCATTAAAACCGCGGCGAGCCGCAGAAGCTGCGCGCACATTCGCTTGAATCGCCATGCGCATGCCCAGTTGACCCACCAAAAGCGAGAAGAAGGCGCCCATCACAAACGCCACCGTGCGGCCAACCGCGATGATGAAGGTGGTGTTTTCCGGGAATTCTTCCACCGCTTCCATCGTCGGCGGCACAATGTACACGCTCAGGAACAGCGCAACCGTCAGAAGCAGGATCGCCGGCAAAATTGTTTTGAACTGGCGATTCAAATAGCTATCCGCACCCACCCGAATAGCGTTCCATACTTCCTGCATTTTCTCGGTGCCCTTGTCCTTGTTTAGGACAGTGCCCCGCAGCAGCCATGCGTAAAGCAGGCTGATGAATGCGGTTATCATAACTCCGACAATAGCAATCTGTTCGAAGTTATTCAAACCGTGCCTCGCAAGGCCTAACAAATTAAGATCCATGGTTCCTCCGCACGAAATAAGGATATGAACTTAAAACACCGTGGTTTTTTGCACTTTTTGAAAGTACAGTTTCAATTTTACATCATTTTGAAAGAAATACAACACTTTTTACGGCTCAGTTCCCAATGTTCGTTTCAATCGTCAATCGCCGCCTCCTTCTAATCTATTGTAACCCCGTTACTATAGATTAGGATTGCATTAGAATTCATCCTACTTATTGACTTTTGCCGCGCCGTTGTTGTATAGTTTTACTCGATCTGAAAAGGTTGTCAATTCCTCAAGCACACCCATCGAAGCGGGCGGATCCAAGAATCCGCTCGTTTCGTCGCCTGGACTACAGCATAAAGCTAGATGAGCGAGGAGCAAGGTATGATCCGAGTTTCCAATTTGACCAAAGATTACGGATCGCGCAGGGCCATCAACGACTTGACCTTCAACATTGAAAAGGGCGAAATCGTTGCTTTTCTCGGCCCCAATGGTGCGGGTAAAACCACCACCATGCGCATCCTCTCCGGTTACATGCCCCCCTCCCAGGGCAGTGTAGAAGTCAACGGCTTCGATATTATAGAGCAATCCCTTGAAGTGCGCCGTCTGGTCGGTTATCTGCCAGAGACTGTGCCATTATACCCGGACTTGAGCGTTTTCGAGTACCTCAAATTCATGGCGGATCTTCGGAAAATTAAACAGGCTGAAGACCGCGTGGATGATGTCATTGAAATGGTTCGCCTGGGCGACCGCGCCAACAGTTACATCGGCAATCTTTCTAAAGGCATGCGCCAGCGCGTCGGTCTGGCTCAGGCCCTGCTGCACAAACCCGAAGTCCTGATTCTGGACGAACCCACCATCGGCCTGGACCCTGCGCAAATTATTGAAGTGCGCAATCTCATCCGCGAAGTTGGGCGCGAGCACACCGTCTTGCTCTCCACCCACATTCTCCCCGAGGCCCAGCAGGTTTGCAGCCGCGTTCTCATCATCAACAAAGGCAAAATTGTTGCGGAAGACACCACCGAGAATCTGCAGAACCGCCTTACCGGTTCCGTCCGCTTCCGCATCCGCCTGCGCGGCGACGCTTCCGCAGCCGCCCAAAAAATCGGACAGATCCACGGCGTCCTGCACGCCCAGGCTGCGGATACCGACCTGGTCGAGTTTGAATCCGCCCCGGGTCAAGACGTGCGCGCCGAAGCCGCCCGGGTCATCGTCCAAAGCGGGCTCGACCTGCTGGAGCTTCAACCGGCCAGCTTGAGCCTCGAAGACATCTTCTTGCAGCTCACCCAAGAAGAAGAACCTGCGCCCACCCCCGAAATGGGCCAGCCTGAACCCACCCCAGAGATGGAAGCCTGAAAGGGGGTATGAAACCATGCATAATATTTGGGTCATCGCCAAACGCGAATACAAACTCTTCTTTATCAGCCCCATTGCCTATGGGCTGCTCTTTGTCACCCTCCTCACCTTAGGCGGGTTCCTCTTCCTGGACATTCTTTACGCCACCCAATCCCAGGCCTTTGTCCCCAGCATTCAGCGCACCTTCCAGCTCTTCATCTTCCCGCTGCTCTTCCTCTCCGTGCCCGCCATCACCATGCGCACCCTGGCCGAAGAAAACCGCGCGGGTACCCTGGAGCTGCTCCTCACCGCTCCGGTGACCGACTGGGAACTGGTTTTCGGCAAGTGGCTGGGCACTTTCCTTTTCTTTGTCACCAGCATCGCCCTCACTCTGGTGTACCCGCTCATCCTCAACTCCGTGGTGGACCCTGGCATTGATCAGGGCGTCCTCATCAGCGGTTACATCGGCCTGATCCTCATCACCGCCGCCATGAGCGCCATCGGCGTCCTCGTTTCCTCCTTCTTCCGCAATCAAGTTGCCGCCCTCCTGGTCACCTTTGGGGTGATCATCTTCTTCTGGGTCATCGGCAGCCCCGCTCAGCTGGTGGATGGAGCCGCTGCCGATGTCCTGCGCTATCTCAGTCTGACAGAGCATTTTTACGACAGCTTCCTCATCGGCCTGGTTCGCATTCAGGATGTCGTCTACTACCTCAGCATGACGGCCATTGCACTCTTCTTAGGATCCATCTCAGTTGAAGCCCGGAGGTGGCGGTAATGAATACACAGTGGCGAAAATTCGCACCCTTTGGCCTTTATCTGGCTCTCACCGCCCTGGCAGTTTCCGTTGGGCTGTATATCGTCCGCCGCACCTTTGATCTGCCCCTGCAAATTGCCTTGGGACTGGTTGTGCTGGGTCTGGCCGCCTTTGTTCTCCTCGACCCGCAAAAGACGCGCGCGCTGCTCACCGGCCGGCAGGCCAAATACGGCAGCAACGCCTTCCTCATGGCGTTGGCCTTCATTGGCATCCTTGTGGTCGTCAACGTCCTGGTCTTCAACAATTCGAAATCCTGGGACTTGACTGAAGATAAGCAGCACACCCTCTCGAAAGAAACCCTCGAGACCCTCGAAAAGCTCCCTGAACCCGTCATCGTGCAGGCCTTTTTCAGCAGCCGCTACCCCTACTCCACAGAACAGACCCGCACCCTGCTGAACAGTTATGCCGACAACAGCGCCGGCAAACTGACCTATGAGTTCATTGATCCCGAGGGGAACCCCATCGCGGCCCAAACCGCGCAGATTACCCGCGACGGCACCCTGGTCTTCCGCATGGGCGACCGCTCAGAGCAGGTGACCTACGCTGACGAAACCGAAATGACCTCGGCCCTGATCCGCTTGGCCAACCCCGGCGACCGCGCCGTCTATTTCCTCACGGGTCACGGTGAATCCCCCCTGGAACCCGCCGGAGAAATGTCCCTCAGCCAGCTCAAAACCGTGTTGGAAAGTAAAAACTACACGGTAAAATCGTTGGATCTGCTCAGCAGCCCCTCGATCCCTGAGGATGCGCTTACCATCATCATCGCCGGCGGGCTCAAACCGATCTCAGACCAGGAAAAGGATCTGCTCAAAGCCTACCTGGAAAGCGGGAAATCTCTGGTGGTTCTTTCTGAACCCCCGGCGGTCTCCGGCACAGAAGGCGCTGTCTCTCCATTAGAGACCTACCTCGCCGAATCCTGGGGCATCACCCTCGATAACGACGTGGTCATTGACCCCAACGTCAACCCGCCCCTCATTGCGGTCTCCGATACCGCTTCCTACGGCAGCCACCCCATCACCGAACGCTTACAGGGCATGGCCACCATCTTCCCCACCTCGCGTTCCATCACCCTTCAGACCGAGCTGCCCGAAAATGTCAGCCTGACCCCCCTGGTAGTCACCTCACAAAACGCCTGGGGCGAAACCGACATCAGCAGCATCGAATCGAACCAGGTCACCGTGGACGCCGCCAGCGATCATGTTGGCCCCGTAACCCTGGTCGCAGCCGCTCAGAACACAGCCACCCAGGCGCGCCTGGTGGTGGTGGGTGATTCTGATTTCCTCAACGACACCTATTTTTCCAACTACGGCAACGGCGACCTGATCGTCAACGCCATTGACTGGGCTGCTGCGCAGGAAAACCTGCTCAACCTTACCCCCAAGCAGACCACCGAGCGCGTCTTAATCACCCCAGAAAACTACCAGATCGGCTTGATGTTCCTCATTCTGGTCCTGGTCATGCCCCTCGCCGTGGTCGCTCTGGGCGTCACCGTCTGGATTCAACGCAAACGCAGGATGTGAAAATGATCCGACGATCCACTTGGGTTCTCCTCATTATTTTCCTGCTGGCTCTCGCGGGCCTGCTCTTCCTGTCGCGCCGTCCGCAAGGGCTGAAGGTCATTCAAGACGCCACGCCCACGGCTGCCCCCATCACGTTTCTGGACTACGCTTCCGAAGATGTGGCCCGCCTGACCATCCAGCCCAAAGGACTCCCCGCCTTTACGTTGGAGCGCAGCCCGCAAACCCTATGGCAGCACCTCGCGGTAGATCCGCGCCCGCTCGACCCGGCTAAGGTGGAAGAATTGGTGGCAACCATCCCCACCCTCCAGGCTCAGAGCCAGTTGGATGCCGCACCGCCTGATTCGGCCACCGGTTTGCAAAGCTCGCCCATCCTCATCACCCTGGAATTCAAGGATGGGCACAAAACCACCGCCCGCTTCGGCAATCTGACCCCCACTAGCTCCGGCTATTACGCTCAGGTGGACAGCGGCCCAGTGGTGGTGCTGAATAAAACATCGTTCGATAATCTTTCACCATTAATGGCTTTGGGGGGCCTGGTGCAGCCGGTTCCAATGCCCTGACGTTTTGTACAGAGCTGGCACCGCTGTCGCTATTGCTTTTTATCTGGAAAATGTGTATTCTGGAATGGATAACAGCCTTCCATTCCAGCTCATTCTGAATGTTAAATTACTTCGCTTGCGAAGAGGAATATACGCGTGTCTATGGATGACGAACTGATTACTGTAGTGGATGATGATGAGGAAGAGTATCCTGCGATAGCCCGGTTAATTGAAATTGGGCGCCAGAAGTCCTATGTAACCATCGATGACATCTTGCACTTCTTCCCAGAAGCCGAACAAGATGTCGAGCAGCTGGAAGAAGCTTTTGCTGCTCTGATGAGCGCCGGGATTTCGTATATTGAGGATACCAACCTTGAGGAACCCTCTGACGAAGAGTTAGAGATGGATTCTGATCGTGTGCGCACAGAGAGCGCCGAACCTGAAGCCAATTTTGACGATCTAGCCAATATTGACACAGACGATACCATTGGGTTGTATCTTAAAGAGGTCAGCCGCGTTCCATTATTAAACGCGGAGGAAGAAGTCGAACTTGCCCAGCGCATTGAACGCGGACGCATGGCGCGCGAAGAATTAGCCCGCGGCAATGTCAGCATGCGCCGCCGCATGGAACTTCGCCGCCTCATCGAAGATGGCTGGGCCGCCCGCGAGCACCTCATCACCGCCAACTCGCGCCTGGTCATCTCCGTTGCCAAAAAATACATGGGGCGAGGTGTCCCATTTCTGGATCTCATTCAGGAAGGCAACATCGGTCTGATCCGCGCCACCAAAAAATTCGATTACCGCCGCGGGCATAAGTTTTCCACCTATGCCACCTGGTGGATCCGCCAGGCCGTCACGCGCGCCATCGCCGATCAGGGCCGCACCATTCGCGTCCCCGTCCATATGGGCGACCAGATCAATAAGCTTCTCCGCATCCAACATCAGCTCACCCAGCGCTTAGGCCGCGAACCCTCGGTGGAAGAACTGGCAGAAGCCCTGGATGTTCCCCCCAAGAAAGTGGAGAACATGATTCAGGTGGCCCGCCGCCCGCTGTCGTTAGAAACTCCTACCGATGACGAAGAAGATTCGGTCTTGGGTGATTTCATCGAGGATGACGAAGCGCCGCCCCCCGATGACACCGCCACCTACAACCTGCTGCGCGAGCATCTTGAAGAAGTCCTCAATTCGTTGCCCCCGCGCGAAGTCCGCATCCTCCAGCTCCGTTATGGTCTCCTCGACGGTCAGGCTTACACCCTCGAAGAAGTCGGACGCAAAATGGGCGTCACCCGCGAACGTGTTCGCCAGATCGAAGCCCAGGCCCTCAGCCGCCTGCGTCACCCCACCATTCGCCGCAAGCTACGCGACTATCTCGGCGATTAACGGCTTGTTATTCGACCTTACCGCGCGATCCCCCCTATCTGGGCGGTCGCGCGCTTTTTTATCCTGTGATAAAATGCTATTAATCGTCAATGTTCGTTGCAATTTCACAGATCACCGGTCTTTTCGCAGTGGATTGGGGCTAACCGCCCCAAATCATAAGGGAGGCGCTTCATGCCGAAAGTTTCGTTAAGAGTGTATAACCGGGAAATCGAAAGTCTGATTAGCCGCGGCCAAACGGAAGAAGCGATTGCGCACTGCAAATATATCCTTAAGCAGTTTCCCAAACACATTGACACCTACCGCTTATTAGGCAAAGCCTATCTGGAATCACAGCGCTATACCGAAGCCGCCGATATCATGCAGCGCGTTTTGGCCGTAGTCCCAGATGATTTTGTCTCTCAGCTCGGCATGGGAATTATTCGTGAGGACGAAGGCAATATGGATGCTGCTATCTGGCACATCGAACGCGCCTTCGAAATCCAGCCCACCAACAAAGCCGTTCAGGATGAACTGCGCCGCTTATACGGCCGCCGAGACGGCAGTGAACCCGCCCGCATTCGCAACACCCGCGGCGCCTTGGTGCGGCTCTACGCCCGCGGCGAATTATTCAATCAAGCCATTGCCGAATCTCGCGCCGCCCTGGCCGAAGATCCCCGCCGCATTGACCTGGAAATTATCCTGGCGCGCATGTATTACCTATCTGGCAAGAAGGTGGAAGCCACCGAGGTTTGCGGCCGCCTGATCCAGCGCCTGCCCTTCTGCTATGAAGCCAACCGCATTCTGGCTGAAATCCTGCCCACCACCTCGCGCGCCGATGACGCCCGCGTCTATCAGCAAAACATCAATGCGCTCGATCCTTACGCGGCCTTCCTGACCACCGCCATCCGCACCACCGATCAAGTCCCCGACAATGCCGTGATGCTGGAACGTCTGGAGTACATCCCCGCCCAGGCTGCCCCAGATCAGCCCGCCTGGGCGCAGACGGTTGGCGTCCAACTGGAGGAAGAATCCGCCGATACCCCCGATTGGCTCATCGCCCCCCCTGGAGAACCCTCCGCCGCCGGCTCACAGGCAGAGGAAATCTCCTTCGAACCTGCTGCCAACTCCGATGAAACCATCCCCGACTGGATGAAAACCGCGGGGTGGCAGCCCTCCACCGGACCCGAAGAGCCTGTCTCATTTCTGAGCGAGGAGGAGCCCTCTGAAGGCGCCTTGCCAGATACGCCGGTTGCCGCCAACATCCCGGATTGGCTCAAAGAAATGGCACCTCCCGCCCAGGATCCATCCGAAAGCGGCATCTCTTTAGACGCTGTCAATCCTGCGGAAGACGAACAACTGAAAGCCCTCGAATCGCTGTTGGGTGAAGCCAATTCCGCTGGTGAAGCCCCTCTGCCTGCCACCCAGCCCGCCGAAGCTCAGCCCGACCTTCCGGACTGGTTCTCCGCAGTCACCGAAGAAAACGCCGCCCCTGCGCAAGATGACCTCCCCGCCTGGTTAACCCCGCAGGAAGGCGAGCTTTCACCCGCAGACTCTGCACCCTTCGAGCTTTCACAAGCCGCTGCTGAATCAGAAGTTCTTTCTGCCGAGACCAAGGCGGCGCCCGCCGCTGAATCAGAGCCGGTGGACGATCTTCCTGACTGGTTGAAATCGGATGATTCCCCCAGCCTGATGGATGCCTTTGGCGAAACCTCCGCCGAGACACCGCTTGCTACTTCTTTAGAATCAGAGGAAACCACGGCTGAACCCCCCGCAGGCGATTTGCCCGATTGGCTCGCACCGGTGGAGGAAGTTGCCCCGGCTCAGGAATTCCCCGTCGAGCCGCAGCAACTCCCTGAATGGCTGCGTCAGGTCGAGGCCGAAGAGCCTGCCGCCGAAATAGAAGGTGAAGCCCCCTTCATCTCCACCCATGACCTGACCCAGGAAGCCGCCGCTCCAACCTCCGCTTTTGCCGCCGAAGATGCCCTTCCCGAATGGCTCCGCGAATCCACCCCAGCCGCAGACGAAACCGAGACCGCTGAGCCCATTCAGGATGCATTCACACCGCTTGAAGTCCCGGAGACCCCAACCTTCGAGCCGCTTCCTGAGGTCATCCCCAACTCAGCATCGTTTGCGGCTGAAGATGTTGCCGAAACCACGGGTGAAGTGGATCATGCACTGCCTGCCCCCGCCGCAGAAGGCGATATGGACGAAGCTTTCGCCTGGCTTGAATCGCTGGCCGCCCGCCAGGGTGCCGAGGAAGGGCTGCTCCTCAACCCTGAAGATCGCCACAGCGATACGCCGGAATGGCTCCAAGCCGCCGAATCCGAGCTGCCGTCCTCCTCAGCCGAATCTGCGCCCGTCAGCGAGGAGAGCCTGGAGCTGCCCCAAGACCTTCAGGTTTCGGACGAAAGCCCGGTTAGCCTAGTGGAAGAAGAACCGCTCGCCCCTTCCGCAGTGGAAGCCTCTGCCCCCGCCGCCGAAATTCCCGCCCCTGCCGCCGAAAGCGACATGGACGAAGCCTTTGCCTGGCTCGAATCCTTAGCCGCCCGCCAGGGGGCCGAAGAGGGCCTCCTGACCAACCCCCAGGATCAACCGGCGGCCATGCCCGATTGGCTCCAGGCAGAGGTGGAAACCCCTGAGGCTGAAGTTCCTGTTAGCCCGGAAGCTGAACTTGTTGAAAGCGCAGAGAGTCCCGCCGAACCCGAACCCATCGAAGCGGCCTCCTCACCATTTATCGAGGTCTCCCCGGTCTCCGAACTTCCCGCGGAAGAAACTCCTGCAGAAGCGCCGCCGGCCGTTTCTCCCTTACTGACATCGGATAGTTCGGCCGCCGCCCCCGATGACCTCGACTCGGCTTTTGCCTGGTTAGAAAATCTGGCCGAACGCCAGGGCGCACAAGAAGGATTGCTCCTCCAACCCGAAGATCGCCTGGAAACACCGCCCACCTGGATTGAAGAGACCGCCGCTGCTGAAGAGCTGGCAGAAGAAATCCCTGCTCCCACGTTGGAAGATACCGCCCCGGTTCGCGTCAGCCCAGAGCCTTTTGCCGCGGTCGAAGAACCCGTCTTCGTGCCGCCCACTGCCGTCGAGGAAACCCCCGATGGGCTGTCTGAATCCGAAGAGGAAATCGTACAAGAATCTCCATCGGCAGTCGAAGAGGCTGCCGATGCCCAACCCTCCATCGAATTGCCTTCCGCGGAAGAGGATCTCCCTCCTCTCCCGGACTGGCTCAAGGGTATAGAAGAAGAAACCGACAGCGCGCTCGAAGCTGCGCCGCCGTTGGACGCTGCCCTCGAAGAAACGCCCGCCGCGCCGGTGGAAGAGCCGTTCGCCGCGGCAGAAGAAAACGCCGCACCCATCGCCGAGACCGAAGGCGAAGCTCTCTTTGCGGAAGTCCCATCCGCGGAACTTCCCGCCCAGGAAATGCCTACCGAGGAAGTCGCCGCAGCCGAAATGCCAGCGGAACCCGTCTTCTCCGCGCCGCCTGCGGTATCTGTGCCGGTGCATAGCACCCTGGATTCTGAAACAGCTCAACAGCTTCTTGCCCAGGCTCGCGGCGCCCTGGATGAAAACCAGGTCGAGACCGCTGCCGAAACCTATGCGCAATTAATTCAATCTGGAGCCAATCTCGATGAGGTCACGCAGGATCTGCAATCCGCCCTCTTCCGCTACCCCATGCAGATTGAGCTGTACCAGGTGTTGGGGGATGCCTACTTAAAGACCGATAGGCTTCAAGAAGCCTTAGATACCTTCACCAAAGCAGAAGAACTGCTGCGCTAATCTTTCAGGAGGTCATTTTGGAACGTACTTTCGTGCTGGTCAAACCAGATGGTGTCCAACGGGGCTTAATGGGTGAAATTGTCCAGCGTCTGGAACGCCGTGGATTGAAGCTGGTTGCCGCCAAATTTCTGCTCCCCTCGCTGTCTTTAGCCGAGCGCCACTACGCCGTCCACCTGGGCAAGCCCTTTTACCCCGGATTAATCCGCTACATCACCTCCGGGCCCGTCTTGGCAATGGTCTGGGAAGGCCCGCGTGCCGTCGACCTCGTACGCCAAACCATGGGCGCCACCCGCCCCTGGGAAGCCGCCCCCGGCAGCATCCGCCATGATTTTGCCGTGGAGATGAGCCGCAACTTGACCCACGCCTCGGATGCGCTGGAAACCGCCGAACAGGAGATCGCCCTGTGGTTCAGCCCGGATGAATTGGTGAGCTGGGAACGCCCCCACGAAAACTGGTTTACCGGCCCCAATTAACGATTTTGTCGAAAAAACCCTAGCACAGAACCGCATTTGTACCGCGGGCCTGTGCTTTTGATTTGTCATGATCGGAGAATGGAGGTTACCATGCCCTTATACGAATACAAATGCGCCGATTGCGGATCTGTTTTTGATACGTTCCGCTCGTTTAAAGAAGCCGATGATCCCATCCCCTGTAAAACCTGCCGCGGAGTTCATACCCGCCGCCTGCTTTCCCGCGTCTTCGCTTCGGTGGATGGACGCGCAGTTTCGGGCAGCTCCAGCGGCGGCTGCAGCGGCTGCAGCGGCGGTTCCTGCGCTGGCTGCGGAGGGCACTAATCATGCCCGCGGCTGCACCCCCATTGGTTTTCATTACAGGCGGCTCCTCGGGCATCGGCCTGGAGCTTGCCCGCCAGTATGCCCGCACCGGGGCCAGCCTTTGCCTGGTAGCCCGCCGCCCCGACGTATTGGCTCAGGCCGCCCAAGAGGTGCAGTCCCTCTGCCTGAATCCCGATCAGGTGGTCCACGATCTCACGTTGGATATTTCAAAGCGCGCAGATGTGCTTGAAAAACTCGCCGCTTTTCAAGAGTCTGTAGGAACCCCCGATATTCTCATCAACAACGCCGGAAATGTTCAGCCCGCCGAAGCCGTCAACGCCCAGTTGGACGACTACGAAGCCATGATCCAATCCAATTACCTGGGCGCTGTGTATGTCACCAAAGCCTTTCTGCCCGCCATGATCGCCAGAGGCACAGGCTGCATCGTCAACATTTCATCCATGGCCGGGCGCGTAGCGATTTATGGATACACCGGCTACGGCGCGTCCAAATTTGCCCTGCGCGGGTTTGGTGAGGCCCTCCGTTCTGAGCTGAAGCCCCTGGGAATCCAGGTCTCCAACGTGTATCCCGCCGACACCGACACCCCGCAGTTGGCCTACGAAAGCCGCTACAAACCCCACGTCACCAAAGTGCTGGCCGGCACAGCCAACGTCATGTCCCCCCCGGCCGCCGTCCGTCAGATCATCGCCGGGGTCAACAAAGGCAAAGGTACCATCATCATCGGTTTCGAAAGCAAGCTCTTCGACCGGCTGCACGCCGTCGCCCCGGGCTTATTTAACTGGATCATGGACGGCATTATCGCTCGCGCGCTCCGCGGACTCCCCCAGGGTGATTCCAAATAAGATCACCACGCCCGCCCAAATCAAGTCTGCCACCAGCAGATGCACGATCTGCATCCACACCGGCGCCAAAAGGATCACATTTAATCCGCCCAGAAATAGCTGGGTAATCACCAGGCCGCGAACCGCCAGCACCAGCTTGCTCGTGGGGCCGTGTCGTTCGCCGCGGAACTGGGCCAAAGCCACCAGCAGGATAAATCCGCTCACCACCACCGCCAGAACGGGGTGAATCACCCGCAGGCGGATCAGGAAATGCGCTGTCTCCGAAAGGTCCGCCCGAAATCCTTCCACCAGGGACGAGGACGGGAATAAGGTGTCGCCCAGCGCGGTGATCGCCCCGCTGGCACCCAAGATCACCATTCCCAACGCCCCCAGCAAAACGCTCAGGCTGCGCCACCCGCGCCACCGCAGCCGGCGAGGCTCACCAAACATCACCCACCAGCCGGTGAGTCCCAGGAAAGCCAGCAGCATAAAGGTGTTCACCAGGTGACCCGCCATCACCGCCGCCCGCGCCGCCGAATCGTTATCCGCAACCAGACCAAACAGCACTAATCCTGCCCCCAAGAGTGCTTCCGTTACGGTGAAAAACAGGCTCAGCCCCGCCCCCCAGCGGATCAGGCTTCCCCGCGCATAGCGCCGCCGCGTCCAGATCACCAGGGCCACCACCAACACCAGGGCCGCTCCGCTGGTCAGGCGGTGCACAAATTCGATCACCGTTTCCACCGCTTCGGGCCGCGGAATGATCTCGCCGTTGCAGGTGGGCCAATGCGCACCGCAGCCCGCCCCAGAACCCGTGGCGCGCACAAACGCCCCCCACATGATCACCAGAATATTGTAGCCAAACACCACCCAGGGAAAAATCGGCTTGCGAGTGTTCATGCGCACCTCCTCATGTCTATTCTACTGATCGCTCGGGCGTTTGTCCATCTTTGCCGCAGTCAAACCCCATGCAGCGCCGTTCCGGCTTTGAGTGACATTCCTCAAACAATCTTCATCCAAAAATCGTAGCACCCCCACTTTCGGATATGTTATACTTTGTTTTGAATTTATTCACCCCAAAACAAATGAGGAGCATCCATGAAACAGGATTATATTGCCGTATCCGACTTTTCCCCAGCGCAAATCCAGGAAATGCTGGACATCTCGTTGAACTTGAAAAAGGAATTGAAGGCCGGTGGGAATGCGCCGATCCTCAAAAATAAAGTGATGGGGATGATTTTCCAGAAGCCCAGCCTGCGCACGCGGGTGAGCTTTGACATGGCCATGCGGCAGCTGGGCGGTGATGCGCTCTATCTTTCTCCCAATGAAATCGGCCTCGGCCAGCGCGAATCCATCGCGGATGTTGCCCGCGTTCTCTCTGGGTACGTTGATGTGATCATGGCTCGCGTTTTCTCCCACGACCACATTCTCGAATTGGCTAAGTGGGCCAGCGTACCGGTGGTGAACGGCCTCAGCGACTACAACCACCCCTGCCAGGGCATGGCGGACGCCCTCACCATCGTGGAAGAATTCGGCACCCTCAAAGACATCAACGTCACCTTCATCGGTGACGGCAACAACGTGGCCGTTTCCTTGATGCACATTGTGGCCAAACTCGGCGGTCATTTCACCCTGGCCAGCCCCGAAGGCTACGACCTGTCGGAACAGGCCATCGCCATCGCTGACAAGATCGCCGAAACCTCCGGCAGCAAGTTCCGCTATCTGCGCGACCCGCACGAAGCAGTCAAACACGCGCATGTGATCTACACCGACACCTGGACCAGCATGGGCCAAGAAGCCGAAGCCAAGAAACGCGAAGCCGTCTTCCCGCCCTTCCAGGTCAATGAAAAGCTGGTGAGTGAAGCTGACAAAAATGCCATCGTGATGCACTGCTTACCCGCTCATCGTGGGCACGAAATCACCGATGAGGTGGCCGACGGCCCCCACTCACGCTTGTTCCCGCAAGCGCATAACCGTATGCACGCCCAGAAAGGCATCCTGGCCTATATCTTCGGCGTCGGAAAATGAGAGAAAGGTTGAAAGCACAAGATTTCATACACCTCGAAGAACAATTTGGCGCTCACAACTACCACCCTTTGGATGTTGTTATATCCAAAGGGCAGGGCGTTTGGGTCGAAGACGTGGAGGGCAACCGCTACCTGGATTGCTTGAGCGCATATTCAGCACTCAACCAGGGCCATGTCCACCCCAAAATTCTCCAAGCCCTGGTGGAGCAGGCCAGCAAGGTCACCCTCACCTCGCGCGCCTTTCGCAACGATCAGCTCCCCCTGCTGTACAAAGAGCTTTCCGAGCTGAGCGGTTATGAGATGTCACTGCCCATGAACAGCGGCGCCGAGGCCGTGGAGACCGCCATCAAAGTGGCCCGGAAATGGGCATACCAGACCAAAAAGGTTCCCCGCCATCAAGCCGAGATCATCGTTGCGGCTGGGAATTTCCACGGCCGCACGGTATCCATCATCTCTTTCTCCACCGAGCCGTCCTACCGCGATGACTTTGGCCCCTTCACGCCCGGGTTTGTCACCGTGCCCTATGGTGACGCCGCCGCCATCCAGAGCGCCATCACGCCCAATACCGCCGCCGTCCTCCTGGAACCCATCCAGGGGGAAGGCGGCGTCATCATCCCCCCTGCGGGCTATCTGCAATGCGTTGCCGATATTTGCCGCCAGAATCAAGTCCTCTTCATTGCCGATGAAATTCAGACGGGCTTAGGCCGCACTGGCAAACTCTTCGCCACTCACCACGAAAATGTGCGCCCCGATATGGTCATCATCGGCAAAGCCCTCTCCGGCGGCTTCTATCCGGTCTCCGCGGTGCTGGCGGACCGCGACACGCTGGGCCTCATCCGCCCCGGCGAACACGGCTCCACCTTCGGCGGCAATCCGCTGGCCGCTGCTGTGGCGCGTGCGGCTTTGCAAGTCATCGTCGAAGAAAAGCTGATCGAGAATTCAGCCGCCCTGGGCGAGTACTTCGCCGACCAGCTGGCCGAGATCCCCAGCCCGCACATTAAAGAAGTGCGCGGCCGCGGTCTGCTCATCGGTGTTGAATTAAAGCCCGAAGCCAAGGGTGCCCGCCGTTTCTGCGAAGCGCTGAAATCCAAAGGAATATTGGCCAAAGAAACCCACGACCATGTGATCCGTTTCGCGCCTCCGCTGATCATTGACAAGGAAACCATCGACTGGGCCTTGGATCGCATTCGCCCCGTTCTGATGATGCCGTAAAAATAACAACGTAACACGTGGGGTTAACCTATGGATTGGCAGCAAAAATACGCATCGAAGATCTTCACCCCCGATGCCGCAGTTCAAGCTGTGGTTCAATCGGGCAGCCGCATTTTCATGACTGGCAACTGCTCCGTTCCCCAAGAGCTGCTCGCCGCCCTGGTTCGCCATGCGCCCAATGTGAGCGATGTAGAAATCTGCCAGGCCCTGGCCATTTGCGCCGCGGATTACGTCTCGCCGGAGATGGAAGGCCACCTGCGGGTCAATACGCTCTTCATCAGCGCCAATGTCCGCAAGGCCGTCCACGAAGGCCGCGCAGATTTTACACCTGTGCTGCTTTCGGAGCTGCCGCTCTTGTTCCAGCGCCGCATCATCCCCCTGGATGCAGCCCTCATCCATGTTTCCCCTCCCGATGCTCACGGTTTCTGCACCTACGGCATTGAATCGGGCCTCACCAAATCCGCCGCTGAGGCTGCCAAGGTGGTCATCGCCGAAGTGAACCCCTACATGCCGCGCATGCTGGGCGATACCTTCATCCACCTCGATGATATTGACTATCTCGTTCCTGTTGATTACCCCCTGGCTGAACTGCGCATGGGCAGCGAGGGCGATCCTGAGGTGGTGGAAAAAATCGCTGGCCACATCGCCGAACGCATCCCCGACGGTGCCACCATGCAGCTCGGTATTGGCTCCATCCCCGACGCGGTGCTCAATTACCTCATGTCCAAAAAAGACCTGGGCCTGCACACCGAACTATTCTCCGATGGGGTCATCCGTCTGGTCAACGCCGGGGTGCTCACCGGTGCGCGCAAAAGCCTTCACCCTGGCAAAATCATCGCCGGGTTTGTCATTGGCTCCAACGAACTGTATCAATGGGCCAACGACAACCCCCTCATCGAGCTGCACCGCACCGAATACGTCAACAGCCCTTTCACCATTGCCAAAAACGACCGCATGGTCGCCATCAACTCAGCCATCGAAATTGACCTCACCGGCCAGGTGTGCGCAGACAGCATCGGCCCCAAACTGTACAGCGGCGTGGGCGGCCAGTTGGATTTCATCTACGGCGCGTCCCTCTCCAAAGACGGCCTGCCCATCATCGCCCTGCCCAGCACCACCACCCTGCGGGACGGCACCGTCATCAGCCGCATCACCCCCATGCTCAAGCAAGGCGCGGGTGTGGTCACCTCCCGCAACCACGTCCACTACATCGCCACCGAATACGGCATGGTGGATCTCTACGGCAAGACCATCCGTCAGCGCACCCAGCTCCTCATCTCTGTCGCCCATCCCGATTTTCGCGATGAGTTAACCCATCAAGCTAGAAAATTGAATTACCTCTAGTCACCCTGAAAAGAGGATTCTGCTATGCTCGAACGTAAAGCGAAAATCGTAGCGACCATCGGCCCAACCAGTCAGGATGAAGCTGTCTTTCGCCGCCTGGTGGAGTCGGGCCTGGATATTGCGCGTTTGAATTTTTCACACGGTACGCACGCCGAACACGCCGAACGCATTCAGACCATTCGTAAGGTCTCGGCTGAGCTGTGTAAACCTGTGGCGATCCTCCAGGACCTGCAGGGTCCCAAACTGCGTGTCGGCAGCCTTCCGCCCGAAGGTGTTGAACTGGTCGCGGGCAGAACTCTTGTTTTAGCCCCCCTCGATATCTCGCCAGATGAAATTCAAGCCCCCGAAGGCGCTACCATCGTCCCGATGGATGTGCCCAATCTGATCAACAGCCTCAAGCCCGGCAACCGCATCCTCCTGGATGACGGTCAGTTGGAACTGCAAGTGGTGCGCCTGGGCAAGAATTTCATCGAGGCTGAAATCGTTCTCGGCGGCATCCTCAAATCGCACAAAGGGGTCAACCTCCCCGGAGCCAATCTGGATATCCCCGCCTTACAGCCCAAAGACCTGCAAGACCTGGCCTTTGGCCTGCAGCAGCAGGTGGACGCGGTCGCCATCTCATTCGTGCGCACTGCCGAAGATATCGAAAAGGTGCGCCGCGCCATCCGCGAGCTGGATCCCAGCCAGGCCGACCTGCCCATCATCGCCAAATTAGAACGTCCCGAAGCCATCGAGAATCTGGAAGAGATCCTGAATGTGGCTTATGGGGTCATGGTGGCCCGCGGCGACCTGGGAGTCGAAACCTCCCCTGCCTCAGTGCCCATTATGCAGAAGAAAATCATCGAAGCGGCCAACCGCCGCGGACGTGTGGTCATCACCGCCACGCAGATGCTCGATTCGATGATCCACAACCCCCGACCCACCCGCGCCGAAGCCTCCGATGTCGCCAATGCCATCTTTGACGGCACCGACGCGGTCATGCTCTCCGGTGAAACCGCCAGCGGCAGCTATCCTATCGAAAGCGTGATGATGATGGACACCATCGTCCGTGAAGCCGAACGGAATTTTGCCCAGTGGGGCCATTGCGACGATGTCCGCGAAGAGCCGGTGGATGACGATGCCATTTCCATCACCCGCGCAGCCCGCGAACTGGCTCACGACCGCAATGTCACAGCCATCGCCGTCTTCACAGAAACCGGCAGAACCGCTTTGTTGATGTCCAAAGCCCGCCCCAAAGTGCCCGTCCTGGCCTTCACCCCCGATGAACGCACCTTACTCCGCCTGGTGCTCTATTGGGGGGTCACGCCTTTCCTGGTGCCGTTCTCATCCTCGGTGGAATCCATGTTGACCCACGTGGACAACGCTATTGTCGCCTCCACCTCTGTCCGCGCGGGGCGGCAGATTGTCATGATCTCTGGTTTTCCGGTTGGAGCGCGCCGCCCACCCAATTTTGCCATCTTACACACCGTGGGCGCGCGTTACTAGCCCGCCGTCTGTCTGCCTGGAATCCAAGCGCCGTGGTGAACAACGGCGCTTGGATTTTCAAAGTGAACTGCGGATCCCATCCGCTGCACCGCTGAACTCTCCGAGGGTGAAATGAAAGTCAGAAAACTGGACACCGAAAACAAACGCGACCGTTCCAAGTTCATCCAATTCGCCTTTGACCTCTACCGCGAATCCCCCTATTGGGTTCCCCCCATCCGTTCCGATCAGGAAGCTCAGTTCAACCGCAGTCAGCACCCCTTCTACAAGCATTCCACCGCCGACTTTTTTGTCGTCGAAAGCGGCGCTCAGATTCTTGGCAGAGCTGCTGTGTTGCACAACCGCCAATTCACCAACCACCATCAGGATCCGGCTGGTTTTTTCTATTACTTTGACTTTGTCGAAGACCCCCAGGTCGTCCAGCAGCTCACCGGCGCCTGCCAGGATTGGTGCCGGCAGCATGAGCTCACCAGCCTGCTGGGTGCACGCGGCTTTGCGCGTTCCAGCGGCGTTGGCGTTCTTGTCGAAGGCTTTGAATTTGTGCCCGCGATGGGCATCGCCTACAACTACCCCTACTACGGCCCCATGTTGGAAGCTGAGGGGTTCGTCAAGGAAACGGATCACCTCTCCGGCTATCTTTCCGCCGAACA
>DAIOUB010000041.1:0-19743 GCA_036751735.1 Levilinea sp. | reverse complement strand
GGGGCGTACACGTTCTATATCGTGCGCCGCAAGGCCGCCTGAGCGGGTCTTGTGGGACGGCGCGGGATGCTGTAAGATCATTTCGTCTTTTGCACCACCGCTCGCGGAGAATGGAACCCCTGTATGGACTCAGAACCCAGTGTTTTAGACTATCTCAAATCTCGGTTAAGCCGCAAAGGCCAACCCTTCACCTTGCCGGAACTGCCCTGGGACGCGGAGCAGACCCTGGAACCTGAAGGCGAAGAACCCCCGCCGGAACTGCCGCCGGATGAGCCGCCCGCGGAAGAAAAACCGCAGCCGCCCATTCCGGCCGGAAAGCTGCCCTGGCAGGGGCTGGCTGCCCTGGTTTTGGCGCTGGCGGCCCAGACCCAGCTGGAACCGCCCGACCGGAATGTGCCCGTGGCGGTGGCTTTTTACGCGCTGGCCGCTGGGCTGATGGTGTGGGGGTACCTGGCCGGGCGCATGCGCATGGCGGAACCCGCGCCGGACGCCGAGCAGGGGATCAACATGCAGGGCGCATGGTGGTTCCTGCTGCCGGGGGCGGTGCTGTTGGTGGGAGCTTTTATCAGCTTCTTCAGCAACCGCTTTAATTTCCTGAATTTGTTCTTCTTCCTGACGGGCGGCGGGCTGGTGTGGGCCAGCTTATGGGAACGCACGCCGCGGCGAGCGGGGCAGGTTTCGCGCTGGAAAGCGGTCACCCGCTGGCTTCGTCATCCGCGCATCCGCATCGAGCTGGACGGCTGGCAGGTGGGCGTGGGGCTGGTGTTTGCCGTGGCCATTTTCTACCGCTTTTACCATCTGGCGCAGACCCCCGGCGAGATGTTCAGCGATCACGCTGAAAAGCTGCTGGATGTGAACGATGTGCTTAACGGCCAATATGCCATTTTCTTTGAGCGCAACACCGGCCGTGAGGCGTTCCAGTTTTACCTGACGGCTTTGGTGGTGAAGGTGATGGGGACGGGGATCAATTTCCTCAACCTCAAGATCGGCACGGCCTTGTGCGGGCTGTTCACCCTGCCGTATGTGTACCTGTTGGGCAAGGAAATGGGCAGCCGCTGGATCGGGCTGGCCGCTTTGCTGCTGGCGGGGATCGCCTATTGGCCGAACGTGATTTCGCGGGTGGCGCTGCGCTTCACCCTGTACCCCTTCTTTGCCGCGCCGGTGCTGTACTATCTGTTCCGCGGGCTGCGCCACATGCGCCGCAACGATTTTATCTGGTGCGGATTCTGGCTGGGTCTGGGGCTGCACGGTTACAGCCCGATGCGGATTGTGCCGTTCTTCATTGTGCTGGCGGTGGGGCTGTACCTGCTGCACCGCGCGGCGCAGGGCAAACGCTGGCAGACGCTGGCGGCCCTGGTGCTGCTGGCGGTGGTGGCGCTGATTGTGTTCCTGCCGCTGCTGAGTTATGTGGTGGGGCATTTGGACATGTTCGGGTCGCGGGCTTTTTCACGCCTGGGGGAGACAGAACGCCCGCTGCCGGGGTCGGCGGTGGGGATTTTCTTCTCCAACTTGTGGAAAGCCATGATCATGTTCTTCTATTCCAACGGCGGCATCTGGGTGCATTCGGTGGTGGACCGGCCGGCGCTGGATGTGGTTTCGGCGGCGCTGTTCTTCCTGGGCATGGTGCTGCTGGTGGTGCGCTATGTGCGCCGCCGCGACTGGGCGGATCTGCTGCTGCTGGTTTCCATCCCCTTCCTGATGCTGCCCTCGATCTTGTCCCTGGCTTTCCCAGAGGAGAACCCTTCACTCAACCGCACGGGTGCGGCCATGATTCCCGTGTTTGTGACGGCGGGGATCGGCTTTGAGAGCCTGTTCACCAGCCTGTGGCACAGCGTGCGCACGCGCGCGGCGCGGCTGCTGGTGGTGGCCTGGGCGGTGGCGCTGGCGGCCTGGACGATGAACCAAAATTACACCCTGGTGTTTGAGAAATTCCATCAGCAGTTTATGGGTGGGGCGTGGAACACCTCGGAGATGGGGCAGGTGATCCGCGGCTTTGCCGATTCGGTGGGGACGCCGGACACCGCTTATGTGGTTCCCTTTGCCCACTGGGTGGATACGCGCCTGGTGGGGATCAACGCCGGATACCCGACCAAAGATTACGCTCTGTGGCCGGAAGATTTTGAGAAAACTTTGAGCGAACCGCGCACCAAGCTGTTCATCGTCAAGTACGATGACAGCGCTGCATTGGAAAAGCTGAAGCAAATGTACCCCAGCGGGGTGCTGGCGCTGCACACCAATCCGCTGGAGGGCAAGAATTTCTGGACGTATTTGGTGCCGGGGCAGCCCGCTGGACAATAGACCTATGCAACCTGAAACCGGAACAACCCTACCCTCTGAAGCCCAGGCTGCGCCGCACAAGACGCGTTGGCCGGCCGCTGCCCTGGCGGCGGCTGCGCTGGTGTTGGTGCTGGCGCTGGGCGCGTATTTCCGCTTTGTGGGCATGGATTGGGACGGGGATCAGCACCTGCATCCGGACGAACGTTTTTTGACGATGGCGGTCACGGCGATTGAGCCCGCGGATGCAGGTTCGTACTTCGATACAGCGGCTTCTCCTTTCAACCCGGCCAACCGCGGCTTCCCCAATTACGTGTACGGCACGCTGCCGCTGTTCCTGGTGCGCAGCGTGGGAGAGCTGGTGCAGCGCACTGGCTACAGCGACATTCACCTGGTGGGGCGCGCCCTGGCCGGGCTGGCGGATTTGCTGGTGGTGCTGCTGGTGTTTTTCACCGCGCTGCGGCTGTACCGCAAGGTGTGGCTGGGGGTGCTGGCGGCGGCTTTTTCGGCAGGGGCAGTGCTGCAAATTCAGACCTCCCACTATTTCACAGTGGATCCTTTTACCAACCTGTTCCTGACGGCCTGCGCCTTTTTGGCGGTGTGGATTTTGACGGGGAGGCAGCCGGAGACGAAGGAAGTCGCGGCTGAAGAACCCGCGCCTGTGGAAACCAGCGAAACGGATGCAGAAAGCGCAGCATCCTCGGCGCCCGCGGCGCCGGTGCAGAGCCGGTTGGGGGCAGCCCTGCGCGATACCTGGATGTTTGTGCTGTTCGGCCTGCTGGCGGGCATGGCGCTTTCTTCCAAACTGAGCGCGGCGCCGGTGGTTTTGCTGCTGCCCGCGGCGGCCCTGCTGCGCTATGAGCGCACGGCGCAGGACGAAAACCAGGCCTTGTGGGGATGGGCGCTGTGGCTGAAGCTGGCTTTGGCGGGCCTGACCGCGCTGATTACCTTCCGCGTATTTCAACCCTACGCCTTTGACGGGCCGGGGTTCTTTGGTCTGGGGGTGAACGAAAGCTGGCTGGCTGAGCTGCGCACCGTGGCGGCGCAGATGGCGGGGAAGATGGACTTCCCCCCGGCGCTGCAGTGGGTACGGCGGCCGGTGACCTTCGCCTGGGAGAACATGATCCGCTTTGGGCTGGGCTGGCCTTTGGGGGTGCTGGCCTGGGGCAGCTTTGCCTGGATGGGCTGGCGCATCTTTAAACAGCGGCAGATGGAACATGTGCTGCTGTGGGGCTGGACGGCGGGCTATTCGCTGTGGCAGGGGCTGAGCTTTACGCGGGCGATGCGCTATCAATTGCCGGTGTACCCGTTCCTGGCCATTTTGGCGGCCTGGGGCGTTTTCCAACTGTGGCAGGCCCGGCCGCGCCGCCTGTCTGTGCGCTGGACGCGCCTGGCGGCCGCTGCGCTGGGGCTGGGCGTGCTGGCGGCCACCTGGGCGTGGGCTTTTGCCTTCACGCGCATCTACACACGCCCGGTGACGCGCATCGCCGCCAGTGAATGGATCTATGAAAACGTTCCGGCGGCTTACACCCTGGAGATTGAGGGCAGTGACGGCGCACGGAAACAGTTGGCGGCTTCGCGCCTGGGCCGCGAGGTGTCGCCGGAACAGGGGCTGGTTTTGGCTTACACCCTGCCGCGCAGCGGCACAGCCCTGGGGCTGGCATTTGACCACGTGGTGGATCCCCTGGGCGGCGGGCAGGTGAAAACGCTGCGGGCGCAGATCTGCGCCGACCGGGACTGTCAGCAGATGCTGTCGTCGGGGATGCTGGTGGACACCTTCCTGGCCGAGGGCGACCCGCGCGGACGGGCTTTCACCCTGCCGTTGATGAAGGCCGCCGCGCTGGAAAAGGGACAAACCATCTTCCTGCGCCTGGACGTGCCCGAAGGCGGGACGGCCCTGCGCCTGACCGGTGGGTGGGGGCTGAACTGCCTGATCCCGCTGGGGGTGACCACCCTGCCTCTGCCGGATTTTGTGGAGGCGGTGGAGGACGGCCAGGACTACACGATGACTTTCAGCGCCGCCGCTGACGGCCTGGTTCGCGGGGCGACCCTGGCGCACGCGCTGGATTGGGAAGGTTGGCCGGAAGAAAAGACCCTGCGCATGAGCCTGCTGGACCTGAGCAGCGCGAATGGGCCGGTGACCACGGCCGAAGTGCGCAGCACCCTGGCGGCCAGCAGGGATGCACGCGGGGATGCGGTTCATTTCACTTTCGATCCGCCCCTGGCCATTCGCGCGGGGCAGACTTTTAGCATGCGCCTGGAACTGGCGCAAGGCCCAGGGCGCATCGCCGTGTACGGCGTGCGGCAAATTAAAGAGGGCGATTGGGATGACGGACTGCCGCTGGCATTGGACGGCAACAGCCCCTTTGATTACACCCAGGGCCTGTACCGCAGCGAGCTGAATTTGCAGCTGTATTGGGAAGATAACAGCGATAAGCTCAACCGCATGATTTCCATGCTGGACGCATCGGACTTCATTTTCAGCTCGTCCGGCCGCCAATGGGGCTCCCTGGTGCGCATTCCGGAGCGCTACCCGCTGACCACGGCCTATTTCCGCGCGCTGCTGGGCTGCCCGGCCGAGCGCGATATCGTGTGGTGTTACCGCGTGGCGCAGCCGGGGATGTTCCAGAGCCAGTTGGGCTTTGATCTGGTGTATGCGGCCCAATCCAACCCCAATTTGGGGCCGTATCAGATCAACACTCAGTTTGCCGAAGAAACCTTCACGGTCTATGATCACCCCAAGGTGATGGTGTTCCAAAAACGGGCGGATTACGACCCGGATGCGGTGCGCAAGCTGCTTTCGGCGGTGGACCTTTCGGCGATTAAGAGCGTGCTGCCGCGGGAAGTGGGGCAGTATAAGGGCGACCTGATCCTGCCGCCGGAGCTTTTGGCGCGCCAGCGGGCCGGGGGCACCTGGGCTGAGCTGTTTAACCGCGAAAGCCTGCTGAACCGCTACCCGGCTGTGGGGGCGGTGGTGTGGTATCTGGTGGTGGCGCTCTTGGGCTGGATGATGTACCCGTTGACGCGGGCGGCGCTGGGCGGACTGCGCGACCGGGGCTATCCCCTGGCGCGTATGGTGGGCCTGGTGACCTTAGCCTGGGTGGTGTGGATGGCGGGGTCTTTGGGGGTGGCCTTCAGCCGCGCGTCCATCTCGCTGGCTTTGGGGCTGCTGTTGGTGATCAATCTGGCCCTGTTCTGGGGGCAGCGCGCTGCCATTTTGCAGGAGATCCGCGAGCAGCGCAAATATGTGCTGATGATTGAGGCGCTGGCGCTGGGCGCTTTCCTGGTCTTCCTGCTGGTGCGCCTGGGCAACCCCGATTTGTGGCACCCCGGTAAGGGCGGCGAGAAGCCCATGGACTTCTCGTACTTCAACGCCGTGCTGAAAAGCACCATCTTCCCGCCTTATGACCCCTGGTTTGCGGGCGGCTACCTGAACTACTATTACTACGGCTACGTGATTGTGGGCGTGCTGGTGAAATGGCTGGGGATTGTGCCGGCCGTGGCTTACAATCTGATTCTGCCGACTCTGTACAGCGTGCTGGCTTTGGGGGCGTTCTCCCTGGTGTGGAACCTGCTGCGCGGGCAGCGCTGGCAGACGGCGGGGGCCTTGGCGGGGGCGGCGGGCTTGCAGCTGTTGGGCAATATGGGCACCGTTCGCATGATCTGGCACGGGATGATGAGGCTGGCGGCGCCGGGTGGGACGCTTGACAATTCGGACCTCGTACAGCGCATCGGCTGGACGGTTTCGGGCTTATTCCGTTTGCTGAACGGTCAGGGTCTGCCCTACGGGCCAGGGGATTGGTATTGGATCCCCAGCCGGGTGTACCCGGGTGAACCTATCACCGAGTTCCCTATGTTCACCTTCCTGTATGCCGACCTGCATGCGCATTTGATCGCCTTGCCGGTGACGGTTCTGGCATTGGCCTGGGGCCTGGGGGTGATTCAGGGGCGCTGGCAGTGGCGGCGGGATGGGCTTCCGGCGGCGGTGACGGCCGGGGCGGCCCTCTTTGTGGGCGGGCTGACGGTGGGGGCGCTTTGGCCGACCAATACCTGGGATATGCCCACTTATCTGGTGCTGGCGGCTTTGGCCTGGGTGTACACCGCCGTGCGTTACGCTGGGGGCAGTTCGGCCCGGCGCTGGCTGCTGGGCCTGGGCGGAGCGGGTCTGTTGGTGGCGCTGGTGGTGCTGTTCTACCAGCCCTATCTGCGCTGGAATGTGCAGGGCTATAACGCGGTGGACTTGTGGGAGGGGTCGCGTTCGCCGTTCTGGTCGTACATCACCCACTGGGCGCTGCCGCTGTTTATTTTGACCTTCTGGTTGGGCTGGGAAACGCGGGAATGGATGGCGCAGACGCCGGTTTCGGCGCTGCAAAAGCTGAAGAAGTACGAAGGCTGGATCTATTCGCTGATGGCGGCCCTGTTTGCGGCGGCGGCGCTGCTGACTTTTGTGCCCAAAGTGCAGGTGGCATGGCTGATTATCCTGCTTGGTTCTTGGGCCACAGTGCTGCTGCTGCGCAAAGATCAGCCGGATGAGAAGCGCGCGGCTCTGTTTATGATGGGCAGCGGCCTGATGCTGACCTTAATGGTGGAAGTGATCGTACTGGTGGGCGATATTGGCCGCATGAACACGGTGTTTAAGTTCTACTTGCAGGCCTGGACGCTGCTCAACCTGGCGGCGGCGGCGGCGCTGATCTGGCTGATGCCGGCGGTGATGGAACGCTGGGGGGTGCGGCTGCGCAGCGGTTTCCAGACCGCCCTGGGCATTTTGGTGGGTGCAGCCCTGCTCTTCCCCTTGCTGGCCGGGACGGATAAAATCCGCGACCGGATGAGCCGCGAGGCCCCGCACACCCTGGACGGCATGGCCTACATGGACACGTCCTATTACAGCGATCAGGATGTGGAGATGGAGCTGCGCCAGGATGCGGACGCCATCCGCTGGATGCAGGAGAACATCCCTGGGTCGCCGGTGATCGTGGAGGCGCACAACCCCGAATACCGCTGGGGTACGCGCATGACCATTTACACCGGCCTGCCCGGCGTGGTGGGGTGGAACTGGCATCAGCGCCAACAGCGCGGGGTTATCTCGGATCAATGGGTGACAGACCGCGTGGACGCTGTTCCGCGCTTTTACCTGACGACGGAACGCAGCGAAACGGAAGAATTCCTGCGGAAATATGAGGTACGGTATATCGTGGTTGGGCAGCTAGAGAAAGCTTATTACCCTGGGCCTGGGCTGGTAAAATTCCAGCAGTGGGATGGGGATCTGTGGCGCAAGGTGTTTGAGGTGGACGACACCGCGGTTTACGAAGTAACCCTGCGCCCGTAGGCGCGACTGAGGATAAAAACATGGTGGGAACCGTGATGCTTTGGTATATCGTTGTCACTTTGCTGGGCTGGCTGGCTTTCCCGTTGGCTTACCGCCTGCTGCCGCATCTGGCGGACCGCGGCTACACCTTCAGCCGGGCGCTGGGTTTGCTGCTGGGCGGCTTCCTCTTCTGGATGCTGGCGTCGCTGCGGTTGGCGCCGGCAGACGGCGGGGGGGTGTGGCTGGCGTTGGGGCTGACGGCTTTACTGAGCGGCTGGGCACTGCGGCGCACGGGCTGGCGCACGGTCTGGGAGTGGGTGCGCGGTCAAAAAATGCTGATTTTGAGCGCGGAGGGACTTTTCCTGGGGGCTTTCGTGCTGTGGGTGCTGATGCGTGCGGGGAACCCGGAGATTTTGGGCACAGAAAAGCCGATGGAGATGGCCTTCATCAATGCCATTCTGCGTTCGCCCAGCTTCCCGCCGCACGATCCCTGGCTGTCGGGGTATGCCATCAGCTACTACTACTTCGGCTATGTGATCATCGCTCTGCTGACCCGCCTGACGGGCGCAGACCCGGCGGCGGCCTTTAACCTGGGAGCCGCCATGTGGTTCGCGCTGACGGCCCTGGGGGCGTATGGGGTGCTGTACACCCTGCTGGCGCGGCGCGGCACCCTCCGCAAGGCGGCCGCCTGGGCAGCGCTGGCGCCTCTGTTCCTGCTGGTGGTGAGCAACTTCCAGGGTTCGCTGGACATGCTGCACGCGCGTGGTGCGTTTTGGTCGCCCGGGCCAGACGGCACGCTGCAGTCGCCGTTCTGGCAGTGGGTGGGCATTCAGGAAGTGGACCAGCCGCCCACCGAGCCTTTGAGCTGGAATCCGACCCGCCGCCCGGGGATCTGGTGGTGGCGGGCTTCACGCGTGCTGCAGGATTTTGACGCGGCCGGCAACAGTGTGGAAGTCATTGATGAGTTCCCGTTCTTCTCCTATTACTTAGGCGATCTGCACCCGCATGTGCTGGCCATGCCGTTTGTGCTGCTGGCGGTGGGGCTGGCGCTGAACCTTTTTCAGCGGCCTGCGCGCACGGCAGGGCAGATGGGGGTTGTGCGCTGGCTGGGCGGTTGGCTGAGCGGAAAAGATGACGCCTCTTTCAGCCAAACCCATTTGACCGGATGGCTGCGCAGCGCTGATTTTTGGCTGGCGGCGCTGGTGATGGGGGGGTTGTCGTTCCTGAACACCTGGGATTTCCCCATTTACGTGGGCTTATTCTGCCTGGTATACGCCTTCACCCGCTATGAGGCTTTGGGTTGGGGCTGGGGACGGGTGTGGGAGTTCCTGGAGTTGGGGGCGGCCCTGGGCATCGCCGGGGTCATCCTGTACTTGCCGTTTTACGCGGGCTTCTCTTCGCAGGCGGGCGGAATCCTGCCCAGCGTGAGCTTTTTTACCCGCGGGGTGAATTTTTGGGTGATGTTCGGCACGCTGCTGATCCCCATCGCGGCCTGGCTGTTCTGGCAGTGGTCGCAGCGCACGGGGACCAATTTCCGCGCGGGGCTGCGTTTGGCGGCCGGGGTGATCTTCGGGCTGTGGGCTTTCTCTTACCTGCTGGCCGGGGTGATCCTGGCGGTGGCGGCACTGACCGGGGCGCGCCTGGGACAGGGCGGGCTGAATGACAGCCTGTATTCACTCAGCTCGCTGTTTTTCCAACTGCAAGGCAGCGCGGACGCCCGCGATTTGCTTTTGGGAACGCTGGCGCGGCGGCTGCTTTCGCCGGGGGCGTGGCTGACCCTTTTGGGGCTGCTGGCGGCGGTGTGGGGTTTGCTGCCCGCCTTACGTCAGGCAGACGCACCGCTGGAACAGGGCAAGGCCCAGCGTGAGGACGGTTTTGTGCTGCTGCTGCTCTTGACAGGGCTGGCTTTGACCACGGTGCCGGAATTTATGTACCTGCGCGATCAGTTCGGCTGGCGCATGAATACGATTTTCAAGTTCTATTTCCAGGCCTGGCTGGTGTGGTCGCTGGCGGCGGCTTATGCTTCGGCGACGTTGTGGCAGGCGCTGACGGGGGCCAAACGCTGGGTGTTCGGCGTGCTGTGGGCCTTGGTGGTGGTTTTGTCGCTGGCCTATCCCTTCTGGGCGGTGAACGAACGCCTGGGCGGGCTGAGCCAGGGGCGCGCGCTGAGCCTGGACGGGACGCGCTTTCTGCAGAACAACCCCGACGAGCTGGACGCGATTCGTTTCCTGCGGCAGGCTCCGCTGGGTACGGTGGCTGAGGCGGTGGGGGGGCAGTACACCTCCTACGCGCGCATGGCCACCTTCAGCGGGCAGCCCAATGTGTTAGGCTGGCCGGGGCATGAAGCTCAATGGCGCGGTGGGGGTGAGGAAATGGGCTCACGGCAGCCGGACATTGAGCTGCTCTACCGCACCAGCCGCTGGGAAGAAGCGGCCAGCATCCTGGAACGCTATCAGATCCGCTACGTGGTGGTGGGCAGCCTGGAGCTGGGCACATATCCGGTGAATGAAGTAAAATTCCAGAAGCGGCTGAAACTGGTTTTCGAGCGCGAGAGCGTGCGCATTTATGAGGTTCCGCAAAACACCGGAACCACCCTGGGGCAGCCGTAAGGATCGTGGATAAGATGAAGCTGGCGATGACGTGGGAAAAAGGTGTGTATGCGGCCGCGCTGGGCGTGGGGCTGGGTTTGCGCCTGGCGCACCTGGGGCAGACGGCCTTCAGTGAAAATGAGGCAGCGCTGGCGCTGCAAGCCTGGGATCTGGCCCGCGGTGTGCCCACGGTGATGGGGCCGCAGCCGGGATATTTGCTGCTGACTCTGGTGAACTTTTTCCTGGGCGGCGCGAACGAATTCCTGGCGCGGCTGTGGCCGGCTCTGGCGGGCAGCCTGTTGGTGCTGGCGCCCTGGTTCCTGCGCGAGCGGCTGGGGCGCGTTCCGGCGGTGATTTTGGCCTTTGCGCTGGCCGTGGACCCTGCGCTGCTGGCGCTTTCGCGCACAGCGGAGGGCGGCATCTTCAGCGTGTCGCTGGGGCTGCTGGCGCTGGCCTTGCTGGCGGCGGGCAAACCCGCTCCGGCGGGCTTCCTGGCGGGGGCGGCCCTTTTGGGCGGGCCTGCGGCCTGGCTGGGGCTGCTGGTGGGGGCGCTGGTGTGGTTGTGGAGCCGCTGGGTGGGCCGCAAGACCGAAACCCCCGCGGAAGCCTGGCCGTGGCGCACGTTTTTGCCCTGGCTGGGGGTGGGGTTGGTGGGCATCGGCACGCTGTTTATGCTGCGCCCGATGGGGTTGAGCGCCTGGGCGAGCAGTTTCCTGGCCTTTTGGCGCGGCTGGCAGTTGGGCGGCGGCTCGCCGTTGAACCAGATGGTGCTGGCGCTGGGGCTGATGGAATCCCTGCCGCTGATGCTGGGCTGGGTGGGGCTGCTGCACGGCTGGTGGCGCAAGGACGCGCTGGACGGCCTGCTGGGGCGCTGGTTCGCGGTGGCTCTGGTGATCGTGCTGCTGTACCCGGCGCGGCAGGTGACGGATTGGGTATGGGTGACGGTTCCCCTGTGGGCGCTGGCGGCGCGGGAAGTATGCCGCCTGTTCGAAGGGGAAGACGAATACGGGCTGATCTCAATTGGGCAGGCCGTTTTAGGCTTCACCCTGATGGGCTTCGCCTGGCTGAATGTGGTTGGGCTCAATCTGGTGCAGGAAGAGGTGGTGACCGGCCCCGGCGGCCTGAACTCGTTGGACCCGACCACGCTGCGCACCTTGAGCATTGTCATTTCCTTTGTGCTGTTTGTGGTGATTTCGATCATGATCGGGGTAGGTTGGTCGCGGCGCGCGGGTCTGCGCGGCTTTGTGGGGGCGGTGCTGGCCGCCATGCTGGTGTGGACAGGCAGCGCGGCCTGGCATTCGGCGGGTCTTTCCAAACATCCTGAGACCAGTTTATGGCTGAGCAGTCCTTTGATCACCGACGGGGATTTGATCCGCAGCACGCTGGGCGACCTTTCGGAATGGAATGTGCGCTCGCGCAGCGGGATTGAGATTGTGGTGGAGGATAACGCCTCGCCCTCACTGCGCTGGCTGCTGCGCGACTTCACCCAGGTGCGCTACGTCAACGCGCTGGCGGTGGACGGAACCCCGGCGGTGGTGTTCACACGCAGCAGTCAGCCGCTGACGCTGCCCGCGGCTTACACCGGTCAGGATTTTGTGCTGCAATCCAGTTCGCCGTGGAGCCTGCTCTACGGGGACGAATGGGTGCGCTGGCTGATCACGCGTGAGGCGCCCACGCAGCAGGAAGCGCTGTTCTTGTGGGCGCGCTCGGATTTATTTGCGGGCGGCCAGGGGACAGGCCCGGCCGTGGAAGCGCCGGAGGATACGGGGCCGGTGCTGGGGCCGCAAGAGGCGGCGCCGTAATTCGCATGGAGACGCCCAGCCCGGCCGGGTATTCAATCTCTGCGGCGCGCCAGGCGGCGCGCGGATTGGTTCGCGGGGCGGGGCGTTTGGCCTACTGGCTGCTGGCGCGGCCCGAAGTGTACGGGCTGGAAAACGTACCGCGGCGGGGGCCGTACCTGATTGCCTTCAACCACAGCTCGATCTTCGACCCACCTTTTTTGATCACCCATTGGCCTGCCGCGCCGGAGGTTTTGGCCGAAGCGAACTTGTGGCACGAGAAGGGGCGCAAGATGTGGGTGCGGCTGTACGGCGGCATTCCCATTCACCGCGGGCAGTATGACCGGCGGGCGCTGGAACACACGTTAGCAGCCCTGCGGGCGGGGGCGCGGCTGATGATTGCGCCGGAGGGACGGGTGAACAGCGGCCTGGGGCTGCTGCAAGGGCGGCTGGGGCTGGGCTGGATTTTGAGCCAGGCGCCCGTGCCGGTGGTGCCGGTGGGCATTACGGGCAGCACCCTGGAATTCATGCGCAAGCTGCGCGCGGGGGAACGCCCGCGGGTGATCCTGCGCATTGGGCGCGCCTTGGAAAGCGTTCCGGTGGACAGCCGCGACAAGGCGGCTATGCAGCGCCGGGTGGATACGGTGATGGCGCATATCGCGGCTTTGCTGCCGCCGGAGGAACGCGGATTTTACGCTGAGATGGCCGAAAGTGTGCTTTCGGGCCAGGCGGGAACACAACTCTAGACTGGAAAGGGGCACAGAGATGCCAATCCCACAAACCATTGCGGTGGACGGCCCGGCGGCTTCGGGAAAATCAACGATCGCGGAACTGCTGGCACAGGCCCTGGGGTATTTGTACTTTGACACGGGGGTGATGTATCGGGCGGTGACGTTGGCGGCCCTGCGGCAGCTGCAGGCCGTGACGGATGAGCGGGTGGTGACGCTCCTGGCGGAGACCGTGCACATTGATGTGCGCGAGCCCAGCCAGGATGACGGGCGCAAGAGCGATGTTCTGCTGGACGGGGTGGACATCACCTGGGAGATTCGCGCGCCGGAGGTGGACGCCAACGTGTCGGTGGTATCGGCTTACCCTGGCGTGCGTGTAGCCATGACGGAACAGCAGCGCAGGATTGGCAAGCGCGGAAAAGTGGTGATGGTCGGGCGCGATATCGGCACGGTGGTGCTGCCGGATGCAGATTTGAAGGTGTATATGGACGCTTCGGTGGAAGAACGCGCGCGGCGGCGGTATGATGAAGTGCGCCAGCGCGGCGAGGCGGCCGATTACGAGGCGATTCTGGCCTCCATGCGGCGGCGGGATGAGATTGACTCCACCCGCAAGGTGGCGCCGCTGCGCCCGGCGGATGACGCCGTGATTGTGTCCACCGATGGATTGAGCATTGAGCAAGTCTTGGAGAAGATTCAGGCTCTGGTCAAAGCGAGGTAAATCATGTGCGATACCCTGGTTGCCACCCCCGAAGTGACTGCCAACGGCAAGATGCTGTTTGCCAAGAACAGCGACCGCGAACCCAACGAAGCGCAGGTTCTGGTTCTGGTTCCGGCGGCGGATCACCCCAGCGGCAGCCATTTGCGCTGCACGTATATTGACATTCCGCAGGCGGCCCACACCCACGCGGTGCTCTTGAGCCAGCCGTTTTGGATGTGGGGGGCTGAGATGGGGGCCAACGAGCACGGGGTGGTGATCGGCAACGAGGCTGTGTTTTCCAAGATTGCACCCAATCAGAAACCAGCTCTGCTGGGCATGGATTTGCTGCGCCTGGGGTTGGAACGCGGCAGCAGTGCCCAGGAGGCGTTGGGGGTGATCACCCAATTGCTGGAAACTTACGGGCAGGGCGGGAACTGCGGTTTAACCCACCCGTTTTACTATCACAACAGCTTTTTGATCGCTGACGCGCACGAAGCCTGGGTGCTGGAGACGGTGGACCGCCTGTGGGCGGCCAAGAAAGTGGTGGGGGTGGCGTCCATTTCCAACGGCTACACCCTGGGGAGCGAGTGGGATCTGGCTTCGCCTGGGCTGGTGGAAACGGCAGTGCAAAAGGGCTGGGCGCGCGGCAGAGCGGATTTTGACCTGGCGCGCTGCTACGCCGACGCCCTGTACACCCCGCTGAGCGATTCGCGCCGGCGCCAAAGCTGCACGGTGGGCGCGCTGCAGGCGGAGGCGGGACGTTTGACGGCGGCCAGCATGATGGCCATCCTGCGCAGCCACGGCAGCGGCGGGCCTGACCGCGGCCTGCTGGGGGCGGATGTGTGCATGCACGCCGGGTTTGGCCCGGTGCGCAACAGCCAGACGGTGGCTTCGTGGGCAGCAGAACTGGGCGAACAGCCGGTGCATTGGGTGACGGGCAGCGCCGCCCCCTGCACGGGAATTTTCACGCCGGTGTGGATGGACGCGGGTTTGCCAGATTACGGCCCAGCGCCCAGCGCCAAAGCCGATGAACTCAGCCATTTTTGGCGGCACGAGGACCTGCACCGCCAGGTGCTGATGGGGTATGAGGAGCGCCTGGGGAGGTATGAGGCCCAGCGGGACTCTTTGGAGGCGGATTTTGTGCGGCGGGCTGCTGCTGTGGGGGCAGACAGTTCGGCACGGCGGGAATTGAGCGCGGCTTGTCTGCGCGAGGCGCAGGCGGCACGGGAAGAATGGCTGCGGGCGGTGCAGCAGCAGCCGGCGATGCAGCGGCCTTCATGGCTGTACCGGCGGGCCTGGGCGGGGTTTAACCGTCAGGCTGGGTGGAAAGAAAGAAAATGAGGCAGGGGGAAAACGCGGCCCACTTGCGGCAGAAATGCTATAATCAGCTCATCGAGCCGCCGCCGGGTTGTCTACAGGCTGGCACAAAACTTGCAAGGATGACCGCATGCAATTCCTGCTCACATTGCTGAATGCACAGGCGCGCCTTGACCTGCCTTATGACCTCCTGGGCTGGTTGGGGTGGTTTTTGCTTGCGCTTCTGATTGTGATCGGGCTGTGGCGAAGTTGGGAGCCTGCGCCGTTCACTCCGGCGCGGAAGTGGATTTTCCTGGTGATCCTGGGGGCGATGACGCTGTTCACCAGCCTGTTTTTCGGCATGCGCCTATCAACCGAAAACGTACTGCCCATCCCCGGCATACCGGTGGAGAGCAGCGCACCGTACTGGATGTTCTTCCAGGCGGTTCCGTGGATGCTGGCGGCCGGCTGGATTGGACCGTGGGGGGCGGTTCTGGTGGGCGGGTTCAACGGCCTGCTGGCGGGCATTTGGGGCACGCACCACACCTTCACCATCCTGGAGCTGGCTGCCGCCGCCCTGATCTTCAGTCAGCTTACCCGCCAACGCTACGCATCGCGCTCGTATCAAATCTTACGCCATCCTTTTGCGGCCGCTCTGGTGCTGGCCGGGTTCAGCGTTCCGCTGTATTTTGCCACAGCCCTGTTCATCACCGGCGGGTCCCTGGCGGCGCGCCTGGATTATGCGCTGACGCAAACCTGGCCGCTGATCGGCGCGCGTAACCTGGAGATCCTCCTGGGCGGCGTGGTGGCCGAGTTGGCTTCTCTGGTGTGGCGCAAGGGTTGGGGCCGGCAGGATACGCTGCGGCCTTCTCCGGCGGATACCAGCCTGCAAACCCGCTTTCTTTACAGTACCCTGCCGTGGGCGGGGGTCTTGTTCCTGGTGATGGTGCTGACCGACTGGTGGGTGGCGGGGGCCGCGGCGCAGCGCATGGTGCGGCAGCAGTTGGAAAGCACAGCACGGGTGGCTTCGGAAAGCCTGCCCTATTTCCTGGAATCCGGCCAAAATCTGATTTTGACTTTGGCGGATGCTGAACTGGTGGATCTGCGCGGTGAAGCGCTACAAAACGCCCTGGCCCAACGGCTGCGGGCGGTGCCGTATTACCGGCAGCTGTACCTCATGGATGCAGCCGGGCAGCCTTTGGGGGGCTACCCGCTGAATGACTTTGGCCAGCTGGGCGCCTCGCGGGAGGAATTGGCCGGCATTGAACTGGCGCTGAATGGGGTGCTGGTGCAGACCTACACCATCCCCCCCTGGGAAGGGGAAAGCACAGCGCAAATCACCTTCCTGGCGGCGGTGCGCGGTGAAGACGGCACAACGCGCGGGGTGCTTTTGGGGCGCACCGACCTGAACTCAAACCCGTTTACCCAACCCGCCATTCAAGCCCTGGAGACCATTCGCTCCATCGGCGGTGAAGGGGTGGTGCTGGATGAAAATAACCGCATCCTGTATCACCCGCTTTCGAGCCTGGTGATGACGGCCTATAAGGGGCAGGTTTCACCGGACGGGCGCAATTTTTATGAAGATTTGTCGGCGCAGGGCGACCGGCAGTATGTGTATTACCAGCCGATGGTGGGCCGCCCCTGGGCCATTTTGCTGGCGGTTCCCGCTTCGCATGCGCAGGAACTGGCGCTGTCCATCGCCTTCCCCTTGCTGGGTGTGCTGATGGCCGTGGTGCTTTTGGTGGTCTTTTCCTTGCGCTTCACCCTGGGCCGGGTGGTGGGCTCCATGCATCAGCTGGCGCAGGAAGCGGGGCGCATTGCCCAGGGACAGTTGGACCACCCTGTGCAGGTGCAGGGGGTGGATGAGATCGGGCGGGTCAGCCGCACCTTTGAACAGATGCGGGTGTCGCTGCAGGCGCGCCTGGAAGAACTGAACCGGCTGCTGCAAGTGAGCCAGGGGGTGGCGGCCAGCCTGGAAGCCAGCCACGCGGTGACGCCCATTTTGAAGGCGGCCCTGCGCGACAACGCCTGCGCGGCGCGGGTGATTTTGATCCGCGAGGCCTCGCTGGATTTGCAGTCCACCCATCCGGTGGGCGTGGGGGTAGGCCCTTCGGCGGAGCTGTACGCGCGGTTGGACGAGCCGATTTTTGAAATGGCCCGCCAGCAGGACATCATTTCGGTGGCCAATATGCAGCGGGTACGGCGGTTCGCCTTGCCGCACGGCACAGCCCAGCCTGGGGCTTTGATTGCGTTGGCGCTGCACCATGAGGGTCTGTATTACGGAGCGCTGTGGGTGGCGTATGAGGCCGCGCACACCTTTACCGAAGAGGAAATCCGTTTCCTGAGCACCCTGGCGGGGCAGGCGGCGCTGGCAGCGGCCAACGCGCGGCTGTATGCCACGGCGGAGATCGGCCGCCAACGTTTGGAGGCGGTGCTGTCATCCACGCCGGACCCGGTGCTGGTGATTGACGAACACGATTGTTTGCAGTTATTAAATCCGGCGGCTTTGCAGTTGGCGGGACTGCTGGTTTCGCCGACCCCGGGCAAGCCGGTGAAGGAAACCGTGGTTCACCCGGATTTGCAGGATTTGCTGAGCGGGCCGGTGGAACAGCGGGTGGTGTCGCGGGAGATCTCGCTGCCCAACGGTCGCATTTATTCGGCCAGCGTTTCATCGGTGGCGGCGGAGGGTGTGCCGGTGGGGCGCATCGCCATCCTGCGGGATATCACCCATTACAAAGAACTGGATACGCTCAAGACCGACTTTGTTTCCACCGTCAGCCACGACCTGCGTTCGCCGCTGACCCTGATGCGCGGGTACGCCACCATGATGCAGATGGTGGGCGAACTGAACGCGCAGCAGAAAGAGTATGTGGCTAAGATCATCTCCGGCGTGGAGAGCATGAGCCGCCTGGTGGGTAATTTGCTGGATTTGGGGCGAATTGACGCTGGCATTGGGCTGCAAATTGAGCCGGTGACGGCCTGGGGCATCGCCTCACACGTGGTGGAATCCTTGCAGCCGCAGGCAGACAACAAAAGCATTGCGTTGGAGTTGGAACGGCCGGAGGGGTCGCAGGTGGACCTGCTGAAGGCTGATAAGGCTTTGCTGGAACAGGCGGTGTACAACCTGGTGGATAACGCCATCAAATACACACCGGTGGACGGCAAGGTGAGCGTGCGGCTGGGGCTGCGGGCGCAGACCGTGGTGTTTGAGGTGACGGACACGGGCATTGGGATTGCGCCCTTGGATCTGCCGCACATGTTTGAGAAGTTCTACCGCAGCCGCCGGAGAGAGGCTTATCAACAGCGGGGAACCGGGCTGGGCCTGGCGATTGTGCGTTCAATTGCTGAGCGCCACCACGGGCGGGTGTGGGTGGAGAGTCAGCTGGGCAAGGGCAGCACTTTCTATTTGGAAGTGCCGTATGTGCAGCCTGAGGCGGGGAAAAACGGGTAATTCCTAATCCAATTCTTAAAATTGCCTCTTCCATTTCAATTGAAGTGTGCTATAATTTACGGTCGCATGTGTGTTAATCGGCTTGGGTAACATTTAATGTTTGCGGGTGCCGGGGCAGTGCGTCCCGTGCGCCCTTTCATGGTTCATCTTTCTTATTCCGGTCAGGAGGCATTCGGTGGAAACTAAGGGTCTGGTGGCGTTACGTATTAGCCTGGCTTCTCCGGAGACCATTCGCAGTTGGTCGTACGGTGAAGTGCTGAAACCGGAGACCATCAACTATCGGCGGCTTCGCCCCGAAAAAGATGGTTTATTTTGTGAAGCGATTTTTGGCCCTGCCCGCGACTGGCAGTGCTACTGCGGAAAGTACAAGAACCCCCGTTACAAAGGCATCATCTGCGATAAATGCGGCGTCGAAGTGACGCGCGCCGCGGTGCGCCGCGAACGCATGGGTCACATTGACCTGGCGACCCCGGTGGCGCACATCTGGTACACTCGCCGCATCCCCTCTTACCTGGGGCTGCTGCTGGATATTTCCCGCCGGAACCTGGACCGTGTGCTGTATTTTGCCCAGTATATCGTCACCTTTGTGGATGAAGAAGCCCGCAACAAGGCTCTCAAGCGCCTGGAAGACGAGATCAACGTCTCGGAGCGCGAGGTGGCCGGGCAGATTAACGCCAAAATTTTGGAAATCAAAGTATCCCGCGACCACAAGCTGAACGAGCTTCAGGCTCAGAAGACCGAGCTGCAGGCGCGCGCGGATGAGCAGATTGCTCAGCGGCTGGAGCCGGTGATTCAGGAAGGCCAGCATCTGGAGCGCACCCTGCAGGATTTGCAGGGCAAAGCGACCCGCAGCGCGATCGTGTTCAGCGGCACCAGCATTGTGATCGCTGAAGCCGGCGAAACCATCTCTGCGCAGCACATCACCAAGGTGCAGCGGGTGGTGAAAGAACGCCTGGAAGAGCTGGAATCGGAATTCAAAGCGCAGATGGACCGCGACTTGAGCCAGATGGACATCACCAAGGCGCAGATTAAGGCTGAGGCGGATGAGCAGATGGAAGGTCTGCGCAACCAGTTGGAAGATCAATCGGCTGAGTCGCAGAACCAGAATTCGCGCATGCGTGACGAGCTGCACGAACTGAAGGCTTTGACCTTCATCAGCGAAAGCCGCTACCGCGAACTGAAGCAGCGTTGGGGCCAGGTGTTCCGCGCAGATATGGGCGCCGAGGCCTTCTATGACATCCTCAAGCGCTTGGAGCTGGATCAGCTTTCCAACGACCTGTGGGAAGAGGTGCGCACCTCGAAGAGCAAGCAGAAACGCAAGAAGGCCACCACCCGGCTGAAGATTGTGGAAGCCTTCCGCCGTTCGGGGAACCGCCCGGAATGGATGATTCTGACCGTGCTGCCGGTGATCCCCCCCGACCTGCGCCCGATGGTGCAGTTGGACGGCGGCCGCTTTGCTACCTCCGATTTGAACGACCTGTACCGCCGCGTGATTAACCGCAACAACCGCCTGAAACGGCTGTTGGAATTGGGCGCGCCGGACGTGATTGTGCGCAACGAAAAGCGTATGCTGCAGGAAGCTGTGGACTCCCTGGTGGACAATTCGCAGCGCGGCAAGGCGCTTTC
>DAIOUB010000040.1:13928-19827 GCA_036751735.1 Levilinea sp. | reverse complement strand
CGCGTGCCCCGCCCAGCAGCAAAATGCCCCCTCCCAACAGCATGTACAGGGTAAATGTCTCGGTCAGGGATAGATAGGAGGCGTAAAACCCAGGCGCCATTCCCAGGGCGCCCGCCAGCCAGGCCAGCCCTCGCCGCCCGGTCAGGCGGTATCCCAAAGCCGCGCTCACCACCGGCACGCCCGCCGCCAGAAGCACAAAGGGTATTCTTGCCGCCCAAAAAGTGGTCGTTCCCGCCGCCAACATGCCCCCCGCCGCCAAAATCGAAGCCAGCGGCATCCAGTAGGCATGCGAAGGGTGCGGCAGCCCGGCAGGATCATCCAGGTAATTCCACAGCACGTTCTCCCAGAAGCCCTTTCCCTCGACCAGCTGCACGCCTCCCAGATAATAGTAATCCGCGTCCATATACCCCGGGGCAGCTTGAAAGCTCGCCCAGGCTGCCGCCAGGATCAGTCCGATCAGGTACAGGATACCGTAGTCTTTTCGTGTCATTCCCACCCGCCCTGTTTCAGGGTTTTTGGTACCGGCGCACAATTAAATCGTTAAACCGAATTTGCTCCACTTCCTGAAAACGCGCTTCCAGCCAGACCAAAGAGGGATGCGTGATCCCCGCGGTCTGGTATTCCCCTTCCACCAGCGCAAACGTCACATAAAACACATCGTCCGCGCCGCCCACCGCCGTTTCCACGCTCGCATCCGGATACAGATCCATCGCAGCCTGGGTGGCGTACGCCAGCGTGTCATTATGCGATCCTGGCTCATCCCCCAGAAATTTCTGCGGCAAGGTTGGGTCGTACACCCGGCTGGGGAAAAAGCTCAACTTGTTATCGTGCACAATCACCACCCCCGCTGGCGCGTGTTCCCGCAGCCAGGCGGTGGCCTCACGGTACGGTGAGCGCGGGAAAGACGCATACGTCATCTGGTACGGCAGCGAGATCAAGGCTGCCGCCCCCGCCAGCCCAACCAAAAAGGCCGATGCTCCTTTCGGCCAACCCCGTGCGATCACCCATCCGCACAGGCCGCAGTAAAGCAAACCGGAGATCAAGAAGCCTCGGGTCACAAAGATCGGCCGCATCACATACGAAACCAGGAACATCAGCACAGGTGGGGTCAGGCAGGCGGCGATTAAAAATCCCCGCTCCGCCCCTTCTCCTTTGCTGCGCGCCAGCTCCAAAACCAGCAGCGCGGCAATTTGCAGGCTGATTACCGCCGCGGCCGCCATTTGCCACCCCGGCAGCGGCAGCGAAGCGTTGAACAGAATCAGCGTTTGCAGAATTTCAATCAACCCTGGCCGCGGCGTCCAAAACGCCCTTTGAATTTTCTCCACCTGCCCTGGGATCATCCACAACCAGGGGATCGCCAGCACCCCCACCAGAAGCTGCATCGCGGTCAGCCGCAGCAGCAGCCGCCACTCACGCCGCACCAGCAAGAACAGGCTCGGCGCCGCCAGGCCGAAGATCGCCAGATTGTGGCTGTATAGGGCCGCCGCCCCCATCCCCACCAACCCCGCGCCAGCCCAGCCCAAAATCCGCTGGTTGGCCTGCCAATGCTGCCAGAGGCGGATGAAAAACCACAAATATCCAATCTGACAGAAAGCCAGCAGAGCATACATGCGCACATCCTGCGCATGAAAAATTTGCAAGGGAGAAAACGCCGCCAGCCCCACCCCCCACAAAGCCGCCCGCCGCCCCACCAGGTCGCGCATCAGCAGGTAGAGGAACACCAGGCTGCCCAGGTTCAGCAGCGTGGGCAGCAGCCGCAGCCACAGCATCTCGCGGCTCACCATCCCCCAAAAATGCAGCAAGAAGTAAAACAAAGGCGGCATGGTGTCCGCCGCAGTTCCCGTCACGATATTGGCGAGAGGCCGCTCGGCCAATAGGATCGTAAAAGCGTCATCGTATTGAATGCTGCGCGTTTGGGCAAAAAGCAGACGCAGAACCAAAGCGGCCGCCAGTTCCAACCCCAAAATCACCCGTGCGCTTTTCATGGCTCAGAAAAGCTCTTCATCATCGGCAGCGATGGGTTCATATAAAGTCGCCGGAGGGCTAACCGCCCACCACCGGATCCAATACAAGGTCACCAATAGATAGGCCGGCAGCGGCAGGAATAGCAGCGCGCTTTGCTGCGGCTGATCGCCGTACGATACCGTGCTGATGAACAGCCACCAGATTCCCACCAGCAAAATCAGCAAGTTCACGCCGGTCAAGGTTTTTCCCGTATTCCGCCAGCGCGCCTCCCAGGTGGCATACACCAGTGCCAGGGCAGGCAGGAGAACAATGAAGTTGCCCGGGTCGGTTTGAATGCCGATCCACTGGCTGATCGTCAGGGTCAAGAAGAACGTCCACAAAAAGGCATTGTAGGGTTTGCTGCGTCCATAGTTCCATTCCACCAGCAGCACCAGGGCCAACACCCCCGAAATCACCATGCCGATGCGCCGGCCCACGCTGGGGAACCAGCTCGCCAGCGCCGCGGTCAAGGTACCCGGCGGGTTGTACCCGGGGTAGCGCAGCACCTCCCGCAGGTTTTCCAGCAGCCAATTGGGCAGCAGCAAGAAGCCCACCGCGATCAAAATCACCTGGGTGCCCACCAGCCAACTCACCAGCCGCCAGCGCCGCTGCGTGATGCCCCATACCAGCACCCACGCCACCACCAGCACCACTACCTGCGGCTTAATCGTCGTCAGGGCGAATAAAATCCCCGCCAGTTCATCCATGCGCGCCCGCAGCGCCGCCAAGCCCCCCACCAACCCCAGCGCCACCAGGATCACCGCGTTTCCGTTGATTAACGGCCGCACCGAGTGGTACCACAGCACGCCAAATACAAAAAAAGCCGCCAAAGACAGCAGGCTCGGCTTCCAATTCACCAGCCGGATGCTGAAATAGGTCAGCAGCAGCAATGCCGCTTCCAGCAACGTCATCCAAAGCGCCCGCGCCAGGTTAAAATCGTTCACCAGCGCGAAGGGGAAAAAGACCGCCACCGAATATACCGGGTAGGCCACCCGCAGTTCATGTTCTCCCGGGCGCGCGGGCCGTCCATAGGCCATCTCTTGAATTTGCAGCGCCGCTTCATCGCTGTAAGGGCTGATGCCGTCCAGTAAAAGGGCGCGCGTGCCCACCCAATGCACCAAAAAGTCGTTTCCACCCGGGTTCTGACGGGAAAAATTGAGGTTAACCACCGTAAGACCGGCGAGAATGAGCAATATAAAGCCAGCAATCCCCAGTACCATCCACAGCTTTTTTGGTTTCGGTTTCAAGGGCTTCTCCTTGTGTTTGGCTGAAATCTATTATATCATTCAGCTATGAACCCTCTTGTGGCATTGCTCCAGTTTCAAATTCGCCTCGGCCGACCGGAGGAAAACTTCGCCCGTGCGGCCGAAGCCGCTCAACAGGCCGCCGAGAACGGCTGCCAGCTGCTGCTCTTGCCCGAGTTGTGGAGCAGCGGGTACGACCTGCCCAACCGCGCCGCCTACGCCGAAGAAAACACCCGGCTGCTGCCCCGCCTGCATGCGCTGGCCCAACAGCACCAGCTGTGGATCGCCGGCTCCATCCTCACCCAGCGCGGCGGAAAATTCTTCAACACCCTGCACTGCCTTTCCCCGGACCCGCTGAAGGCTTCGTTCACCTACGATAAATTGCATCCCTTCCCCCTCATGCAGGAAGATGTTTATTTGACTCCAGGGGCTGCCCCCGTGCTCGCTGATCTGAATTGGGCCTCTGCGGGCTGCGCCGTGTGTTACGACCTGCGGTTTCCGGAGCTTTTTCGATACTACGCCCTCTCCGGCGCGAACCTCTTCCTGCTCCCGGCTGAGTGGCCTCAAGCCCGCGTTGAAAATTGGAGAACCCTCATCCGTGCCCGCGCCATCGAGAATCAGTCCTTCATGTTGGCCTGCAACGCCGTGCAGCAGATTGGCGGCGAACGCTTCGGGGGCTTTTCCGCCGTCATTGCCCCCAACGGGGATATCCTGGCTGAAGCCGACGGCAGCAGCGAAACCTTGCTGATCACCGAGCTGGATTTCACCTTCCTGGCCGATCACCGCCAACAGATTCCGGTCTTTGCTAACCGCCGCGCGGATCTTTTCGGTTCATAAGCACGGGACTTATTCTGTCTCAACCGCCCCGCGCGTCTCTCCCAACCCCACTTCCGCCGGCCGTACCGCCCGTGAAAGGGCGTAATACACCCGGTACGGGCCAATTTCTTCCTCGCGCCATTCCACCCCCAACCCTGCAAAGCCCTCCCGCAGCCACAAGTCCAGGCGTGGGTTAGACGCCGTGATATAGGCGATCTTTTCGCTCTCCTCCACCCATTCCCGGTAAGGCGCATAGCGGTCATCCCGCGTGGTGTAGCGCATGTCATGGTGATACGGCAGTCTTGGGATAAAAATCAGCCGTTCTTCGCTCAAAAATGCCAGCGGATAGGAGACCCAATAGGTGCTGTATCCGCGGGTTTCGCCTTTCTTTTCTAAAAATGCGATCAAATCATCCTGATAGCCGTCCTCAATCACCGTCTGCAAATCGAACTGCGTGGTCAAAGCGGGCGGCTTGCGCAGTGCACAGTCCAGCGTCCCGCCCCATTGGTACGCAAGCACCACCGCCAGAACCGCCAGCGCCCACCCGCGTCTGCGCTGATACAGCCAATCCAGCAATCCCCCACCAGCCAGCGCCAGCAGGATGGAAAACGGCGCGAAATAGCGGCCGGAAGGGTCAATTCCAAACGAGGTAAAAATAAAGCCCGCCGCCAGGGTCAGTCCCACCCCAGTCAGCACCCGCCACACCCAGGCCTGCGGGTTCTTTCTCTGAGCCTGCTTGAAGCCATATCCCAGAACGCAAGCCCAAAAAATAAAGATAGCCGGCATTAGCGGCAGCAGCAGCCAGCGCACTTCCCAGGGCGGGCGGAAGCCGAGCGTGGCCGTGCCTCCCAGCAAAATCAGGCGCACCAGATGGTTAAAGCTGCGCACCAGCCAGCTGCCGCCTTCCACGGCCACTGCGCTGCCCAGCAGCTCACCCACCAGGCTTTGCCAGCCGTTGGCCATCCCATAGCCCCAAAACGGCGCCGCACCCAGCAATCCCCCCACCACCAGCGCCCCCCACACCAGCCCCCGCCGCGGCCATCCCATTCGCGCGCGTACACTGTAGAAAAGAATCGACAACCCAACAGGAGCCGCATACACCAGGCTCAGCCCGTTGGCCCACACGCCCAGCCCTGCCGCCAGCCCCCAGGCCGTTCCCAGGGCTGCGTCCCGCGCTCCCAGTCTTTTGGGCTCCCCTTTCAGCCGTTCCACCAAAATCAAGCCCATCCAAATCAGCAGATTGCCAATCAGCAGCGCCTCACCGTAGCCTCCCAGGCTCACGGTGGTATAGAGCGTCAGGTTCACCACCGGGAACACCAGCAACCCCACCGCCAGCACCCCCAACCGTTCCGATCGCAAAATTCGTGCTCCAATAGCATAGGTGCTCAGCAGAATCCCCAGATACAGCAGCGTCTGCACCAGCCGTACCACCCACACTGCTGTGCCAAACAAAGCAAACCCCGCCGCCACCAGATAGGCGTCCAGGCTGCCCATATAAGCTTGCCCGTAGAAAAAGGTTGGGCGCGCGCCCGCCAGAATATGCCGCCCCATCAAAGCCACAATGGCCTCATCTGCGTTAAACGGAAAAGCCCCGCGCGCCAGCAGCCAGGCCTTCCAGCCCGCCGCCGCGGCCAGCATTCCGCCTAGAATCCATCGGTTCCGTCTCATGTGTTTAAAAATTGCCTCAGCTCTCTGCCGAAAGTGCAGGTAAAATCATCTTGTACCTCTATTGTACCCGCGAACGTTCCGTTCGTTTTTTCAGGCAGGGCTTCCATGAACGCATTCCTCTTGCACCTCCGCCGCCACGGTCTGTTTTATCTGGGCCTGATCCTCTT
>DAIOUB010000040.1:0-13828 GCA_036751735.1 Levilinea sp. | reverse complement strand
CGTTTTGCGTGGCTATGCGCAGTTTTGCTGGCCTCCAACGCCCTCATTCTCCTCCACACCCGCCGCGCCATGGCCGAAAGCGCTCTGCTATTCGGGCTCTTGGTTTTCTTTTTCGCCCTCACCCTGCGCCCCAGCCTGCGCCCCTTCCTGCTGGCGGCCGCGGCGGCCTTCGCTCTCTGTGCCAAGCAGTCCACCGCCCCTCTGATTGTGGCAGGCGCCGTCCTCATCCTCCTGGATCCCCAGCTACCCTGGCGCCGCCGTCTGCTCTCCCTGGCCGCCTTTTTGGGCATTGTTGCTCTGGTCTTCATGGCCTTAAACCCCGTCTTCTGGGGCAGCCCCTGGCAGGCAGGTGTGGGCTCCTGGCGCTTTCGCCAGGACCTTGTGACCATCCAAAGAGCCCAAATTCAGGCCGTCAGTCCCGATCTGGCCGTCAATTCCTACAGCGACCGCATCGCTATGATGCTGGCCCAGCTGTATTTTTCAGTCCCTGCCGTCGCGGATGTGGCCACCTATGTCCGCAGCACCCAGGCCGCATCAGACCTGTATTTCTCCAACCCCCTCCACATCCTCTTCCGCGGCTTCCCCGCTGGGATCCTCTTCCTAACCCTCTCCCTCTTCGGGCTGCTGTTAATCCTTCGCCGCATCTGGAAGACCGGCCGCCCTTTGGCTTCGCCGCTTTTCTGGCTGATTTTCACCTTTGCCGGTCTGGCCGGCGGCCTGTTGGTTGCGGTCAGCCTGCCCTACCAGCGTTATTCGCTGCCGGTGCTGCCCGCCGCCCTCTTCACCGCCGCCTGGGGGCTGGATGAAATTTTGACTTTGCTCGCGGCGGGCTTTCGCAAAATAAAAACCGGACGGCAGACTGCCGTCCGGTAAATATCCATAAGTCGCTTCTGCCCTTAGAAAGAGCGGTGGAAGATGCGGTGCACTTTGTAGATTTTCGCGCCCAGCGTGATCATATCTTTACGCACCTGCTCAGCGGTGTCAGCCATCTGCGTCTGTTCGGCGTGCACAAAGCCGTAATCCGTGATCGTCTTTTGAATTTCATCGTAGAGAATGGCGTTCCCGCCCCGTCCGTGATACTGCGGCAGCACGCCCACACCGTTCAAAGACACCCACTTGGTGCGCTTCATCTCCAGCAGGAAATCAACCAGCCCCCAGGGGGTAATGCGCCCCCCCTGCCGCTGCAGCGCCGCGGAGATATCTGGGAACGCAAATAAGAACCCAACGATTTCACCCTTGTACAGGATCACCTTGATCAGCTTGGGGTCTGCGATCGTCAGTACGTTCTCAACCACAAATTTCACTTCGCGATCCGAAATGGGATAATACTCCCAGTTGTTGATAAACGCCTGGTTATACGCCCGCCCAATGCGCTCTCCCCATTGCAGCAGTTCGCGCTTATTCTTAAAATCCTTCACCTCAAACGTACCGCGTTCCTTCACCCGCCGCGCAATTTCCTGGGCTTTTTCCGGCAGCCGGAAACCGCTCTGCGGGATATAGCAAGACACAAAATCCACTTCTTTTTCAAACCCCGCCCCCTCCAGCAGTTCGGCATAATACGGGTAGTTGTAATTCATCATCGTCATCATCTGACGGTGTTCAAACCCCTCCACCTGAACGCCGTACCCGTCAAATCCACTGAAGCCTTTCGGTCCCACCACTTGATCCATCCCTCGTGCACGGCCCCATTTGTACACCTCTTCAAACAGGGCTTTCACCGCCTCCAGGTCGTTCAGCGCGTCGAACAAATAGAACTGGATCTTCTTGGTGTTATGGTATTGGTTAAAGGGCTTATTTTCCATCGCCGAAACCCGCCCCACCATTTTCCCATCCCGCTCCACAATAAAAAACGCCGCGTCCGAATGATCATAAAACGGGTGTTTTTTACGGTCGAGCATCATGCGGATGTCGTTGCGGAAGGGCGGTACCCATTGCGGGCAGTTCTTGTATAAATCGTAATGGAATTGGATAAATCGTTCACGCTCGGCTTTCTGATCTGGATCAATTTGAAAAACGCGAATCATCTTTAACTCCATTGGAAAAGGGATAGGGTTCGAGAACCCGTTTGGCGGCCCCATTGGGCAGGAACCAGAAAATAAAACTCAGTATACACCCATTACAGAAAGATGCAACTCAATCCCGCGTTTCTCGAACCTTGCACCCGCTCTGGTAATTTCTTCGCAGAGCGCTATAATTGGAGTTAATGACTCTATTTAACCGACAGGGAAGTGCTTTATGGCCAACCAGTTAAGCAGTGCCTCTTCACCCTACCTTTTACAGCACGCCCACAACCCCGTGGATTGGTACCCCTGGGGAGAAACCGCCCTGCAGAAAGCTCGCAGCGAAGATAAACCCATCTTCCTCTCCATTGGCTACGCCGCCTGCCATTGGTGCCATGTCATGGCCCATGAATCCTTCGAAGATCCCGCCGTCGCCGCGATTCTGCGCGAGCATTTTGTGTCCATCAAGGTGGATCGTGAGGAGCGCCCCGACCTGGATGCCGTCTACATGTCCGCCGTTATCGCCATGACCGGCCAGGGCGGCTGGCCCATGTCCGTTTTCCTCACGCCCGACGGCCGCCCCTTCTACGGCGGCACCTATTTCCCGCCCACCCCGCGCTTTGGCATGCCCTCTTTCCGCGACCTGCTGCTCAGCCTGGCTCAGTATTGGAAAGAACGCCGCCCCGAAATTGAGCGCGTTTCTGCCAATCTCACCCAGCATCTGCAGGAAAGCAATCCGCCCGGCCTGCAGCCCGCCGCGCCCCTCTCTGCGGACGCCCTGGATCATGCCGTGCACCTCCTGCTCACATCCTACGATCAGCAGTACGGCGGCTGGGGCCGCGCCCCCAAATTCCCCGCCGCTATGTCCATCCAATTTTTACTTCAGCGCGCCTTCCTCGGCGATACCGCCGCCCGTGATACCGCCCTGCATGCCCTCAAAGCCATGAACCGCGGCGGCATTTTCGATGTTGTCGCTGGCGGCTTCCACCGCTACAGCACGGATAATTTCTGGCGTGTGCCCCATTTTGAAAAAATGTTGTACGACAACGCTCTGTTGGCGCGCGCCTATCTGCATGCCTACCTGCTCACCCAGGACGAAAGCTTTCGCGACACCGCCGTAGCTGCCCTGGAATTTATCCAAAACGAGATGACCCACCCCGCCGGAGGCTTCTATTCCAGTCTGGACGCTGACTCTGAGGGCGAGGAAGGCAAATATTACCTGTGGACCGTGCCAGAAATTCAAGAAGCCCTTCCCGATCCACAGGAATCCCGTTTGATCCTATCCGTCTATAACGTCACCGAACGTGGAAATTTTGAAGGCCGCACCATCTTCCAAAAACTGGCCTCGGACGAAGACCTGGCGGATTCTTTAGGCATCCCTCTGCCAGAGCTGCGCCAGCGCCTGGCCGCCGCACATCAAAAGCTCAATACCTACCGTCTGCGCCGGGTTCGACCCCAGACGGACGACAAAATCCTGGCTTTTTGGAATGCGCTCGCCCTGCAGGCCTTTGCCGAAGCCGGCCGCTATCTCAACCGCCCCGATTTTCTCCGCACCGCCCAAAATAACGCCGGGTTCATCCAATCCCATCTCATCGTGAACGGCCAGCTCATGCGCTCCCACCGTCAGGTGACCGCCCCCATCCCGGCCTTCCTCGAAGACTACGCCGCCTCAATTTTGGCTTTCCTGGCCTTGTATCAGGCGGATTTTAACCCAGGTTGGTATCAGCAAGCCCGGCACCTGGCCGAACACATGCTTGCACGCTTCGCCGATCCTTTGGGCGGCTTCTATGATTCACCGGCCGGGCAGGATGACCTCCTCATTCGGCCCAAAACCATGACCGATAACGCCGTGCCCTCTGGCAGCGCATTGGCCGCCCAGGCCCTTCTGGCGCTCTCTGCCTTTGACCCCCATGCGCCCGGCCTCGATACCGCTCAGGACATGCTTGCCTCCATGCAAGCCTCAGCCTCCGCCCATCCCACTTCGTTCTCGGCCTGGCTTCAAGCCCTTCAAATCGCCCAACACCCCCTCACCCAGCTCGCCGTGCTGTACCCCGCCAAAGAAGACGAAGCGCCTCCCGCCGCGGTGCAGTCTTTGCTCCAAACCTACCATCCCTTCCTTTACGCAGCCGCCGCTCCCTTCCCGCCTGGCGATCATTACCCGCCCTTGCTGGCCGAGCGCCCCCTCGTCAACGGTCTGTCTACCGCCTACCTTTGTCAAAACTACGCCTGCCGCCTGCCCACCACCGATTTTGCCGCGCTGCAGTCAGAGCTGCTAGGCATGAAGAAAATCTAGCAAAATCTGGTTCACCCGCTCCCATTGGTCCACAATCACCGCGTGCCCGCTGTCTGGCACGATCACCTGCCGCACCCCGGGAATGTTCCGCGCCAACACGTCCTGAATTTCCCGCGGAACGGTTGTATCCCCTTCCGCGGTGAGCACCAGCGTGGGCATCTTGATCTCGCAAAGCCGGCGGCGCGCATCAAACACCGCCAGCTGCCGCATCGCCGCCCGATACACATTCCGGTCTGCCTGCAGAATTTTCTCCACCAAAAGCTGCCGCAGTCCGGCCTGATCCGCATGCGGAAATAAGCGCCAGGCCACCAATTCTGCCTGATATTTAACACCTCGAAGGTTCGCCACCAGGAAGCGCCGCACCAAATATAAGCGTTCCGAAAACGTCCTGGGTCTCAGGCAGGCAAAGGTGTTCATCAGCACCAGTTGATCCACCCGCCCCGCCCCCTCAATCCCCATACTCACCGCCAGCGCGCCTCCCATCGAAAGCCCCACCACTTTCGCGGGCTGTGTCGTCAGGCTGTCCAAAAAACGGAACATCTCGCCGCGCACCTCGGCCAACTTCCACCCTTTGCCCCGGTAAATCGAGCGGCCAAACCCTGGTAAATCCGGCGCCACCGGCCTCATCCCCGCCGTGGCCAGCGCCCGCAGTTGGTATTCCCACGAAGCCCCATCGGCGCCCAGCCCGTGCAGCAGCAGCACGCAAGGGCTGCCCATTGGGTTGGGATCCAAATAGAACAGATCCCCCAATTCCCCTTCGTACATTCGTTCCGCATCCACCGCCCATCCTTGATCGCTCATCTGCCCCGCCTTATTCACCGTTGAGATAGCGTCATTATATATCGGCTCAAAATTTTGCGTTGGATAGAACATCCTACCCATTCACCTTCCCGCCCTTCATGCCTTATAATTCAAGCAGGAGGAAGCTATGGAACAATTTAACATCGAAGGTGGCGTGCCCCTTCACGGCGAAATAACCCCCGCCGGCAACAAGAACGCTGCTCTGCCCCTCTTGGCGGCCTGTCTGTTAACCGATGAGCCAGTCATCCTCAAGAATGTTCCTGACATCCTCGATGTCAAGGCCATGCGCGCTCTGCTCGTCAGCCTCGGCGTCGACATGATCCCCCTGGAGCCGAATACCTGGAAAATTCAAGCCAAAGAGGTGCGGCCCGCGGATTTGGATCCCGATCTCTGCCGCAAAATCCGCGCCTCCATTTTGCTGGCCGGACCTATGACCGCCCGCTCCGGCGACCTGCACCTCCCCCCTCCGGGCGGTGACGTCATCGGGCGGCGGCGGGTGGACACCCACCTGATCGCGCTGCAAAAGTTGGGCGCGGATGTCTCCTATGAGCGCACCTTTCATTTCCACGCCCCCAACGGCCTGACCGGCGCCGATATCCTCCTGGATGAGGCCTCCGTCACAGCCACCGAAAACGCCATTATGGCCTGCTCACTGGCGCGCGGTGAATCCATCATCCGCAACGCCGCCTCCGAACCGCACATTCAAGAGCTTTGCCACTTCCTCAATACCCTCGGCGCCAAGATCAACAACATCGGCTCCAACACCCTGCACATTGAGGGCGTCCCTCGCCTGCACGGCGGTGAATTCACCATCGGCCCCGATTACCTTGAAGTGGTCAGCTTCATCGGCGCCGCCGTCGTCACGCACGGCTCCATCCGCATTCACAACGCCGGATCCAAATACCTGGACATGGTTCGCCTGGTGTTTGGCCGCCTGGGCGTGGATTGGATTGTCGAAGGCGAGGATATCGTCGTCCCAGCCGAACAGCGGCTTGTGGTCGAAAAAGACCTGGGCGGGGCCATCCCTGAAATCAGCGTCATGCCCTGGCCGGCTTTCCCCACCGATTTGATGAGTATCGCCATTGTGGTGGCCACCCAGTCCCAGGGCACCACCCTCTTCCACGATTGGATGTACCCCAGCCGCATGTACTTCACCGATAAACTGGTCGGCATGGGCGCGCAAATCGTCCTGTGCGACCCCCACCGCTGCATTGTGCAGGGCGCCACCCGCCTGTACGGTGAAAAAATGGAAAGCCCCGACATCCGCGCCGGTATGTCCCTGCTTTTGGCTGCCCTCTCGGCTCAGGGCAAGTCCGTCATTCGCAACGTTGGCCAAATTGACCGCGGCTACGAGCGCGTGGATCAAAAGCTCAAGGCCCTGGGTGCCCACATCCAGCGCGAATGACACCGTGCTAGTTCGCTGAACACAACAAAAAAAGATCTGCTCCAGTATGGGGCAGATCTTTTCAATCCTCAATTTACGTTTTTTTATTCAGAAGCAGAAGCCACCACATCCATGAACTGAGAGAACAGGTCGCGCAGAACCGGTTCCGGCAGCGCCCCCACCTGCTGGTGAACCAGTTTTCCCTTGGCAAAGAACAGCATGGTCGGGATGCCCTGCACGCCAAAGCGGCCGGCCCAGTCCGGGTTCTCGTCTGTGTTCACCTTAGCCACTACCAGCTTGCCCTCGTACTCTTTGGCCAGCTTATCCAGAATGGGGGCAACCATCCGACACGGCCCGCACCACGGCGCCCAAAAATCCACCACAACCGGCAGTTCAGCCTGCAAAACTGTCTTCTCAAAAGCCGCATCAGTCACATGGATGGGTTCGCTCATCATCTTCTCGGTCTCCTTAGTTTTTTCGGGCCGCCTCGTGGGGTGAGCCCGTCTTCACTTGACAAATTTTACCAAATATCACAAATTTTTTCGATAGCCGTTTCAGCTTCAAGAAATATAAACCACTCATATTGGATTTCTGCAAGCGGTTTATAGATTCTTTGTTGGAATCCTCAGTCGTTGGCGCTCTCAGCGCTTTTTCGTCGGAAATCTACAAACCGGTATCCCACCCCGCGCTCAGTCAGGATGTACTGCGGGTTCGAAGGGTCTTTCTCTAGCTTCTGCCGCAAGTAATTCACATACAGCCGCACATAATGCGGTTCATCGCGGTACTCATACCCCCACACCTTCGACAGCAGCTGGTCGTAGGTCATAACCCAGCCCGCGTTTTGCACCAGATGGTACAGCAAGCGGTACTCCGTGGGGCGCAGCTTCACCAGTTCCCCCTCCACCCACACTTCTCTGCGTCCAAAATCAATCTTAAAGCGCTCATCCACCTCAATTAAATCTCGCGGAACGTTCCCCGCGGTTTCTGTGCGCCGCAGCACCGCCCGCACGCGGCTGACCAGCTCACGGGGGCTGAAAGGCTTGGTGATGTAATCATCCGCGCCCAATTCCAACCCGTGTACGCGGTCGTCTTCCTCCCCCTTCGCGGTCAGCATAATCACCGGAACCGAACTGACCTCGCGGATCAGCTTTAGAACCTCAAACCCATCCAGGTCTGGCATCATTACATCCAGCAGCACCAAATCCGGCATCGCATCGCGCAGCGTCTGAATGGCGGTCATCCCCCGATAAGCTTCCACCACCTGAAAGCCGTCGTGTTCCAGGTTTAATCGGATGAAGCGCGCCATACGCTCTTCATCGTCTACGACCAGAATAATGCGGTTGACAAAGGACTCGTCAGGCATAACGGTTGGTTTACTCCCGCACAAACGTGATAATTTCTTCTTCCTCGGCCATCGGCAGCACTTCAATAAAGTTGATCCGCCAGAATGGCCAAACCACCACGTTCACGCTGTTATCCAGATAGGGAAGGTCTTTGCCGTCGCGCTTTCGAGGGTTTTTTACAATTAACACATTGTCAGCCGCGTTCGGCAGTGCGTCCACATCCCCAATCACAGGATCTTCATTTTGAATATGGATAATTAAAGTTGGCATACCATCTTCCTTTACAGGTTCGCGGTATTCTTCCGGCGCATCAATGCCTGAATTTTCAGGCGCCCTAAGGCAATCACATCGCCATGATTAATTGGATACTCAATATGCGGGACAATCTTTTGCCCATTGATCCGCGTTCCATTCGAGGATCCCAGATCCATGATCACAACCGATTCATTGATAATCTTAATCGAGGCGTGCAGCCGTGAAACACCCTGCGCGTACGCCTCAAAAGCGGTCAGGTCCACGTCTGGTAAAATCGGCTGTCCTTCCGATACCCGCCCCAGAGTGTACTCCATCCGACCGGATAAAGACAAAATCTCACCGCTGTCCAGCATGTTCAGCGAAATGAGGGTCTCGCCCTCCGCAGCCGCGGCGGACGGGGCTGCCACAGGCCCAGGGCCTTTCGCAGCGGAGCTTGGTTCCGAAACCTTCCTGCGAATGTTGTGTGTCGTCAGGTGGCCGGTGGTGATAAGCTGTGCGCCGCATTCGCTGCAAAACAACGATCCGGCAATTTCTTCGTGACGGCAGTTTGGACAAATAATCATGACATTTTTTGCTCCAGTCCCGAGGGTAACAGTAAAGCGCGCGTTCCGTACTTAATCCGCTTCTGTCCCTCGGAACTAAAAGAATGACTTTGTTGAATATGCTCTGCCTCTTTCAATACCACATGCGCTAAATCCCGGTCGCCCTGCGAAAGCAAATGGGTCGCCAGGTATTGTAAATGTTTGGTGGCCTCCCCCACATCCCCTGCCTCCACCTCTTGCCGCGCTCGTTCCTGCAGCCGGTACAGGGTCATGCGCGACATCGCGTCCACGATAGCGGGCGGCGGCAGCTCAGGATCCGCGGTCGCAGATATCTGTCTGCGAAAACGCACCGGCACACGAATGGAACGGCCGTCGCTCAGGCTTTCCATCCGTAGCCTCCCCAGGCTGATGTTCACCCGCTCCATTTCTTCTGGAACAGGTTGGGTGACAAACTCAAATAGAACCACGTGGTTTTGGCCGTAATGCAAATTGCCCAGCGAAATCTTTTCCGTTACGGGGATAGGCCCAACCTCCGGACGCAGCCGAAATACGTAGCGCAGCTTGGCCAGCGGCCCGGTATCCAATTCCAGCGTCACACTGTTCGCAAACACCTGTTCGTACGTCGAAAATCTCTCTTCCAGTTGCTTGTGAATGTCCTGCGCGCCGGAAATAAAGAACGACGTCCCGCCGCTCAACCCCGCCAGGTGATCCATGAAGGCATCGTTCCATTCATGCCCAATCCCAAATGCGGATAAAACGATCCCTTCATTAGCCGCCTGGCGCGCAATCGCCAGACAGGATTCTTCATCACCGTAGGTGTGCCCATCCGTCACCAGCACCAAATGACGCGTGAAAGCTGCGGCGCCTCGCAAGTGCAGCATGCTCATCCCCAGCGAAAGGCCCTGGTAGATCTCGGTCCCGCCCATCGTTTCAATCAGGCTGATCCGGTCCGCCACCTTGCCGATTTCGGCAATGCGCGTCGGCGGGATGACTACCTCCGCCCGGTCGCTGAAACTGACCACGCTCAGGATATCTTTCGCCTCCATCTTCTTGATCAGCTGCTGCACGCTGGACTTCACCATGTCCATGCGCTCACCCTTCATCGAGGTCGAGCGGTCCAGCACCAGGCAAATGTTCAGCGGGGCGGCCTTTGCCTTATCCGGCTCCGCCCGGCAGGAGAGATCCATAAATACATAAATGACCTGCGGTTCGCTCAAGCGCGGCAGGAACGACGAACTGTACTGCACAGATACCGCCACGGAGGTTTCCACCGCCTCCGGGGGCAGCAGCCCATCATATTCATGCCGCCGCTCCGGGTTTGAAAGCACATCATACGCCGTCTGAATACGTATGAATTGTTCCGCAGCCCCCGGGTCTGGGTTCGCGTCTGGGTGAAGCTTACGCGCGTACTCAAAATATGCCTTCCGAATTTCTTCCGGAATGGCATCTCTTGAAACGCCCAAGACCTCATAATGGTTTTGTTCCACAGTCCGTCCGTTTCCCCTACAGCAAATACTGCACCAGAACGACGGTGATGTTATCCGGGCCGCCAGCGTCGTTTGCCGCGTCAATGAGAGATTGGCAGGCGCTGGTCAGTGAAGGTGCATTTAATACAATCCGAGAGATCTCGTTTTCGTTCACAACACCCCAAAGCCCGTCCGAGCAAATCATCAAATACCCAGGGTGGGGCAGTAAGTAGCTGTTGATGTCCGGCCGGAAGGGTTCGTTTTGGCCGATGGCTCGATACAGCACATTGCGCTGCGGGTGTACCAGAGCCTCTTCTTCCGTGATTTGTTTCAGCTGCACCAGCCGCCTCACCAGCGAATGATCCTGGGTCAGCGCCTGAACGCGTCCATCCGTGAACAAAAAATACGCTCGGCTGTCGCCCACATGCGCAATCGTCACCTGCTCACCGATCACCAACGCCGTGGTCAAGGTCGTGCCGCCTCCCGGCGCTTTGCGGATGACGGCCTGGTTGGCTTCGTTGACGCCCGCCTCCATGATCTCTTGCAGGCTTTCCCCTTGCGCCTCAGGCCGCAGCCCCGCCAGCGAACTGTACAGCTTGGTGATCAAATACTCTGCCATCGCCCGCGCAGCCGTGCCGCTGGCAACTTCACCATATTGGTGACCGCCCATCCCATCTGCGACGATAAAAACACCAAACGGCAGGTCCGTCATGTCGTCTGCCACCACCGCCGAGAGGGTGATCAGCGTGTCCTCATTGTGATTGCGCTGCATCCCCACCGATTGGCAGCTTCCCACCAGCAGCTGCGCTGGACGAATCTCCTTCTTCACTTTTGCAACCGCATCCAATTGATCGGCAGACAAAGGGGCTGTCTCAACGTTCACTGTGGTGCTTTTGGGCTTTTCAAAAAGTTGCTTGATAAATTTCAGCACAAATTCCTCCAGCCTGCTGATCTCTCAAAGATCAAGGCATGATTGCATACACCATATGATCCGAGGAGCCAAAATACAGCACATCGTTGCTTACGGTTACGCCGCCGGTAATCGGGCCGCCAGTTTCAAATTTCCAGCGCAGCCGCCCCGTGCGGTACTCCATGCAGTACACCTTGCCGTCCGCAGAGCCGCAATACACCGAGTCTTTATGAATCACAGGGGATCCGCTCACCTGGTGTTCGGTCTTAAAGCGCCACACCTCTTTGGCATTGCCCGTATCCAGGCAGTAAATGTTTTCATCCGCCGACCCCACGATGATAAAGCGGTCCACCGCGCAAGGCGAGGAGATGCCCCCCTTGCCCATGCGGTAGCGCCAGATCACCCATCCCGTCTTGGCGTCCAGCGCATACACGGTTGAATCCAGCGAGGTGAAATACACCACCCCGTTCGCTACCTCCGGTGAAGCCGTGACCGCCCGCTTGGCGCGAAAACGCCAGCGCGTTTGCCCGCGAAAATCAATGCAGAAAACTTCACCGCTCTCACACCCAAAATAGATATAGTCTCCGCTCACGCACGGCGTGGAACGTACCGCCGCGCCAGCGTCCACCAGCCAAATCCGCCGATTGGTCAGCGGATTCACCGCATGCAGATAGCCGTCGTCTGAACCAATGATCAGGTGGCCTTCAGCCATGCGCGGTGAGCTGCGGATGGGGCCTTGGGTCTCATACGCCCACAACGATTTCCCCGTGCGAGCGGATACGGCGTAGAAATGACGGTCAGCCGACCCAACATACACCACCCCCTCGTGCAGCAGCGGCTGGCTGACAATGCCGCCTTCCGTGGGGAACTTCCACATAAAGTCGCCGCTGGTCGAGTTCAGCGCGTACAGGTTGTTATCGTACGAACCTACGTACAGCACCCCGCCTTCAATCGCCGGCGTCCCCCGCACCTCATCTTCGCAGCGGAAAGACCACAACGGTTTCACTGTGGTGTCTTTCACCACAGGTTCGCTTTGCAGCGCCACTTTGCTCAGCGCGCCTGTCTTCTTCGCTACCAACAGCAGGGCTTCTTTCATCGCTGCCGCGGAAGGGAAACGTTCGTCCGGGTTGTACTGCAAGGCGGTGTTCACCACCAATTCCATCTCCGGCGATACCGCCGGGTTAAATTTGTGAATCGGCCGCTCGGCAAAGGTAAAAGGCGGCTCCAGGCGCGGGTCTTTCCGCGTTAATAAATGATGCAGCGTCGCTCCCAGCGAATATAAATCCGCCAGCGGTGAAGCCTCTCCCCGATATTGTTCCGGCGGAGAGTACCCTTCCGTGCCGATCATCGTCCCTTTTTGTCCGGCTTTGAAAATCTTGGCGATCCCAAAGTCCACCAACACAATATTCCCATGCGTGTTCACCATGATATTCGATGGCTTCAGGTCGCGGAAGATAATCGGCTCTGGTTTGTGGGTGTGCAGATAATTGATCACATCGCACAGCTGAATGGCCCAGGCGATGACCTGATCTTCCGGGAAGTAAGTTTGCGACTCGTTAAGGACTGCATCCAGGTCTTTTCCCCCAACAAACTCCTCCACCAGATAGGAACGTTCTTCATGGGTGAAGTAATCAAAAATCTTCGGAATCGAAGGGTGAGCCAGGGTCACCAGAATGTTGGCTTCGCGCTCAAAATTGGCCACGATGGTTTGCCGCACCAGTGGGTCTGGGGCCTGGTTGATCATCTCTTTTACCGCCACCAGCTTCACCACGTTGGGGAAATGCAAATCCCGCGCGCGGTACACAGACCCCATCCCGCCCAATCCCACCACTTCTTGAATGGCGTACCGGTCAATCAAAATCGTGCCAGGTTGAAGCTGCTTGGCTGGCGTCTGCCCCTTGGGTAGGTTGTGCGTCATCCGTTGAGTTTCCAGGGCGGCCTCCAATACACGCATCAATCCCCTCGCCTTGGACTTTACAGACAATTAATAAATTCAAACGAAGAAATCGAAGCGTCCAAAACACCAGGGTATCGCTAGATATTGGTTAAATTATAAACAGCATACTGTAGATTTGCAACCAAAACACTTCACGGGTTTCCAGAACTGTTAAGTACAGCCCAATTTTGGGCAATTTTTCGACAAATTCTTGATACAATCAAGGCAGCAAGCTCAGTCCATCCTCCTGTTGAGCCGTCCAGCGCCCCCTTTCCTCACCCGCTTCATCCCTTAAGCGGCCGCAGGAGCAATTATCTATACGCACCGGAGCGAGAATCATGGATCATCTCATTCAAGCAATTTATGACGGTATTGTAGATGGCGCCCGCGCCGTCGTCACCCAAAAGGTGCAGGAAGCCCTGGATGCCCATCTGGACCCCCAGCTCATCCTCAACCAGGGCCTGGTCGCCGCCATGGCCAAAGTGGGCCAGCTCTTTGAAGATGGGGAGTATTTCGTCCCCGAAATGCTGGTTTCTGCCCGCGCCATGCAGGAAGGCCTCAATCTGCTCAAGCCCCACCTGCTCGCCGGTGACATCAAACCTATGGGCAAAGTTGTCGCCGGAACGGTCAAGGGTGACCTGCACGATATCGGCAAAAATCTGGTGTGCATGATGCTCGAAGGCGCTGGCTTTACCATCCAGGACCTCGGCGCCGACGTTTCGCCCGATGCTTTTGTCGAAGCCGTCCGCCAGGGAGATGTGGATCTGGTCGCCATGTCGGCCCTGCTCACCACCACCATGTCCAACATGAAAGTCACCATCCAGGCTCTGGAAGAAGCCGGCCTGCGCGGTCAGGTCAAGGTGATGATCGGCGGCGCCCCGGTCACCGAAGCCTACGC
>DAIOUB010000039.1:16998-19980 GCA_036751735.1 Levilinea sp. | reverse complement strand
CAGCGCCCAGGGCTGGCGCAGGCGCACTTCGGCCTGGCAGGTGGGGTGGGGCACGCGCGCCCAGCGGTCCGTAAGGGATGAGAGCCAAGGGGTCATTTCTCTTTCATTATAGTCAGGGGCGGGCAATTGCAAGGTAGGAATCGGTGGAAAAACGGTTGAAAACAATCTTGATCTTTGCTATCATCGTTCTATCACGCGCTGGAATCCCTTTTTCGGGGATGGGCACGCCCGTGGGGGGTGTCATTACGCTTCGTGATTCCAAAACATCACTTTTCATTGGGCTGGGGAGGCAATATGGTGCAACGTGCGGCAGGGCTGCGGCGCTTGGCGGCAAGCGTGATGATGGGGTTGTGTCTGTTCACCGGGTGGGTGACTCCGGCGGCGGCTGAGGGCCTGAACCCTCCGGAGGCCGGAGCAATGGAAGAGCAGGCGGTTTTATACCCCGACCCTGGGGCATATTTTAAAATCGGTTCGACCCCCTACGCGTTCACCTTTGCAGACTGCGACCCGGACACAGCCGGGGATCAGGCGTGCAGCAACCCCATTCAGGCGGCGGTGGATTACCTCAGCGGTCACAATGCCGCACCCGCGGGGGGCACGGTGTACCTCGGCGCGGGGGAATATGACCTGACGGCGGCCACGCCGGCGAATGTGCGGCTGGACGGCTCCCAATGGCAAACGCCCCCGGCAGCCCTGAACCTGGTGGGCATGGGGGGCACCATCGGCGGGGGGCAGGCGGCAACCCGGCTGGTGAGCAATATTCATGTGAACTTTCTGCACGACTGGGGGGTCAGCGACTTTCAGATGAAGGGCGTGCTGAACGCCTCGGAGAATTCCGGCACGGCGGTGGTGAGCGGCTGGACGAACACAGACACCCCCGACACCGGCCTGATCATCGGCGGACAAACCGGCAGCGTGAGCCTGCGCGATGTGCATATTTCCCACTGCACGGGGTCAGGGGCGCACCTGGGCACAGACGGCAGTCTGGAGATCCTCAACAGCAGTTTTTCCGGGAATAACGGTCCTGGGCTGCAAGTGGTTAACGCCCAGAAAGTTTCTCTGCATGGGGTCAGCGCGTTATCCAACAACAGCCACGGGGTGATTCTGGGCACCTTTCTAACCAACACCCCCGTGCGGGTGACGTTTTCCAATTTTTCCCGCAACACATTCATTGGATTAATTGTTGACACACAAGGACCAGTGTATCTGGACCGCGTGTCCAGCGTGCGCAATCAGTCGGGGGGCGCTTGGATCGCGTCACAGGCAGCGGTGACGATTTTGCGCAGCGCGCTCAGCTTCAACACGGGCAATGGTTTAGAGCTGTACAGCGCAGGGAAAGTTCTGCTGGACGGATTGGAGGTGGTCGCTTCGGGGGGAGAAGGCGCGGTGATCCACAGTGCCAAAGAAGTGGTGATTCAGGACCGCTTGGGGTCCTGCCTGTTTCAAAATAACAACGTTGGCCTTTCCGTAGAGGAAATGTACGGCCCCATTCGCGTTCAGGGGCTGCGGGCGTTTCAAAACCGCGACACCGGATTCGCGTTCAAGGGTGCGAATATCAGCCTGAACAACGTACGTTCGGTGGGTAATCTGGCAGGCGGGCATGCCATCGCCAGCGGCAGCTTTTCGGCTGTCAACGTTGAGGTGAGCGGCAACACCGGCTTCGGCGGCCTGCAGGTGATTCAGGAGTCGGCCAGCACGGCCCTGCCGGTGGTGGTGCAGCGCAGCACGTTCTCGGGCAACCGGGGCGGTACCGCTTTATACATGGTGCTGCAAAACCGGGTGACCTTGAAAGATGTTGCGGCGGTGGGCAACCAGTTTACCGGCATCATTGTGAACAACCAGGTGACGGATGTGAGCAGCCTGCCGGTCAAACTGCAAAATATCCGCACCCTCCAGAACGGAGGCTATGGGCTGGCGGTGGACAGCAGCAGCATGATCACCGCCAAAGGCCTGACCAGCAGCGGCAACGCGCAGGCGGGCGCATCTTTAACCAGCCGCGATCATTGGGGTAACGCCAGCCAAAGCGTGATCGTGCAGGGACGGGCAGGGGAAAATAGTTTTGAAAACAACGGGGGGGGCGCTTTGGTGGTGATGGGCGCACTCCGCGGGTCGCTGAGCGGTATTCGGACGCAGGGCGGGAGTTCCAACGCGATTTACGCCGAGATCACGGGCGGAGACATTTCGCTGCAGAATGCGGCGGTGTCGGGGGGACAGGGGATTTATTTGAGCGGGGGCGGCAACACGTTGGTGAAAAATGTGCAGGTGACCGATTCGCTCAACACCGGTTTAGAGATCAACAGCCATGCCGTCGAAGGTGAGCGCTCTGCGGTGAAACTGAGCCAGGTGAGCGTCAACCGCAGCGTGAATCACGGCGTGATGGTGTACAGCAACCAGCCGGTCACGATGGAGCGGGTGAGCGCGGTGGGGAGCCAGATGGACGGCATCTGGCTGAGCCAGTCCGACCTGGTGGCTTCCATGCCCAACCCGGCGGTGGTGCTGCGGCAGGTGCGCGCGGAAGGCAGCGGCGGCTCGGGCTTGTATTTTGACGTCAAAGGGCCGCTGACCGGAGACTATGTGCTGGCGCGCGGCAGCGGCCTGACCACGGGGGAACCCGCCGCCTTCTTCCGCGGGGTGGGGCTGCCGTTTAAGATCACCTGCGGGGATTTCAGCGGCAATATGGATTTGGGTTTTCGGGTGGAGAACGGCGAAGGGTTGATCCAGTTTAAGAATGTGCTGGTGGGCGGCAACAAACTGGGGGATTTGACCTACCAGGATTGGATCATTGAGCTGGATACCAACGCTTCGGTGCAGATGGGCGCCTGCACGGGATGGTGACGGCGCAGAAACGAATTGGGAAGCAATCCGAGTCAGGAGGTCTGAGATGAAAAGATGGCGTGCGGTTTGGCGGATGCTGTTGGCGCTGTGTCTGGCGCTGGCGCTGCTGCCGGTGGGGACAGCGGCGGGGCAAAGCGAACCCCCCGA